>SLKT01000099.1 GCA_007134485.1 Wenzhouxiangella sp. | reverse complement strand
TCGGGCTCAGGCAGGTTGTGACTGGGCGTCAGGCCGTCAAAGCGGGTCAGGCGCTTGCTGTTGTGACGAAAGCCCGCCGTCAGCAAACGGTCCATGATGGTCATCGACTACAACTCCAACCGTGCAATGGCCGTCATTGTACATGGTGCTCATAAGTGCAGACTCACATTACTGGCGCAAATGCAGAGGCAGGGTTTCGAGCCATCTTGTTCGGGGCCGGCCCCTCAGTTATTAACCCGGCAGGTATGTAGATCACATTCAGGGCTTCAAGCAGGCCCCGAATCAAGGCGTCGCTCGCAGGCAATGGTGATTCCATTGGCAAGAGCGAGAACGCAGAGTCGGGGCCTGCTTGATGCCCCTAACCAATTGAATTTAAATAACAGGCCGCAGTGTGGCTTTCGTCAGACTGCGTTATCGAAACTTGCTGTAGAACGACTACAGCGGCGTTTCGCTGCCTTGCTGACGAAAGCCACACTTCGGCTGAATGCGATCTACATACCTGCCGGGTTAATATCGTCAAAGCGCCAGATTCCGCCATCGTTGACGACGTAAACATGACCATCCTCGTCCTCGCCGAACGAGCGCAGATCGCTGAAATCTTGGCCATGATCGAACTCCAGTTCCTCGAATGAATTCGGACCTACCTGGAAGCCGAGCCAGATCTTGCCCGAGCAGTAATCACCATAGATGTACAACCCCTGGAGGCTGGAAACCGGTCCACGGTAGCGGTAGCCACCCGTGACCGCACACTCTGGCTGGTTATTGATCGGGTACTCCAGTACCGGGAAAAGGTGATCGTGGCTGCATTGTTCCGGTGGAGTCTGCGCCGGATAGGTGAAACTGGCCTCGCACAGCTTCCAGCCATAATCAGCCCCGCCGCCATGATCGGCCGGCTCGAGATTGACTTCTTCCCAGTGCGCCTGTCCGACGTCGGCAATCCACAAATCGCCGGTATCACGATCGAAACTCCAGCGCCATGGATTGCGCAGACCATAGCTCCAGATTTCAGCGCACGGACCCCCAAGGCGCTCGAACTCCCTTGCTTCGAAGCGATCAGAAAAAATGAGCGGGGGCAGAAACGGATTGTCGGCTGGAATGGCGTACTCGGCCGAGCCGTCGGAATCGGTCGCGCACAGGTTGTTGTTGCCGGCCGGCGTGGTGTTGTCGACATCGATGCGCAGCATCTTGCCAAGCAGGGCGGCGCTGGGATGATCCACACAACTTCCACCGGTCAGAATGTCATCCGGATCCAGCGTCTGGGCGCGGTTGCAGGGATCACCGCCGCTGCCGCCATCGCCCATGCCGATATACAGGTAGCCATCCGGGCCGAACTTGATGTTACCGCCGTTGTGATTGCCGAAATCCTGCACGATGGTCATCAGCACCCGCTCGCTGTCGGGGTTGACATTGCCGTTGTCATCGACGGTGAACTCGGAAATTACCGTGTCACCCTGCGAGGCGCCGGATGGGTGGTCATTGCCGGCCGAATAATTGACAAAAAACCGATCGTTGTCGGCAAAGTCCGGGTGAAAGGCCAGGCCAAGCAAACCGCGTTCACCGCCCGAGGTCAGGCGATCGGAAATGTCCATGAAGGTGGACCTTGCGCCGTTTTCCTCGACGACCTCGATCTCACCGCTCTGGCGAACCACGAACAGCCGGCCGGAACCGTCTCCGGCATGCACCAGTCCCAGCGCGAGGTGAAAGGTGTCGGGAGGAACAACTTCAGTCAACTCGACATCATCGGGAATGGTCGGCTCGGTTGGTTCGGGCCAGGCCCCCTGGTTGATCCAGTCACGGACCAGGGCGCGATCATTCAGATTCTCGATTCCCGGCATCTGAAAGCTAGGCCCACCGGGCTGTTCGCAGTTGACGGCCAGTAACAGCACGCTTTCATCGGCATTGAAAGGTTCGGCCCGCATAAGGGGATCATTGGTGGTGGAGACCACTTTGACCAGATTGTCATACGATTCACCCTGCCTCAGATCCAGACCCTCTGCACCACCGGCGCCGTGACAGTTGACACAGGTATCGAACAGCGGCTGGATATCGGTCTCGAAGTCGACCATCGGGGTTTCCGCGATCCCGCTCAGGTCCGTGCAGCCTGAAGGCGTTGAAGACTCGGCATGGGCGATGGAAAACAATCCCAGACACAGGGCCGGCAGGATGGTCAGAGGGGTCTGAAAACGATGAGTCAACGGTGTGTTCCTCGGTGCTGGTGTGGTTTCAATTGCTTGCGGCCCCACCCCCGCACCGAAGCGTTTGCAAAGGGTACCACTGCAGAGCACCGGCATCGTCGATGATTGATCGGTTATGCTTGGCGATCGTTGATTCCTTGAATGATTTCATCGCCATGCCGGACATCGCCCCAGTCTTGTCAGGCACACCATGCCTGAGGTATTTCATCGGGACTCGGCGGTCCCCAATATGACCGTGGAGCAGCGTCCGACCGATCCGACCACGCTGCCGCTGGTGGTTGATGTGGACGGCACCCTGCTGCGCACCGATCTGTTGCATGAAAGCCTGGTCCGGTTGCTGGGCCGGCGGCCATGGATGATCTTCCCGATGCTTGGCTGGTTGTTCGGCGGCAAGGCCGCATTCAAGCGGAAACTGGCCGAGCAGGTCGAGCTGGATGCTGACCACCTGCCGGTCAATGAAAACGTGATCGAGCACATCCATCTGGCCCGTGAACAGGGCCGTCCGGTCTGCCTGGCCACGGCCTCTGATCAAGAGATGGTTGAGCCGGTGGCAGCGCGATGGGGTCCTTTCGAGGGGGTTTTCGCCTCGGATGGCCAGATCAACCTGCGCGGTTCGGCCAAGGCAGAGGCGCTGGTCGAGCAATTCGGAGCGCGCGGCTATGATTACCTGGGTGATGCGCATCCCGACCTGGCGGTCTGGTCCCGGGCCCGTACGGCGCTGATCGTTGCCGGTCGGAGACGACTTCGCAAGCGGCTGGAAGCTGAACATGACCAGGCCGAGGTCATCGGTACCGACCCATCACGGCCCTGGGCCTGGCTGACCGCCTTGCGACCCCAGCAGTGGCTGAAAAACCTGCTGGTGTTCGTGCCGCTGCTGGCGGCCCATTCGCTGGACCCCGGCCAATGGCTGGCGGGTGTGCTGGCCTTCGCGGCCTTCTGTCTTGTAGCGTCGGCCGTTTACCTGCTCAACGATCTTGTCGACCTGCCGCATGATCGTGCTCATGCGCGCAAGTGTCGGCGAGAATTGGCCAGTGGCGCATTGTCCATTCCCTATGCCCTGGTCATGGCCCCTGTGTTGTTGATGATTGGCCTGGGAGTCGCGCTATGGGTTTCAGCGCCACTGGCTGCACTTTTACTGGCGTACCTGATCGTGACCTCATCGTACTCGGTGGTGCTCAAGCGCCTGATGCTGGTCGATGTGTTTGTCCTTGCGCTGCTGTATACCAGCCGTGTCATGGCCGGTGCGCTGGCGACCTCCATCCTGCCTTCGGAATGGCTGCTGGCATTTTCCGGGTTCGTCTTCCTGTGCCTTGCGTTGACCAAGCGCCAGTCCGAACTGGCTGATGCCCGGGTTGCGGGTCGCAGTCGTCCGAGCGGCCGCGGTTATCACCTGGACGATCTGCCGATGTTGTCGATGCTGGCGACCGCGTCCGGATTCAGCGCTGTTGTCGTGCTGGCCCTCTACATCAGCAGCGACCAGGTGGTCGCGCTCTATGATCAACCGCTGTGGTTGTGGCCCCTGGCCGGGCTGTTCCTGTTCTGGATTGCCCGCATGCTGATGCTGGGCCATCGCGGCAAATTGCTGGATGATCCGCTGGTTTTTGTTCTCAAGGACCCGGTCAGCCTGGTGGTCGCGGTCGCCGGGGCTGGGCTGTTTCTGCTGGCGACATGAAGCTTGATCCAGCGTCGTTTCAGCAAGTGAGCCTGGCCGGCTGGGGCAACTATCCCCGCATTGAATGTGCGTTGGCTCACCCGCGCTACATCGACGAGCTTCCGGGCCTGCTCGATCGAACTCATTCACTGATCGCGCGCGGCAACGGCCGGTCCTATGGCGATGCCGCGCTCAGTCCCGACCTGGCCGTGGCCACCCGCTACCTCAATCGCATCCGCGGCTTTGATCGCGAGGCCGGTTTGATGACCTGCGAGGCTGGTGTGCTGCTCGATGATCTGCTTGAATTGCTGGTTCCGCAAGGCTGGTTCGTGCCGGTGGTGCCCGGCACTGCGCAGGTCAGCCTGGGTGGCATGGCCGCAGCCGATGTGCACGGCAAGAATCATCACATCGACGGTGCCTTCGGTCGGCATGTTCACTCCATGAAAATGCTGCTCGGCAACGGGCAGGTGATCGATTGTTCCAGGCAAGAGCATCCGGAATTGTTTTCAGCCACCTTGGGTGGCATGGGGTTGACCGGGATCATTCTAGAACTGACTGTGCGCCTGGCGCCGATCGAATCGGCCTGGGTTCGTCAGACCACCCAGCCGGCCGGCAACCTTGACGAGGTCATGGCGCTTTTCGAGGCCAGTGCCGATCAACCGTTGAGTGTAGCCTGGCTGGATTGCCTGGCCGCTGGCAAGGCACGTGGACGATCCCTGCTGTTCTGCGGTCAGGTCGCCCAAACCGCTCAGTTGCCGAAAAGGTACCAGGCCCGACCGCATCAGATTCCTGCACGTTCGAGAAGTTGGTCCATTCCCCCCTGGACGCCGGGCGGATTGCTGAACCGCTGGAGTGTATCGGCGTTCAATCGTCTCTACTACGGTCGACATCGGATGGGTGGGGCGACTCGCACGCTGCCTTATCGCGACTATTATTTTCCGCTTGATGGTCTGGCTGACTGGAATCGATTGTACGGTCGCCGCGGCTTGATACAACACCAGTGCGTATTGCCCCCCGAAGCCAGTCGTGAAGGTCTGGGTGAAATCCTGTCGCGCACCAGCCGGGCCGGGCAAGGCTCCATGCTGGCGGTGCTCAAGAAGTTTGGTCCCGGAGCCGGACCGTTGTCGTTCCCCATGCCCGGATACACCCTGGCGCTGGATTTTCCGGTCAACACTGAAACGCTCAGGCTTTCACGGGAGCTCGATGCCATCGTGCGTGCGCACCAGGGGCGCATTTACCTGGCCAAGGATGCCGCCAGCGACGCCCTGACCGTGCAGTCGGGTTACCCGGAGTTGCCTGCTTTCGCACAGGTCCGGGCGGCCTATCATGCTGAGCGTTTTCAATCCGCCCTGTCCAGGCGACTGGAGCTGACATGAGTGACAAACCCCTGGCGCTGATTCTGGCGGTGACCTCGGATATCGGCCGAGCCGTTGCGCGCGCCTGTGCCGCGGCCGGCCACGATTTGGTCGTTACGGCTCGTGATCGGCAACGTCTGGATGTCGAAGTGGCCGACCTGGGACAGCGCTATCCGGTCGCCGTCCAGGGTGTCGAGATGGATGTGCTTGATCGTGCGCATCGTGCCCGCCTGCTCGAGCAATTGCCGCGAACGCCGGATCTGGTGGTGTGTGCGATCGGGTTGATGCCGGCACAGGATGACGCCCAGGCCGATCCCGACCTGGCCGAGCGGGTCATGCAAACCAACTACATCGCTCCGGCCTTGATGCTGGAGCAACTGGCCGAGCTTTGCCGCGAGCGCGGCAGCGGAGCTCTCGTGGGGATCAGTTCGGTCGCCGGAGATCGTGGACGCCGATCCAATTACATCTATGGCTCCGCCAAGGCGGGGTTTTCGGCCTACCTTTCGGGCCTGCGCGCGCGCATGCATGATCACGGCGTCAGCGTGATCACCGTCAAGCCCGGTTTCGTTCGCACGCGCATGACCGAGGGCATGCGTTTGCCGGCGTTGTTGACCATCGATCCGGAGCATGTCGCCCGCTCGATACTGGCGGCTGCGGGTAGCCGGACCAATGCGATTTACGTCAAGCGCATCTGGCGGGTTATTATGTGGGTAATCGGCCTCTTGCCGGAGTCAGTGTTCAAGAGGTTGAAGCTCTAACGAGCCGTCTCTCTCCCCCTGTTCGGGTCTGGGTCAGTATTTTGGTTTCATGACGTTCTTGCAGGCAATACAACGCTTGTTGCCGTTTCTGGTGATCGCCGTGTTCATCGGTTCATTCTGGCCGGTGCGCAGTGGTGATTTCGTCATTGATGACTACGTCTTCCTCGCCCAGTCGCGATTGATTGAAGCGCCACTGGCCGCATTCTGGTCGAGCCACTTTTACGAACCGATCTATTTCCGCCCGATCGGAATCGTGATCTGGTGGCTGGCCACCGAAGCGTTCGGCCTGGACTATGCCCGTCACTCGATGATCAACCTGGGGCTGCATGTGATCAACATTCTGTTGTTGCATGCACTGCTTGCCCAACTCGGCGTCAAGCCCATGGCGCGCCTGGTGGGAGTGGCGGCTTTTGCACTGCTGCCGTTTACCGTGGCGGCGACCTTGTGGCCGTCCAATCGCTTCGATCTGCTGGCGGTCGGTTTTCTGCTGGGTCTGGCCATCGCCGTGCTCCGCTTTCTTCAGACCGGGCGATGGCCGTGGCTCCTGCTGGCAGCGCTGTTGTCGATCACCGCCTGCCTGGGCAAGGAAATCGCTTTTCCTGTGGCCACCACCATCGCCTGTCTGGGGCTGGCGGCTCGAAGCATATCCTGGGCTCGTCGGATGACGGTCTTTGCGGTGCTCGGATTCAGCATTTCACTGACCTTTCTCTATCGCCATTTCATGCTGGCCTCGCCCTATGCGGTCGGTGGAAACAATCTGCTCGGACGCATGGCCTCGGGGGTCAGGACCTGGTTCGAGTCGATGCCCGAACTGGCGCGCGCGGCCGTGATCGAGCCGACCATTCCTGCAGTGTCCGTGGTCGCCTGGTCGGTAGTCCTGGTGGTCCTGACCCTGGCGATGATCGGCGTGCTTGCCCGGTGGCGACCGGGCAGGATCAAGGCGCGCCGGCTCGAGGGTTCCTTGCGTGACGAGCAAGGTCCATGGCATGCTCATGTGCTGGGTGCGGTCATGGTCGTTGCCGGAATCACGATCCTGTTCCAGGCGCCTTTGACCTGGAACTTCCGCGAGATGCTCTCGGCCGATACCCTGGGAACCGTCACCTTCGCCCGCTTCTACTACCTGCCGATGGCGGCCTTGGCCGCGGCCCTTGCGATCGCCCTGATGCGTATTCGATACGTCACGACTGTTTCGCTGGCCATGGTGGTCGCGACCATGGCCCTGGCGATCGAGCAGCGCGATCTTGCCAAGCGATTTGCCGCATGGACCGACGAGGAGATACGACCCATGGCCGTGGCGGCTGCCGAAACCGTCGACCAGGTCAGCGGCGAAACCCTCGACCGGAACGTCACTGAAGATCAGCCTTGCGTTGTGGTGCTGCTGGACACCCAGAAGGACCATCCCTGGTTTCGCATGTTTTCGGATGTGACGGTCAAGGCGCGGGCAAGCCATGAGCCAACCTGGCAGTGTTACGTGATGACGGAAACAACACCCTGGCTGTTCATTTCTCCCCAGGACGAGCCGTTGCCCGAGGTCGGCCTTTCGAAAATCGCCGTTGATTCAATCGGCACGCCGCTGGAGGACAGCATGTGGGGTGGTGTTCGCTATCGGTACCGGCAGTCGCCGGAGGGTCCTCGCTCATTGCCCGAGGCTCGATATTTTGCCTGGCAGGATGATCGTTTCATCGAGGTGACCGACGAGGTTCATGGCGGCGCTCGCACGGTGGAATTTCATCACTGGTGACCGGAATGGCTCCGATTTCTTGTGCCTTGTGAATGTCACGGTACAATGCCGGGGAAATCCGAGAGGTCGGTAGGGGCGAAACCCGGGACTTGGCGCTTTGCCTCAGCACGCAGGGGAAGATGAAATGAGATTTTGCACGTCGCGGGTTACCTTGAATCGCCATGTCGGTCAATTCCGGAGTCCTCTCGGTCTGATCATGGGCGCGTTGTTCACCCTGGGACTGTTCGTTCCGGCACTTGCAATGGGCGATGAGATGGAGTCACCTGCGACGATCGGGCCGGTGACCGGTGATCAGACCATGTGGAGTATCGCCAACGAAAACCGCCCCGATACCAGCGTCAGCATTCCCCAGTACATGTTGGCCATTGTCGATCTGAATCCGGATGCCTTCATTGCCGGCAACGTCAATCTGCTCATGGAAGGGGCGATCCTCGAAATGCCCTCGCTGGAAGAGGCGCTGGCCCTGCCAGCAGATGAGGCGCAAACCCGGCTGGACGAACAAATGGCGTGGTTCTCGGATCTTTCGCGCGAAGAACGGATGGCGCTGCGTGATACCGCTGACACCGATCCGCCGCCGTCAATCGAGGAGCCCGATGCGGTGGTCGAGCCGGAGGACGTTGCCCCCGAGCCGGATCCTGTGACCGAAGACGATGAAGATCTCCTTGCAGCCGAAGATGCGCCGGATCCCGAACCGGCGCCGGTCGAGCCAGAGCCCGCCCCCGAACCGCGCGAAGTGGTCCCCGAGCCGGAACCTGAGCGTGAGGCCGAAGTCGACATCATTGACGATGTGGCCGAGCCGGATCCGGTGACCGATCCAGTCGAGGAGCGCGATCCGACCGAACCGGAGCCGGAGGTGTTGCCGGATCCGCCGGAAGAAGAGATCGACCCATTGTTCGAACCCGACCCGCAACTCGAGCCTCGTGAGGAGACACCCTCCGAGGAGCCGGTTGGTGATCCGTTTGAAGAAGCGCCTGTGGAAGAAGCGCCGGCTGAAGAGGAAAGGACCGAGGAAATCGCGCCGCCGACAACACCCGGTCCCGAACCTGCAACGCCGATTCCCTGGTGGCTGTGGGCTGGCGCGGGTCTGGCCCTGTTGCTGATCGTGCTGCTGATTCTGGGCATTTACAATCGCCGTCGTCAGGCAGCGATGGCCGCATATGATCCGCCCGATGACGACGGCTCTCCAGATGACGATCCGCCGGGGGGCGCGCCGAGGAATGATGATGACCCGCCCCGGCCTCCACCATCCGGACCCGCCGCGGCCGCCATGACTGGAGCGGCGATCGATACCAATGAGAAGCCAGCCTCGGAGTCGGATGAAACCGGCAGCGTGCAGATTGACGATCCGAAGCGTTCGGATGTTGATGATGATTCGCCATGGGCGAGCTTGGAACAATCGGTCATGGAATCCGATCCTGATTCCGATTCCGACCCTGACCCCGATCCCGGTCCTGATCCCGAAGCAGCTACAGCCGTACTGGAGGGATCACACCCGGCCGAACAGGCCGACACCGTGCGGGATGAGCACCTTGAAGCCCCCGCTCCCGAACTGGATGAGGATCTCCAGGCGCCTGCGTCCCTCCTGCCGGAGAGTGATGCAGATCAAGCAGATGATGAGGCTGAAGATGTATTCGAGCTGTCCGAGCCCGACGATGAACCTGTGGGGCAGGCGGCAGATGAGGCTGGTGTCGATGACCAGGAGTTTGATTGGTTGGAACTCGATGAATCGCCATCGGATGAGGGTGACCGGCGAGCGCATGCAGAATCGAAGGACATGCCCGTGGGTGATTCCGAATCCGGCGATGCATCGGTGTCGACGGATGAGTTGTCGCTGGTTGATGCCGAGGAGGATTTCGACCTGGCCGAGTTTTCCATGGCTTCGTCCGAGGATATCGAAGCCGAAAAGACCGAAGCGCCTGAAGGCGAATCCGAAGATTCAACGGATGAGGCGGAATTCGACCTGACCAACTTTGACTTTGACGACACCATCGTCGGTGAGGGTGAGGAAACCGTCGTTCAGGACGATGAGCCGATTGATGATGGCGCTGATGCCACCCGGTCCGAGGAACCTGTTCGGGGGATGGACGATCTGGACGAACTCATGGCCAAGGATCTGAAGGCCTCCGGTCTGATCGTTGATGATCAGGAGGATGAACGTACCGATATCGCGCCGCCCCTGGCTGAGGCCCCGGATATGTCAGCCGGTGAGTCCGGTGATATTGACGATTCGCACGAGCAGGTCGAAACGACGGAGGAAGCGCCGAAACTCAACGATGACGAGGCTGAAGTCATGATCGACCTGGCTCGCCTGACCGCCGATGGTGGCGATCAGCAATATGCCCGTGATCTGCTGGCCGAAGTCATTCGCGATGGATCGGCGAAAATGGCCGAGGCTGCTCGCAAACTCGATGCCAGCCTGGGCTGAGCAGGCCGGACCATCCTGGCATGACGGACAAGGCGGTGGTATTGCTTTCCGGTGGGCTGGATTCAGCCACGGCGCTGGCCAGTGCCGTGGACGGTGGCTTCGAATGCCACACGCTGGCCATCGACTATGGTCAACGCCATCGTGCCGAACTGAGTGCGGCTGAAACCCTGAGTTCGGCGCTTGGGGCGCGTTCCCATCGGGTCGTCCGAGTCGATCTGCGCGCCATCGGCGGTTCGGCATTGACCGATGACATCGAGGTGCCGGTCGAACCGGGCGAGGGCATTCCCATCACCTACGTTCCGGCCCGCAACACCCTGATGTTAAGCCTTGCCCTGGGCTATGCCGAGACGCTTGATGCGCTGGATCTGTTCATCGGTGTCAATGCGGTCGATTACTCCGGTTATCCCGACTGTCGTCCACAGTTCATCGCGGCCTTCGAGGATTTGTGCCGGCTCGCCACCCGGGCTGGTGATCAGGGTGGACGTTTCTCGATCCACACGCCGTTGATCCATCTGAGCAAGGCGGAAATCATTCGGCGAGGCATTGCCCTGGGGGTCGATTACGGTCTGACGGTTTCCTGCTACCAGGCCGATGAGCACGGCAGGGCCTGCGGTCGTTGCGACTCGTGTCGACTGCGACGGCAGGGATTTGAAGAGGCCGGTATCGAAGACCCGACACGCTACCGGAATCAGTAATCGCGTTTGACCAGCCTTTGGCCCAGCCAGGTCAGCATGGTGGTATTGCCCGGCAGTTGCTGCAGGCTGCCCATGGCCTCTTCGGCCAGCGCATCGATTCGCTCGCGTGCCGCCGGCAGCCCGAACAGGGACGGCCAGGAGGCCTTGTGATGGGCCTGGTCTGCCCCGGCAAGCTTGCCGATGACCTCGGTCTGGCCCTCGATGTCGAGCAGGTCGTCCCTGATCTGGAACGCCAGGCCGATGTTGTGCGCAAACCTTGCCAGCAGATCGCGTTGCTGCGGGTCCAGATCGGGGCAAAGCGCGCAAGGCATCATCACGGACGATTCAATCAGCGCGCCGGTTTTCAGTTTGAACATGTGCTCGATGGCTTGCTGATCGGGTCGTGACCCTTCCATCTGCAGGTCAAGTGATTGGCCGCCGGCCATGCCGCCAACTCCGCACGCTCGCGCCAGGCAGGCAAGCATCGCCAGCGCTGCGTCAGGGTGCCCGGCCAGTTGCGTGTCACTGGCAATGATCTCGAATGCCCGGGCCTGCAAGGCATCACCGGCCAGAATGGCGGTCGCTTCATCAAAGGCCAGGTGAGCCGTCGGACGTCCCCGGCGCAAGTCATCGTCGTCCATCGCCGGCAGATCATCATGGACCAGCGAATAACAATGAATCAGCTCGACCGCGCTTGCAGCGGCGTCGAGCAACTCGAGTTTCTGCTCAAGCCATTGACCGGTGGCGTAAATCAGCAGGGGTCTGACGCGCTTGCCGCCATTGAAAACCACGTACCTCATGGCTTCGTGAAGCCGATCGGCCGGACCGCGCGTATCGCCCAGCCGGGCCTTCAGCACTTCATTGACGCGGGCGACGAGCAGGTCGGACTGCTTTTCCGGATTGGCGCTCACTGATGAAAGCGACGGGTCGATCGTGGATTCCACAGTCTGGCCCGATTCCGAGGAAAGATACGACGGCCTAGAACGGCCAGAGGCGACGCAGAAATCCGTCTTCCTGCTCGCCCCGTTCGGCCAATTCATCAGAGTAGTTGTATTCGAGCGTCTTGCGGGTGTCGCTGGCCAGCTGCTCCATGTCCAGTTGCTCGTAGGCGCGTTCCATCAGCAGGAGCGCGTCGATATTGGCCGGGGCCCCGGGATAGTTTTCGATGACGTACTTGGAGCGATTGAGCGCGGCAATGTAGGCCTGCCGGGTGTAGTAATACTCACCGATCACTATTTCATGCTCGGCCATGGCGTTGCGCAGGAATACCATGCGCTGGCGGGCATCGGCGACATAGCGGCTGTCGGGGAAGCGCTGAATGAGCTCCTGAAAATCCATGAATGAACGGCGCGCGCTTTCCTGGTCACGATCTACGAGCTGACCGGGCATCATCCGGCGCAGAAAGCCCATGGCTTGATCGTAATGCATCAGACCCTTGAGGTACCAGGCGTAATCCACGTTCGGGTGGGTCGGGTAGGTTCGTATGAACCGATCCAGGGTGGTCAGGCCGGCCTCGTACTGGCGCGCACGATACTGCGCATAGGCCATGTCGAGATGTGCCTGTTCGGCATGGCGACCGAACGGATACCGGATGGTCAATGCGCGATACAAGCGAATGGCGCGATCATAGTTGCGCCCCTGCAGCGCCGTCTGAGCCTGCGAGTACAGTTCCTCGGCGCTGCTCTCGTCATCGATTCGCTCCCGGCCACAGCCCACCAGCAATGCGATGGCCATCAGACCGATCAGGATCAGATGCACGGAACGAGACGCGGATTGGGAATACGACATAAACGGTGACACGATGCGAGTGGATTGACAACGCAAGACCGGCCATGATGCCAGACCGGCTGCTAACTGGATGTTAAAGCGCCTTTGAACAACGCTGCTACGGGATATTCACGAACACCTCGATATTTTGCCATAAACCCCGTTCTGAAAGTCGGGAGATCCCGGTTCGCGTCAGGCGCCAACGGTTTTTCGACAACCGGGTAAACTGGACAGCGCCATGAACAGTGTCAATCGGGAAATCGAAATCCTGGCCGAACATGCCGGCCGGCGACTGGATCAGGTACTGGCCGATTGCTGGGTGGAATTTTCCAGAACGCGCCTGTCGGCCTGGATCCGGGATGGGCAGGTGCAGGTCGATGGCCGCAAGGTCAAGCCGCGCCATGCAGTCAGTCCGGGAGAGGTCGTCAGCCTGAATGCCGAGCTGGAAGCGCACCCGGACAATCCGCGACCCGAGGCGATCGAGTTGGAGATATTGCTTGAAGACGAGCAATTGCTGATCGTCAACAAACCACCCGGCCTGGTGGTGCACCCGGGTTCGGGCAACCCCGACGGCACACTGGTCAACGCACTGCTTCATCATGACCCGGCACTGGCGCCATTGCCGCGGGCCGGACTGATTCATCGTCTCGACAAGGACACCAGCGGCTGCCTGGTGATCGCTCGTACCCCCAAGAGTCATCGTTTTCTGGTTGCGGCCATGAAAAAACGTCGCATCGAGCGCCACTACCTGGCCTTGGTGTGGGGCGAGCTGATTGCCGGCGGCACCGTGGATGAGCCCCTGGGTCGTCATCCGGTCGATCGACGTCGCCAGGTCGTGCGCCCCGATGGACGCCCGGCCGTGACCCATTACCGCATCGCCCAACGCCTGAGCGGCGCCACGCTGCTGGATGTCAAGCTGGAAACCGGTCGCACTCACCAGATTCGCGTGCACATGGCCCATATTCGCCATCCAATCATTGGTGATCCGGTCTATGGCCGGCGCGGATCGCCGGGTGGCCTGACCGAGATACAGCGCCGCGTGTGGCGGGAGTTTTCACGCCAGGCTCTGCACGCATCGCGCATCCGCGTGCCGCACCCGGAGGATGATCGCATGCTCGAGGCCAGCGCCCCTTTGCCGGCTGATTTTCAGACCTTGCTGCAAGCCCTGGCCCCGTGAGCAACGCGCCGCCCGCACAGTGGATCAGGCCCGCATGGAGGGCGCCGGAGCAGGTCATGGCGCTTTCCACGACCCGACACGGTGGTGTCAGTCATGGCCCGTTCGCCAGCTGCAACCTCGGCACATCGACCGACGATAGCCCGGAAGCGATCACCGCAAACCGCCGTCGCCTGGAACAATGTCTTCCGGCCAGTCCATGCTGGCTCAAGCAGGTTCATGGCGTCAATGTCATTCATCTCGATGACTGGCAACCGGGTGTATCGGCCGATGCCGCCTGGACCGATCGACCCGGCCAGGTGGCCATCATCCTGACGGCCGATTGCCTGCCAATTCTGCTGGCAGCTGATGATGGCCGACTGGTGGCCGCGATCCATGCCGGTTGGCGAGGGCTGGCGGCCGGGATCATCGAGCGCACGATATCTCAGTTGCCGGTGGCCGGCGCTGAAATTCACGCCTGGATCGGCCCGGGGATTTCACAACCGCACTACGAGGTCGATCAATCGGTTCGCTCGGTCTTCGCGCGCCGCTCATCCGGCCACGAGCAAGCCTTCAGGCGCAATGCCCGCGATCGATACCAGGCCGACCTCAAGCAGATCGCCCGTCTCGAGCTCCAGGCCGCCGGCCTGACCCGGGTGATGGATTCGGGACTGTGTACGGCCGGAGACCCCGAACGCTTTTATTCCCACCGTCGCGATCAGGCCCGGACCGGGCGCCAGGCCACCCTGGTCTGGCTGGCCGGCGGCTGAACGGCGAACTGTCGGGAACTCGGCCTTTGGGGTAGAATGTTGTCCCGGACCTGACCATCATGGAACTCCGGGCATGACCTCTTTGATCTTCGTGACTGGCGGCGTGGTTTCGTCGCTGGGCAAGGGCATTGCAGCGGCCTCGCTGGGCTCGCTGCTCGAGGCGCGCGGCCTGCGCGTGACCCTGCTCAAGCTCGACCCTTACATCAATGTCGATCCCGGCACCATGAGCCCGTTCCAGCATGGCGAGGTGTTCGTCACCGAAGACGGTGCTGAAACCGATCTGGATCTGGGTCACTACGAGCGTTTCGTGCGCACCCGCATGACCCAACGCAACAACTTCACCACCGGGCGCATCTATGCAAACGTGATCGCCAAGGAGCGCCGCGGCGATTACCTGGGCTCGACCGTCCAGGTCATTCCGCACATCACCGACGAGATCAAGGATTCGGTCAACCAGGCCGTCGAAGGCTACGATGTCGCCCTGGTCGAGATTGGCGGGACCGTCGGCGATATCGAATCATTGCCGTTTCTCGAGGCCATTCGTCAGCTCGGTTTCGAATACGGGCGCCAGGCACTGTTCATGCACCTGACCCTGGTGCCTTTCCTGCGCGCCGCCAACGAAATCAAGACCAAGCCGACCCAGCATTCGGTCAAGGAATTGCGTTCCATCGGGATTCAGCCCGATGTGTTGCTGTGTCGCTGTGAGCGCATGCTGTCCGATGACGAGCGCAAGAAGATCGCCCTGTTTACCAACGTCGCCACCGAAGCCGTGGTTTCGGCAGTGGACGTGGACAACATTTACAAGATCCCGCTGTTCTACCACCGCCAGGGCCTGGACCGGATTGTTCTGGACCGATTGGGCATCAAGTCCAATGCCCCGGACCTGGGTGACTGGGAAGACGTGGTCGAACGGGCGGCCCGTCCCCGCCACAAGGTCACCGTGGGCATGGTCGGAAAATATGTCGAGCATGCCGATGCCTACAAGTCACTCAATGAGGCGCTGATTGCCGGTGGCTTGCCGGATTATGTCGATGTGCGAATCAAGCCGGTTGAATCCGAGGAGATCGAGGACAGTGGCGTCGGTGTATTGGATGATGTCGATGCCATCCTGGTGCCTGGCGGATTCGGCGAACGGGGCTTTGAAGGCAAGCTGACCGCCATTCGCCACGCTCGCGAGTCGGGCATTCCCTACCTGGGGATCTGTCTCGGTTTGCAGTGCGCCGTGGTTGAGTTCGCACGCAATGTCTGTGGACTGGACGGGGCCAATTCAACCGAAATGGACCCGGACAGTGCCCACCCGGTGATCGGCCTGATCACCGAATGGCTGGATGAAAAGGGGAAGCGCGAACTGCGCCGCGAGGATCAGGATCTGGGCGGCACCATGCGCCTGGGCGGGCAGCGTTGCCGGCTGGCGGCCGACAGCCTGGCGCGCAAGCTTTACGGCAAGGACGAGGTGTTCGAACGCCATCGTCATCGCTATGAATTCAACAACACCTACCGCGAGGCGCTCAGCGAACACGGTATGCTTCTGTCGGGTTTCTCGGTCGACGAGATGCTGGTCGAAATCATCGAACTACCCGACCATCCCTGGTTTCTGGCCTGCCAGTTCCATCCTGAATTCACCTCCACCCCGCGCGACTCCCATCCGCTGTTTACCGGGTTTGTCCGGGCTGCGCTGAATTATCAGCAGGCTTCGGTCAAGACCGCGATCAAGGCTTCCGGGGCATGAAGGTCGGCGGACGCGAGATCGGCCAGGCGCAACCACTGTTCCTGATCGCCGGGCCGGATACGCTGGAATCGCTCGAGTTGTGCCTGGAAGTCGCCACGCACCTCAAGCAGATCACTGACCGGTTGGGCATGACTTACGTGTTCAAGGGCTCGTTCGACAAGGCCAACCGCACCTCGGTCAAGAGCTACCGCGGCCCCGGCCTTGAGGCCGGGCTGGAGATGCTTGCCCAGGTCCGAAAACAGGTCGGCGTGCCGGTGCTGACCGATGTCCATGAAGACACCCCGCTGGAAGCCGTCGCCGAGGTCGTCGATGTCATCCAGACCCCGGCGTTTCTGTGTCGCCAGACCAATTTCATCCAGGCCGTGGCCGGTCTCGGCAAGCCGGTCAATATCAAGAAGGGGCAGTTTCTCTCGCCCTGGGAAATGAGCAAGGTGGTCGAAAAGGCACGCGCCACGGGCAATGACCAGCTTATGGTCTGTGAACGCGGCTACATGTTCGGCTACAACAACCTGGTCGCGGACATGCGCTCACTGGCGATCATGCGCGACACCGGCTGCCCGGTGGTCTTCGATGCTACCCACTCGGTGCAGTTGCCCGGCGGCCAGGGTGAATCCTCGGGCGGAGCACGCGAATTCATCCCGGTCCTGGCCCGCGCCGCGGCCGGCGCCGGCGTGTCCGGCATTTTCTGCGAAACCCACCCGGAACCGGAGAAGGCGCTGTGCGATGGGCCGAATTCGATGCGGTTGTCGGAGATGGAGGCGTTGCTGGAAACGCTGGTCGAGATAGATAGGATCGTCAAAGGACGACCCGGTTAAAGGTAAAAGGTAAAAGGTGAAAGGTAGAAAAGCGCTCGGTACCGGGCATCCTTTCACCTTTTACCTTTCCTCCTTTCACCTTCCGAACAACGTGAGGAAACAATGAAAATCAAACAAATCCAAGCCCTCGAAATCCTCGACTCCCGCGGCAACCCCACCCTGGAAGCCGAAGTCACCCTCGATGACGGCACCGTCGGGCGTGCTGCCGTGCCGTCCGGTGCATCGACTGGAGAACGCGAGGCGGTCGAACTGAGGGACGGTGAGAAGAATCGCTACCTGGGCAAGGGTGTGCGTCAGGCGGTGACCAAGGTCAATGAACGGATTGCCCGGTCGCTGCAAGGCATGTCCGTCGAGGACCAGGCCGCCATCGATCAGCACCTGATCGAACTCGACGGCAGTCCGAACAAAGCCAGCCTGGGCGCCAATGCCCTGCTTGGCGTGTCATTGGCCTGCGCGCATGCCGCCGCCGGGGCCAGGGGGCAGTGGTTGTATGAGCACCTGCTCGAGAGTACCGGTCGCAGCCCCAGCCTGCCGGTGCCGATGATGAATGTGCTCAACGGCGGTGCGCATGCCGACAACAAGGTCGATATCCAGGAATTCATGATCATGCCGGTCGGATTGCCCGATTTTCCCACCGCGCTGCAGGCCGGTACCGAGATTTTCCATACTCTCAAGGCGTTGCTGTTGCGCCGCGGCCTGAGCACGTCCGTCGGTGACGAAGGCGGCTTCGCACCCGACCTCGGTTCCAACGAGGAAGCCCTGGAATTGTTGATGAGCGCCATCGATGAGGCCGGCTACCGGCCCGGCGAGCAGGTGGCGCTGGCTCTGGATGTCGCCTCCAGCGAGTTTTTCGAGGATGGTCAATACGTACTGGCCTCGGAAGGACGCCAGTTCGATGCCGGCGCTTTTGTCGAATACCTGACCGGCCTGGTCGAGCGTTATCCCATCGTGTCCGTTGAAGACGGCATGGATGAAAACGACTGGGCGGGCTGGAAGCTGCTGACCGAGGCGGTGGGTGAAAAGGTGCAACTGGTCGGTGATGATCTGTTCGTCACCAACACCGGCATTCTCGAGCGCGGTATTCGCGAATCCATCGGCAACGCCATCCTGATCAAGCCCAACCAGATCGGCACGCTGACCGAAACCCTGGCGGCCATCGACATGGCCCGCGAGGCCGGCTTTGGCACGGTGATTTCGCATCGCTCCGGCGAAACCGAGGATGTCACCATCGCCGACCTGGCCGTGGCCACCGATGCCGGCCAGATCAAGACCGGCTCGCTGTGTCGTTCGGATCGGGTCGCCAAGTACAACCAGTTGCTGCGCATTCAGGCCCGCCTGGGTGGTCAGGCCCGCTACGCCGGCGGCGATGCCATGGGCTTGAAGGGGCGCGTGTAGCCCCGTTGGTGATCTGCCATAATCGGGTTCCCGATCGCCACCACGGAACCTGAATGCGGATCGCCCCTGTTCTGTCGGCCCTGCTGGCTGCCCTGACGATGCAAGCGGCGCTGGCCGATGTGGATCTGTTGGCGCGTGGCGGCGAAATCGAGTTTCGTTTCAACACCGGTATTCTCGAGGCCTACGGGATCGAAATACATGCCGAAGGGACGCTCGCTGATCAGCCACCCGCCGATCCGCAGGGCCACCGGCACATCCGTTTTCCGGGCACCGATCTGGACAGCCTGGCCATGGAGGCACCCAACCTGGCATTGCGGTCATTTCCGACCGGTGGTCTGAATTACAGCGGCCGGCTTGAATTCGTACACGGCGAAAAGCGCCTGGCGCTGAACGACTTCACGCTGTCAACAACCGCCACAACGCCACCATCTTTTCACCTGGAGGATGAACACGGCCAGGCCTGGCTGACCCTGGATCACGTTCATTTCGAGTTGATGGACGAGGCCGACTGGCTATCGTTGCGCTACATGGATATTCGAGTCGCGCCTGCACTGGCGGTTGCTCTGGGCATCCCGCAACTGGCAGGCAGGGCCATCGGCGGCGTTTTCGCATCCTCTCCCATCGTCGACAGGGCCGACGGACTCGAGCCCCTGGACAGTTGCAAGATCGAGCATGCCAACTGGCCGACCGACGAAGGTTTTGATGCCGATATCGCCATGACCGCAATGGGTACGCCGGAATTCGGTCGCTGCCAGGATTGCGACGGAGCTGATGGTGGGCCGATGGTCATCATTCCGAGTGCGACCTTGACCAATGAGGGAAGTGCCGATGTGCCCTGGTGGTTGCAATTCACGGGACCGTTCCCGCCATATGACAATGACCAGCACCCTTACCTGATCTGGAGCTTGTATCGCCTGTCGGCCGACGGGCAATTCGAGATGATTGCAGTGTCCGGGCTCAAACATACCTTTTATACCATCAATATCGGGCTTCAATGTCCGTGCCCCGGTGGCAATATCCTGTGGTCTGGATGTGTTGATATCTATGCCGTCAATTCCAATGACATCGGCACCTATCTTGCCCCCCGCAATGAGGTTGTGCCTGACCAGGGGCTGTGGGGGCGATGCCAGTCCTTTTTCGATCCCGAGTGTGACGGCAGCCAAAGCCAGGACAGTGGTAGCGGCTACGAGAATCGGCTGCTGGTCATGGAATCGGAGCTTGACCCGGACGCTCATCCCGACGCTCGCTACTTTCTCGATGCCTGGTATGTAACCCGCGACGAGACCAATATCTTCAACGCCATGGCGTGGCTGGAGATCAGCCCGGCCTGGGATGGCTCTACCTGGTCATTCCCGATTTCGCCCGACACCGCAATGAACCAGGGCTCGGTGCTCGATGCCTGGGTGACTGGCGAGCAGGACGGGACCTCGCGAAGCGTTGTGGAGACCGACAACGGCATCATTGTCGTGGCGGTACAGACCACCGATCTGGGGGATGACTCATGGCGCTATGACTACGCAGTGTTCAATTACGACTTCATGATCGCGACCATCGAGGGCAGTGCCCCGGATCTGCAAGTCACCTCCAATCGCGGCCTGATCGGGCTGCAGGTTCCGGCATTCAGCAGCGTCGAAGTCGATGGACTTGATTTCGCCCGTGCCGACCGTCTCAACGGCCAGGACTGGACCATGGCGCGCGAATCCGATCATGTCCGCTGGACCGATCCCGGTGATACGCCCCTGGACTGGGGCATGATGTATCGATTTACCCTGGTGGCGGACCACCCTCCCGTGCAATCGGAGTTGAAGCTCAAGTTCGGGGGAGAGGAAAACGAATTCGTCGGCTTGTCCTCACTGGCCCCGTCCCCCTCCATTTTCGCCGACCGCTTCGAGTAGTCCCGTCTCCCGTCTTCCGTCTTCCGATAAATCCCTAAATGCAAATCATTCGCGTTACAATATGCATTCAGGAGCCCACGAGAGACCATCCATGCGAACCGTCATCATTGCCTTTGTTGTCCTGGTTCTGACCGCGTGCGCCGAGCAGGCGCCGCAGCCGACTGATGAAGCAGCCGAGGAACAGGCCAGAGTAGTGGTCTACACCTCCCGCCAGCCTTACCTGATCGAACCATTGTTCGAGCGCTACACGGCTGCCACCGGCGTCCAGGTCGATTTCACCAGTGACACGGAAGCCTCGTTGATCGAGCGGCTGGCTGCGGAAGGTCGGCGGACACGGGCGGACGTGTTCATGACCGTTGATGCCGGCAACCTGTGGCAGGCCACCGAACGGGATTTGCTGGCCGAGATCGAAAGCCCGTCGCTCGAGGAAGCCATTCCTGCCGCCCTGCGTGATGACCGGGGGCGTTGGTTCGGCCTGTCGCTGCGCGCGCGGGTGATCGTCTATCACCCCGATCGGGTCGAGACCGACGAGCTGTCAAGCTACGAAGACCTGGCCGATGAACGCTGGGCCGGACGAGTGTGCCTGCGGACCTCTCGCAAGGTCTACAACCAGTCACTGGTGGCGATGATGATCGAGCATCACGGTCAGGACCGCGTTGCCGAGATAGTCTCGGGCTGGGTCGAGAACCTGGCCACCAACCCGTACTCCTCGGACACCCAGGTCATCGAGGCGATTGCCGCCGGCCAGTGCGATGTCGGCATCGTCAACAGCTATTACCTGGGCCGACTGGTGGCCGAAGATCCCGACTACCCGGTGCAACTGTTCTGGGCCAACCAGGACACCACCGGCGTTCACGTCAATATCTCCGGCGCCGGGGTCACTCGGCATGCACCCCGTCCGGCCCAGGCTCAAGCTCTGATCGAGTGGCTGGCCTCCGACCAGGCCCAGGCCGAATTTGCCGAGCGCAACCTGGAGTTTCCGGCCAACCCGGCAATCCCCGCCGAGGGGCTGGTCGTGGACTGGGGCGAGTTCGAGGCCGACGAGACACCGCTGACGGTGGCCGGGCAGCGCCAGGCCGAGGCGGTACGCCTCATGGACCGTGTCCGCTACCGCTGAGGCGCTTAAACAGCGACTTATCAGGCGCCCGGGGCGACACTGGGCGTTGTTGCCGTTGCTGTTGCTGGTCGGCCTGCCATTGATGATGCTGGCCCTGAGCTGGCTGGACCCGCAGGCCGACACCTGGGAACACTTGCGCCGCCACATGATGCCGCTACTGGTGCGTCATACCCTGCTGCTGGTGGTGGTTGTCGGGGTCGGGGTGACGGTTCTCGGGGTGGGGCTTGCCTGGTTGTCGGCTTGTTGCGAGTATCCATTGAGACGCTGGCTGGATCCCTTGCTGGTCCTGCCGCTGGCCTTCCCGACCTACGTGCTGGCCTTCATTTATCTCGGCGTGCTCGACTATGCCGGCCCTCTGCAAACCCTGTGGCGGGACATGTTCGGCACCTCGCCGGCCCTGCTGGCCGCGCTGAGTCAACCGGGTGGGGTCTTGTTGATTCTGGTGCTGGCGTTCTATCCCTATGTCTACCTGCTGGCCCGGGCTTCGTTCATCAGTGGCGGACTGGCCGCCTTCGAGGCCGGACGCAGTCTCGGCGTCGGGCCCCTGGAAACCTTTTTGCGGGTTGTCTTGCCGATTGCCCGCCCCGCCATCGTGGCCGGGCTGGCGCTGGCGTTGATGGAGACCCTGGCCGATTTCGGTGCGGTGGCCATTTACGGGTTCGAGACCTTTACCACGGCTGTCTACCGCACCTGGTTCGGCCTGTTCAACCTGACCGCCGCCGTGCAACTGGCTTCCATTCTGATGCTGTTCATGCTGGTGCTGTTGCTGGCCGAGCGTTTTTCGCGCGGCCATCGGGCCCAGCTTTCCGACCGTCGTCCCAGCGCCCATCGCATTCGCTTGTCCGGCGCCCGCGCCTGGGCCGCCACCGGTGTGCAATTGGCCGTGATCCTGGTTGCGGTGGTGGCACCGCTGGTTCAATTGCTGATCTGGGCCTGGCCCAATCTCGGCGATGTGTTCTCGGGCACCATGCCGCGCGTGATCGGCAATACCATGCTGCTCGGTCTGGTCGGGGCCATCACCGTGCTGGTCGGCGGGGTCATGATGCTGATTGCCACTCATCGGGCCCGTCGACGGGTGGTCATGCTGGGCGAATTGGCGGCCCTGGGCTATGCCATTCCCGGCACCGTGCTGGCCGTGGCGATCATGCTGGCCTTCATACGATTTGACCAGTTTGCCGGGACCGTGCTGGCCGGTGGGCTGGCGGCCTTGATACTGGCTTACCTGATTCGCTTCGTGCGCGTGGCCTGGGGTCCGCTGGACGGGGTGGCCGGACGCATTCGACCGGAATACGTGGAGGTGGCCCGCAGCCTCGGGGTATCGCGCAGTTACCGACTGTGGCGGGTCAACCTGCCGCTGTTGTGGCCGGGGCTGGTTACTGCCTTTCTGCTGGCCCTGGTCGAGATTGCCAAGGAAATGCCGGCCACCCTGATGCTCAGACCCTTCGGCTGGGACACCCTGGCGATTCGCATTTACGAGCTGACCACCGAGGGCCAGTGGCAAATGGCCGCCACCCCGGCCCTGGTCCTGGTCATCCTCGGCGCCATCCCGGTCTTCGTCCTGATCCGCCGCGCTACCTTGATTCGATAAGGCCGAGTTTCACCAGAGAGTCTCCGAGGTTATTACACCAAAAACACGAAAACCTGAGAAACGCAAAGACGCGAAGACGCAAAGTTTAATAATATCTAATAAAACCTTAGCGTCTTCGCGTCTTTGCGTTTTCAAGGTTTTGTTTCTAATGTTTTTAGAACAATATTGTGAATCTTCTTAATCAGACTCTGACTTTGCCGGCGCGCACGAAGGGTGGTTTGACGACGCGGCCGGGCAGGCGTTTGCCGCGCAATTCGACTTCGACGGTCTCGAATGAACCGGTCGGGATGCGGGCCAGGGCGATGGGGCGTTCGATGGTGGGGCCGAAACTGCCGCTGGTAACCTGACCCTGGCCGTCGCCGGCGTGGACTTTCGCACCGGTGCGGGGAATGGCGCCGCGATCGAGCACCAGACCCACCAGTTGATGGTTCACGCCTTCGGATTGCTGTTGCTCCAGGGCCCGGCGGCCGATGAAATCACGATCCTCGGGATCAAAGGCCACGGTCCAGCCCAGGTTCGACTCCAGCGGCGAGGTGCTGGTGTCCATGTCCTGACCATACAAATTCAACCCGGCCTCCAGTCTCAGGCTGTCGCGCGCGCCCAGTCCGCAGGGGACGACGCCGGCATCGGCCAATCCCTTCCAGAAGGACTCGGCCAGGCTGGTCGGCAGCAGCACCTCGAAGCCATCCTCGCCGGTGTAGCCGGTTCGGGCGATGAAATAGTCACCGTGGCTTGAGGATCGAAAAGGTTTGAGCTCCTCAAGGGCCGGGGCCTTGAGCAGATCGATGACGATCTGCCGGGCCTTTGGCCCTTGAACAGCAATCATGGCCAGGTCTTCGCGCTCTTCGATTTCGACATCGAAATCGCCGGCCTGACGGCGGATCCAGTCCAGATCGGCCTCCCGGGTCGCAGCGTTGACCACGGTCCGATAAAACGTCTCATCGAGAAAATAGGTGATCAGGTCGTCGATGACGCCGCCTTCATCATTGAGCATGCAGCCGTACAAGGCCTGGCCGGAATCCTTGAGCCTGGCGACATCGTTGGCCAGCAGTCGGCGCAGAAACGGTCCGGCCTCCGGGCCACGAATGTCGACGACAGTCATGTGCGAAACATCGAACATGCCCGCGCTGTTGCGGACGGCATGGTGCTCGTCGAGCTGCGAACCGTAGTTGATCGGCAACGACCAGCCGGCAAAGTCCACCATCTTGCCGCTGGCGGCGACATGGGCATCGTAAAGCGCGGTGCGATTGGGCATCAGATTTCTTTTTTTGGGGAATCAGACCTTAATCATGGGCACGAATAGCGTCGGAGACAAGTCCAGCGACCTGAACCGGCTCGGAGAACCCCCGGGACTTGTGAGTATGGGGGGGCGGGGCGACGAGTGGTCTTGCCCGGGGCCGGGCTCGAGGTGCACGACCGGATCGAAAGTTTTGCTTCAGTGGCGTTTTGGTGCCGACCGAATTTCGGTTGTTCCAATGGGTAGGGGTTTGCCCCTAGCAGGCCTTTCGGGTGCTCCAATTGCGGAAAGGCTCTGGTCGCTTCCGTCACCTCGAGCCCGGCCCCGGTCAAGCCCACTCGTCGCTTGTCGGGTGGGAGTAGATTGATACGGGAGTCCGGACTCGGCCACCACCAGACTTTCAATCTCCTCCAACCTGTCGCAGTGGGTGGTATTTGACCGGTCAGTCCATGAGCGGTCGGATACCACCCGATGCTTACCCCCTAAAACCCTAGACCGCCTCGAAGCGGTTGGCGCGGCGGTTCTTGCGGACCTTGGCCGGGTCCCAGATGCAGCCGTTCATGGCAATCCAGATGCCGGGGGGCAGGGACTGGACGGCGCCGACCGCGCAGCCGATGTTGAACACCGCGTCCGAGTCGATGAACCGGGCCGGGTTGAGTGCGCCGGTCATGACGATCACCCGCTCACCTACATCGCCGAGTGCCGCAGCGGTGTCGGTCATGGTGTCGGTGCCGTGAGTGATCAGGAAATACCGGTCCGGGCTGGTCTGGATGGCCTGGCGGATGAGTTCGCGGTCGGCCTGATCCAGGTGCAAGGAGTCCTTGCGCATCAGGGCCCTGATCTCGAAGTCGAAAGCGACATTCATGGCACGCAGAATGCGCCCGATTTCCGGTTCGCCGATCTGGTAATCGGACTTGTCATCGTAGTAGATCTTGTCGATCGTGCCACCGGTGGCCAGGATATTGAGCTTGTTCAATTTCGTGCCTGTATCGTTTCGAACGGGTAGGGTTGCAGGTAGTATAGCGGCCATGAAATCGCAATCCATCCTGGTCACTGGGCTGATTCTGCTGGCGGGCGGCTGGGCCGGCACGGGGCATGCGCAGTTGCCGGTCAACGAAATTGCTGCCTTGCACTTTCATCCGGAAACCGCTGTCGAGGCACGTGCGCGCAGCCTGGCCCTGGCGGCCTGGCTGGGCGATGGGGCGGTTGATGCCGAGCGGTGGCAGGAACAGGTCGAGTCGCATACGCTGACCCTGGAACGACGGGCCCAGTGGGTCGACCCGAAATGGGCGGTGACATCCGATGGCATGTTTGCCTGGCTGGTCCATGCCCGCGATCAGAACATGCCGGCCAGTGTGACCGGCTCGATGATGCCGCGCCTTCATCGGGTCTCCGAGTTGTTGCGCCGCGAAGATGCCGCTGGACGCCTGGCCCGACTTTATCCGGAGGCCGCCTATCGGTCCGCGGAATTGTGGACGTCACTTCTGGGCCACCTTGAAAACGCAATATCTGATGAGCAGGACGCTGACCCATCGGATGAGCGGTCGGCTGAAGTGCGCATCGTTGAGTACTGGCAGCCGTTGCTGGATCGCTTGCATGAGAGCGAATCCGAGGATCGCGATCATGCCATGCGCCAGGCCGATCGAGTCACGCAGATGACCGGACTGGACCAGCATCCCGAGCGACGGCTGGTGATCGCCGAATTGCTGCTTGACGAGGCGCGGATGCATGAACATCGAGGGCAGGTTCTGTCCATGGTCTGGACCCTGATGGAGGGGCTGATCCTGCTCTCCGATGCCGCCTCGGACCAGGGCCAGGCCGACGAGTATGAAACCTTTCTCGATGACCTGGCTGGACAGGACCCTTCGCGCTGGCGAGATGTGGACACCGGGCTTCCGGTCATTCTGGCCCTGATGCAGGATGCCGCGGCCTATCTGGCCGAGTCGGAACCCGGGCAGCTTGCGGCGATTTCCGAACTGGCCGATGCCTACGCTCGCCTGGCCCTGTTTGCCACCGATGCGGCGTTCTATCTGGATCAGCCGGTCCGCGAGGATATTCGACAGGCCATCAGCCAGTGCAATCCGGACCCGTTGCTCGTTGGACCCCTGCCACGTGAAGTGTTTGACGCGTGCCTGAACGAGTTGACCGGGTTACTGACCGATGAGCTGGATCGCGAGGAGCTGACCGGGGATGGAGGTGGTCCTTTCGCGGCCTCGTTTCTGCGCCGCGAAATGGGCCTGGTGAGTTGGCAACGGGCCAGCTACCTGGACGGACACCTCAACTGGCACCTGAGTGCCGCCTGTGAGCCAATCGCGTGGGTCAATGTGCTGGAGTGGTCGGTCCTGATGCAGTACCTGGTGTACTGGGTGCCGCAACGGCCGGTGTTTTTCGGAACACCGCGCTGGCGGGAGGCCGTTGATGCGATCTCCGACAGAGGCAGGGACCTCGAGCACGGGCGAGCCGGATGGGTCGATTGCATGACGGGCCTGGGCAGCGTGCGCACGGATCCGGTGCAACGCCTTCTGGAGCGCCATGAGCGCGCCCAGGCCAATCTTGCCGGCGCCGTGCAGGATGCCGTCAGTCAGTTCTACGAGTCGGTCACGCGCACCGGCGCCGATATCGATCTCGATGCCGGAACCGATCAGGTGACCGCGTATCGACCCGAGGGCCTGATGGTCAGACCATGCGAGGAGGCTGCCACCTGTGATGCGCGCATCGAATTGCCGGCCAGCCGCGCTTTGCTTGGCCTGTTTCCCAACGCTTATCTGCTGGCCGACCAGGTCGGTCTTGGCGAATTGCAACTGTGCTACGGCAATGTACGGTGGGTGGATCGGGAAAAACGCTCAGCGCGTGGTCGGGATGATCGCGTGGCCAATTACCATGGACGATTGAGTTTCGAATTGACCGGCTCTTTCGTCAGTGATGACGAGGAGGAAGTGGTCTTCAGTCAGCGTCTGACTTCAGCGGACAGGCGTCACTATCTGTTCGCTGCTGCCGAAGAATCCATCCTTGAAATGGACTGTCCCACCGAATTGACTGGAGAATCCATCGCGAGTCATCTGCACGAGCGCCGCCTGGGCCTGGTGCCGGATCGACTGACCTATTTCGTCAATCTGCCGACCACGGCGGAATCCCAGTTGAGTGCAAACTGGGATCGCGGCAGTGAATGGCGTGACTGGTTCGTGACCGGCAGACAGGTCGAAACCCTGCTTGAAAGTGAGGATGAGGGAGAGCAGTTGGCCGTGGAGGTGCGTGCTCACCTTTCCGATCTGACCACCCGCCGGGAGCGCCAGTTGTCGGCTGGATTGCTCAACCCGCCGGGCCCCGACGCCACCGATCCGCTCACACTGGCCATGACCGAGGTCAGTGACAACACCACCCTGCTCAGGCGCGTGGTCGAGCTGCATTATCCGCGATTGTTGCGCCACCACGATGGCGTCCGGGCCGCGCTCAGTGGAGATGGCGGAATGCTGACGCGCGAGCGCGTGCGCCAGTTGCGTGATGCCGGCCAGCCCATGGCGAGCGTGCCGTTGCTGGGCCGTGAACGCATGGAGCAGCTACGTGAGCACTGGGTGGCCTTGCCCGCTCCGCTTCGCGAGGCCGGGCACGCGGCGCCGGAATTCGACTATGCCCAGGAAAAACTCGACTTACTCAAGTGGCTCAACCGTTCCTGGCCGGCGCCCTTCGAATGACCGCCAGACCGACGAAGTACAGACTGATCAAGCTGATCTGAATGATGGCCGGGACGCGGGCGGACTGGTTCATCCAGGCCTCCATGACCGCAAAGCAGAAATACAGCAGCAGCACGCAGCCGCCGATGACCAGGGTACGCGGTTGAAGTCGCCACACCCCCGGCGCCACCGCCAGCAAGGGCGCCAGGGCCACCGCAAGAGCTATCAGGACCAGCGGCAATCCGGGGTTGTAGACGCCGCCGAACCAGGCCGGCTGCAGAACGATCAGGCCGATCAGCGACCAGCGGCACCAGCCCGGATGGACCCATTTCATTGCAGTTTGACCGCCAGTTCGGCCACCCGACGACCCAGCACCCGGCACAGTCGGCGTTCATCGTCATCGAGCGCGCGGTCGCTGTCGGGGCCGGCCAGGTGGCTGGCGCCATACGGCGTGCCGCCGGAGCGCGTGGTGGTCAGCTCGGGCTCGGAATAGGGCAGGCCGACCAGCACCATGCCGTGATGCAATAGCGGAATCATCATGCTCAACAGGGTCGACTCCTGACCGCCGTGCAGGGTAGCAGTCGATGTGAAGACCGCTGCGGGTTTGCCGGTTAATGTGCCTGAAAACCACTCGCTACCGGTGCCATCGAGAAAGTACTTCATCGCCGAGGCCATGTTGCCGAAGCGGGTTGGGCTGCCCATGATCAGGCCGGCACATTCGGCCAGGTCTTCGGCCTCGACCAGTGACGGACCATCTTCCGGAACCGTCTGGCGCTCCGGCTCTAGTGCCGAGGTGATCGGCGGCACGGCCCTCAGGCGCGCCTCGGCATCGCCGATCTGCTCCACGCCGCGGGCGATTTCGCGCGCCATCGCCAGCGTGTTGCCGTGCACCGAGTGGACCAGGATGAGAATATCGTTCATGGCAGGATGTCCATGACGTTCTCGGGCGGACGGCCCAGGCGTGCTTGCGCCCCGGCGATCACGATGGGGCGTTCGATCAGGCGCGGATGACGGATCATGGCCTGGATCAGCTCGTCTTCGTCATGATCCGGACCCAGCCCCAGTTCGCGGTATTCTTTCTCGCCCCGGCGCAGGAGTTCATGGGCTGTGATCCCCAGCATGGCGATGATACGCTTGAGTTCCGAGGGTTCGGGTGGCGCCTTGAGGTCCTCGATGACTTCGGGTTCAAGCCCTCGCTCTTTCAGCAGATTCAGGGTCTGGCGAGACTTCGAGCAGCGTGGATTGTGATAGATGGTGACAGTCATGAATGATTCCGGACAATCAAAGAAACGGGATTCGGAGGAACAGTCTAACGCCTCCGGACCGGCCGTTCGGACTCCGACACCCTTGCAAGCGCTGGTCGACCCACGCTGGCTCAAGGCGTTCGGGCATCACCTCTGGCAGCATTTTCGCGAGGATCGCAGCCTGGAAGCTGCCGGCGCCCTCAGTTATACCAGCTTGCTGGCACTGGTGCCGTTGATGGCCGTGATGTTTGGCGTCATTTCGGCATTCCCGGTGTTTGATCGCTGGGCTGACGAACTCGAGGCCTATATCTTTGCCAACTTTGTTCCGGCAGCCGGAGACCAGGTGCGCGAGTATCTCCAGGAATTCGTTGGCCGGACCGCCGGTCTGACCGGCGCGGGCACGGTCTTTCTGATCTTTACCGCCATCCTGTTGATGGCCACGATCGAGAAAAGTCTCAACCGGATCTGGCGGGTGCGCGCCCAGCGCCGACTGGCCAGCCGGCTGGTGACCTACTGGGCGGTGCTGACCCTGGGCCCATTGCTGATGGGCGCCAGCCTGGCGATGACATCGTACCTGGCGGCGCTGCCGTTGCTCGCGCCCGAGGCGGTGCGCGGCGTGCTCCAGGGGGCGGTGCTCAGCATGACCCCGTTTTTCGTGGCACTGGTGAGCTTTGCGCTGATATTCATCATCGTCCCCAACCGGCGGGTGCTGTGGCGTCACGCCCTGGCCGGGGCCTTGCTGTCGGCGCTATTGTTCGAGGGGGCCAAGGGCGGATTTGTCTGGTATGTCACCAATTTCCCGACCTACGAACGCCTCTACGGCGCGCTGGCCACGGTACCGATCTTCCTGGTCTGGATTTATGTCTCCTGGGTGGTGGTATTGCTCGGCGCCAGTGTGGCGGCGGCCTTGACGACCTTCAATTATCATCGCGCGGACTGGGTCTGGCCGTCGCGCCATGAGCTGGCCCTGGCCATTCGTTTGCTCGGACACTTCTGGCAGGCCCAGCGAAGGGGTCTGGCGCTGTCCAATGGCGAGTTACTTCGGCGCGAGTCGGCCGCCAGTGACGTGCAACTTCAGCGTTTGCTGGGATATTTCCACGATGCCGGGTTGATTCATCGCGATGATGATGGTGACTGGTTGTTGTCGGCCGACCTCGACGAGGTCCGTGTCGCGGAACTCTACCGCAGCGGATCGTTCATACTGCCTGTGGGCGAGCTCGACGACATGCCCGTGGACAGTCACTGGGATCGCGCCCTGATCGAAGGGCTCAAGCCCATGAATGAAAAGGCCGATGCGTTCATGAATCGATCGATCAAGTCGCTTCTGCAGTTCAGGCCCGGGGATGAAACGCTCGACGAGCAAGGAGACCAATAGATGAAATCAATCTGGATCCTGATTGCGCTGATGTGGATTGGCGCCCCGGCCATGGCCGAGATCGACTTCGAACTGGACGGCCTTGATGGCGAGCCTTACCGGCTGGCGGACTATCGTGGTGACTGGGTGGTTGTCAACTACTGGGCAACCTGGTGCGCGCCCTGCCGCAAGGAAATCCCCGACCTGTCGCAATTGCACGATTCGCGCTCCGACATCACCGTGCTCGGACTGGCCTTCGAGGATACCTCGGTCGAGGAATTCGAGCGGTTCCTGGAGCAGTTCCCGGCCAGCTACCCGATTCTGCTGGTCGATGTCTACGACCCACCCGAAGCACTCGGAGCGCCGCGCGCCCTGCCAACCACGTTTCTGGTCGATGCCAGCGGCGAGAAGGTCAACACCTGGATTGGTCCGGTGACCAGCGGCATGATTACCGAATGGATCGAGCAGCATGGCTGAGACCCGACGTTGGCTGATTTCCGGGCGTGTCCAGGGCGTTTTCTTTCGCGAGTCCACGCGACGCCAGGCCGAGCCCCTGGGCCTGGCCGGACACGCCATCAATCTCAGCGATGGCCGGGTCGAAGTGCTGGCTCGCGGCGATGAGCAGGCAGTCGAGCAGCTCGAGCGCTGGTTGCATCAAGGCCCACCGGCCGCGCGGGTTGACCAGGTGACCCCGATCGATGTCGGCGCCAATGAACCCACAGGGGAGCGGTTTGTCACGGGCTGAGTGCCCGGGATGAACCCGGGGCCGTGTTCGGCCCCGGGTGGGAAGCATTTCTAGCGGATCATCTCATCGGAACGCCCGCGAATGTCCCGTGCGGGAGGGCCGATTCGCAGCGCCTGGTCGCGGTGTTCCAGAACGAACATGCGGCCCTGATCCAGAAGTTGCAGATGGCGCACCTCGAACGGTGCACTCAGGCCGCTGTCGAGCAGCATTTGGGCATCGATTTCGATGCCGATGCTGTTTTTGCCGGCCTCGAGCACCGCTGCCGACTGGGTGAATGCCATGGCTTCCATCTCGCCCTCGGCATTGGTGCCGAAAATTTCGGCATTGACCTGGTAGCGGCCTTCGATGGCCACCTCGACGCCGAGATCAAGACTCAGACCCAGCGCCGGCAGCATGTCGATGTCTCCGCTGAACCGTCCCGAGGCCGGTGCGACACCGATGGCCAGTTTCAGATCACGCTTGACCGTGGCGCCGCCGATGTTGTGCTCGACGTAGGCATGGACTTCATGCAGGCCGGGAGCGGCTGAAATGGCACTGACCGGTACCACGCCCTCGAGCACCTTGCCGTTGGTCTGGCGAGACAGGTCCATCATCTGGTCGGCATCCGGACTGACCAGCATGGCGCGCACCTGATCGACCTCGAAGACTCGATCGCCATCGTCGAGCAGTACATCGAACTCGATCGACTGATCGCTGAGGAATGTGCTGCGGGTCGTGCTCATGCGCGCCACCCATGGGCTTTCAGGCTCATGGACGTGGATGACCATCGGCACTTCATCGGCGCCGGTCGCCATTTGCAAATGCAGGGTTCCCGCTTCGCTATCGCCGGGCAGGCGAAATGCGAGCGAGTCCTGTGGCACCTGCATGCCTTCCTGGCGCATTTCAGTACCCGTGCTCATCTCCAGCGCGCTGCGATCCAGGGATTGCCCGTTGATCGACAGTTCCAGGTGACCCGGGTCCAGTTGCAGGCGGGTCCCGCTGTCCAGTGCTGAAATCCGGACAACGGCGCCGGGGGCGCTGATCGGCAACTTGACCCCGGTGTCCAGGGATCGGGCACTGACATCGACCCAGTATTGCCGGGACTCGACCACAACGCCTTGCGCGGCCGGCTCGGTCGCCGAACGCTCGCCGGCGGCCCAGGTATAGCTCAGCGGCGCGGATTCGGCATGCTGGCTGGCCGGAATGGCGGCGGTTTCGGAGACCAGCCGGCCGGCGACCAGGTCGCTTTCACTGCCGGGCATCCATTCGATATTGTTGCTGGCGAAAGCGCTGCCGGACATCAGGGCGAGCGCAATGAGAATATTCGTGGTTTTCATGATGGCTCTCCCGATTACAGATCGTTGCGCAGAATGACATCGAGGCCGAAGCAGTCGCGCCGGCTTTGATGATGCGAAAGTTTGCGACCACTCTGAGTAACCCAGTGATCGTAGAACCACAATGATCCGGCGCCATTCTGACTGGAGCACTCGAGGAATCCATCCGAGCATGAATTCAGCCACCACTGGGTGACCGCCAGGCCGACCTGGTACTGGTAGCCGCCACAATACGATGCGCTGTTCCAGAGCGCGGCATGGACATCACTGCCGACCACGTTCCAGAACGGCTTCGGCAGATTCGGCCGACCCGCCGTGCCAAGCAGCCAGTTGCTGTTGTAATGGGCCATCCAGCTCGTTTGCTGCATGCGTACAGCATCGTTCTGGTAGCCGAGCAGCCATCCAAGCGAGGCTTCGAACACGTTTCCGGCCATGACTGCATCAGCCAGCGGTGTGCCCAGGCTGGACGGGGCCAGGGCGTTGACCCAGCGCAGGCGGTCTATGATTTGCGGATAGCGACTGTCCCAGGTCGGATTGGACATGATCCAGCGCATGACATTGCCGCCGTTGGAGTGGGTCAGCACCACCAGGTCGTTGATACCTCGCTGATTGATGAAGGTATGCAACTGGCCGGCCAGACAGCCTGCTGCCTGTGCATCCCACATGTACTGTTCGAAGTCACAATTGATGACCACGTAGTTGTTGGAATCGGACAGTCCCTGGCGCACTGAATTGACCATCGAGGTGGTCCAGTAGTCGTTCAGGGCATCGGTCTGCTTGCCGGTTCCGTGGACGAAGGCCACGCCCGTGGCACTCCATACGCTACCGAATGTTAGTAGCAAAACAAGAAGGCAGGTCGCCTTGGCGAGTCTTAACATTGGTGAAAATCTCCTCTCTTTTTTGAGCGATTACAGCCCCACTGGTGGCGCACTATAGAACAAAATGTGATGAAGCGCAAATTTCAGCTTGACTTTTTTGATAGGGGCGGGACTGGGGTCAGGGGTTGGGAAGGGGGAGAGGGGGAGAGGGGAGACGGGAGACGGAGGTCCGAGGTCGGAGGACTGAGGACTGAGGACGAAAGGCGGAAGACAGCGTTTCGGGCTGCATGGTTTTCCTTGCACCTTGAGACTTTTCCCGTAAAGCGTAAACCGTAAACCGAGCACTTAGAGGTCAGGGAAGAGTCCGAGCTGTCGGAGCGGGCGAAAGCTGCGACGGTGGGCTGGACAGGGGCCCAGCCGTTCCAGTGCCGCCAGGTGTTCGCGGGTGGGGTAGCCCTTGTGGCGGTCGAAGCCGTAGTCCGGATAGTGCTGGTGCAGTTCGAGCATCAGGTCATCTCGGCGGGTCTTGGCGATGATGCTGGCTGCGCTGATGGCCGGGTCCAGCGCATCGCCGCCGACCAGCGTTTCAACCGGGATGTCGATATGCGGTGACTTGTTGCCGTCGACCCGGACCAGAGCAGGGGCCGGTGCGAGCTGAACAATGGCCCGGCGCATGGCCTCCAGGGTGGCTTGCAGGATGTTGATCCGGTCGATTTCGGCCGGTCCGATAATGGCCACTTCGACACCAACGGCACGCTCGAGGATTTCAATCGCCAGCCGCTCCCGCTTGGCCGGGGCGAGTGTCTTGGAGTCGTCCAGTCCCGTGATTGGACGTTCCGGGTCCAGGATGACCGCCGCCGCCACCACCGGCCCGGCCAGCGGGCCGCGACCGGCCTCGTCGACCCCGGCGATCACTCCCTGATGATCAGCCACGATCGAGTTTTTCGAGAATGGCCTGGGCTGCGGTGCGGCCGGAGTCGATGGCCAGTCGCTCTTTCCAGTGTGTTGCGGTTTGTCGATAAGCGTCCATGCGTTCAGGGTGATCCAGCCAGTCCAGACAATCGCGGACCAGGCATTCTGGGGTGGCTTCGTGCTGAAGGCGCTCGGGCACCAGTGGCTCGTCGCAAAGAATGTTGGGCAGGGAGACATGGCGGGACCTGACCAGGTTCAGGCCGCGGGCCAGCCAGTACGTGGAACGGGCCAGGCGATAGAAAACCACTTGTGGACAGCCCAGCAGAAAAGCCTCCAGGGTCACGGTGCCGGAGGCCGCCATGGCCAGATCCGCGGCCACCAGGCCCTGCCGGGTCTGGCCGGCCACCACCCTGGCCCGGGCGCGCTCGAATCGATGACCGGCACGAGCGCGCAAGCGTTCTTCCTGATCGGTGGCGGCGAGCAGCACGATGAGGGCGGCATTCGGCAGCCGTTCCCGCAGACCGAGGGCGACTTCGCCCAGAAGTTGGGCGTGGCGGTCGATTTCTCCGTTGCGACTGCCGGGCAGCAAGGCGATGACCGGTTGCTCGTTCGTGATCTCCAGCTCGGTTCGCGCCGGGCCGGGATCGCGTGCGGCGTCAAGCTCGTCGGCCAGCGGATGCCCGACGAAGCGGGCATCCAGTCCATGCGGGTGATATAACTCGGGTTCGAAGGGGAACAGGGTCAGCAACAGATCCAGCGAGCGCGAGATCTTTCGGATGCGATGGCTGCGCCAGGCCCACACCGATGGCGAGACATAATGCATGGCCGTGATGCCCCGGTTTCTGACCTGACGGGCCAGGCCGAGGTTGAAGTCGGGCGCATCGATGCCGATGAAGGCATCAGCGGAGCCTGTGACGATTCGTTGCCGGAATTGCCGACGCAGTCGAACCAGCCGGGGCAGGTGAGCCAGAACCTCGAACAGGCCCATGACATTGAGTTCGTCGATTGCATGCCAGGGTTGAACGCCAGCCGCCTGCATCCGGGGCCCAGCCAGTCCGACCAGGTCGATGTCCGGTCGCTGTTCGAGCAGCGCCCGGGCGAGGTTGGCGCCGATATGATCTCCGGATGCTTCCCCCGCGCTCAGGACCAGGCGCATGTGTTCGTCCGGCCGGTCAGCGCAGCAGGCCGCGCTCGCTGGCCGCGGCCGAGTCGATCATGGGCCCGAGTTCCGGCTGATCGGTCAGGCGTGCTCGCAGTTCGGCCAGTGCTTCGTCACGCTTGAGACCGCTGCGATAAATCGTTCGGTAGGCCTCGCGGATGTTGCGGATCTGGTCGGATGAGAAACCGCGGCGCTTCAATCCTTCGCTGTTGACGCCGCGCGGGCGCGGCGGCTGGCCGGACACCATCACGTAAGCCGGCACATCCTGGCTGACGCCGCCATACATGCCCAGGAATGCATGGTCGCCGATGCGGCAGAACTGGTGAGCACCCGAGTATCCCGCGAAAATGACATGATCGCCAACGGTGACATGGCCGGCCAGTGTGGCGCCGTTGGCCATGATGATGTCCGAGCCCAGTTGACAGTCATGGGCGACGTGACAGTAGGCCATCAGCCAGTTTCGATCACCCAGGCGAGTGACGCCTCCACCGTCGACCGTGCCGCGATTGATGGTGACATACTCGCGAATCGTATTGTCGTTGCCGATTTCCAGGGCCGAGTCCTCGCCGGCGTACTTCTTGTCCTGCGGTTCATCGCCAATGGATGCGAACTGGAACACCCGATTGTTGCGTCCCAGTCGGGTTTGACCGGTGATCACGACATGCGAGCTGATCCGGCAACCGGATTCGATCACAACCTGGTCGCCGATCACGCAGAACGGGCCGATGCTGACATCGTCGGCGATCTGTGCGCCTTCGGCGACGATGGCGCGTGGATCGATCATGCCGCTGGATTGGGTCGGGCCGCGCATAGCAGCTCGGCGCTGGCCACCCGCCTGTCTTCGACCAGGGTGGTGGCTTCGTACAGACCCATGCCGCGCACCAGGCGTTTCTGGCTGACCTCGAAAATCAGCTGATCGCCCGGAACGACCACACGACTGAATCGTGCCTTGTCGATCTTGACCAGGTAGTAAAGCTGGTTGTCGGCACCTTCGGCCTTGCGGGCCAGGTGGGCCAGGCAACCGGCGGCCTGGGCCATGGCCTCCAGAATCAGCACTCCGGGCATGACCGGGTGACCCGGAAAGTGTCCCTGAAAGAATGGTTCGTTCATGGTGACGTTTTTCAGGGCGCGGATTCGTGGCGGGCTTTCGAGCTGGTACTCCAGGACCCGATCGACCAGCAGGAACGGATAGCGGTGCGGAAGCAGTTCGAGAATCTCTTCGATGTTGACGGTCGTCGGTTCACTCATGAATTCATCATTCCGGTTTCTGTTTGTTCTTTTCCAGCCGGGCCAGCCGTCTGGCCCAGTCATCCAGTTGCCCAAGTCGCACCAGGGTGCGTTTCCAGCTCCCATGCGGTCGCGAGGGAATGCCCGAACCATACTGGCCGGGCTCATCGATGGAGTCCAGTACCGTGCTCATGGCCGTGATGACCACCTTGTCGCAGATGCGCAGGTGCCCGCCGATGCCGGATGCGCCCGCGATCATACAATACCGGCCAATCGAGGTGGAGCCGGCGACCCCGACACATCCGGCAATTGCGGTGTGAGCACCAATGCGAACGTTATGGGCGATTTGCACCTGGTTGTCCAGGCGAACGTCCTCTTCCAGGACGGTATTCTCGATGGCGCCGCGATCAATGGTGGTATTGGCACCGATTTCGCAGTCGTCGCCGATTTCCACGGCACCGATTTGCGGCACCTTGATCCAGTGGTCACGATCGAATGCCAGGCCAAATCCATCGGCCCCGATGATCGCGCCGGGGTGAACGATCACGCGCTGACCCATCCGGGTGCCCCGGCCGATAAAGACCCGGGCGATCAGCCGGCTGTCGGAGCCGATATCCACATCATCCTCGATGACACTGCCCGGTCCGATGACAACATGTTCTCCGATCCGACACCCGGGCCCGATACTGACCTGCGCTCCGATGCTGGCGGACTCGGCCACGGTGCTGCTCGAGTCGACGACTGCGCTGGCATGGATGCCCGGTTTGATGCGGGGGCGGGGATGAACAAGACTGGCGACCCTGGCCCATCCAACATAAGGTTGCTGAATGATCAGGCAGTTGGTGCCGGTGCGGTCGGCGTGCTGTTTGGACAGGATGACTGCACCGGCTTCGGTCTGGTCGAGATCTTCCAGATAAGCGGGATTGGCCAGGAAACTGATATCGCCCGGACCGGCCCTAGACAGGGTCGCCAGCCCGGTGATCTCGGCTTCGGGATCTCCCCGCAGCTCGGCCCCGATGTGCTCGGCAATGTCGTGCAGTCGAAACGAGTGAGTCAATGCGGATTCCGGTGATTGCTGTCGGGAAAATCATCCCGGAGCCATTCCAGGACCCGTTCGGTGATGTCGATGGTGGGCGAGGCAAATGCCACCGGGCTGGTCAGAATCAGGTCGAAATCACCATCGTTGGCCACTTCCTTGATGGCCAGTTCGATGGTTTCCTCGAGCGCTTTCTTCTCTGCATTGGTGCGAAAACGCAGTTCTTCGCTGAGGTCTTCGCGTCGGCGATCGATGGAGCGGCTCAGGTTGCGAATCTCGCGCTCCATGTCGAAGCGAGCTTCCGCATCCAGATCCTCAGCTTCGGCCAGGCGTTGACGCATGCGTTCCAGGCGGGCCTCGTCGACCAGCAGGGATTCATTGCGTGGCCGAAAGTCCTGATCAAGTGCTTCGCGCGCAGCGACGACCTGCGGGGCATTGTCGAACAAGCGTTCCATGTCCACGTAGCCGATCTGGACGCCGTCCTGCGCGGCTGCGGGCGTCAACCAGAAAAAGACGATCGCCAACAAGGCGAGCATGCCGCGCTTCGGGCTGGTCATGGCCCGGGCCGGATACCCGATGTGCTTCGTCGAAGCCGGTTTCAGCATGCACGACCTTGTTCGAGGTTCGTTCTAAAAAGCCTGACCGAACGTAAATTGCAGCGCCTGAGTGTTGTCGCCCGGGCGTGTCCGCAAAGGCTGAGACAGACTGATGATAATCGGGCCGACCGGTGCTTGCCAAGTCAGCGAGATGCCACCAGCAGCGCGTAGCCGGTCGACATCGAAGTCATCGAAGTCGCGGTAGACGTTACCGAAGTCCACGAACAGGGCCAGTCGAGTTCCGCCAGCCTGGATGAATGGCATCGGAAAAGCCAGCTCGACGCCACCGGTCACCTTGAAGTCTCCACCCACCGAGCGGCAGAACTGGTCCTTGGGTCCGAGCGAGAAATCGTCAAAGCCTCGGACATCCTGAACGCCACCGGCAAAGAAGTGCTCGTAGAACGGCAACCCGGTATCCTTGGTGACTACCTCGTTGATGTCGCACTGGCCCTGCTGAATTTCCGGTTCGATCGATTCGATCGCCAGGCGATCATCCCAGTCATCGTAGGCATCACCATATGCGATATCGCCGCGCACACCAAAGGCCATACCTTGGCTTCCGATCGGCCAGTATTTTCTGAAGCGGTAATTGAGCTTGTAAAATTCCCGTGTGCTGCCGGGCAGCGAGACCTCGGCGGTCAGACGATTCAGCGATCCCCGCGTCGGATTGAGAAAGTGATTTCGACTGTCGCGTGACCAGGTTGCGTCAAGTCGGTAGGTAATGACGCGTCGCTCGCTGCGAGACAGGAAACCATCACCATCCTCATCCAGGCTGATACCCAGTGGACGACTGGCTGGAATCAGGAACTGGAAGTCCTCGAACGGGGCATCCGGGTCGTCTGGCGGGGGAACGAATTCTCCCGGAAGGTTGATGTCGACCTGGTGCGCCGAGGCGCCCAGACGCAGGAAATTCAGCTCGGTGACCGGAAAGCCGATATTGACGCCGCCGGCAGCCTGACTGGTGGAGAACCTCGCCCGGTTGCTGCTGCGCCCGCGTGTGTCGAACTCGGTGTAGCGCAGGAAAAACCCGCGCGAAACACCATCAGGTGTCCAGTACGGATTGGTGTAGTTGATCGATGCCTGGGTGGCCAGGCGGCTGCGCTGGACAGCAAAAGCCACCCGGCGGCCGGTGCCCAGGAAGTTGTCCTGATCAACCGAGATCGAAGCGATCAGTCCCTGGAATTGCGAGTAACCCATGCCGATCTGGAAGCTGCCCGAGGGTTGTTCGTCAACGCTGACAATGATGTCGACCTGGTCTTCGGTTCCTTCGACCTGCTCGGTTTCGATATTGACGTTGTCGAAAAAACCCAGTCGCTGAATCCGCGCGCGTGAGCGATCCAGGGCGACCTGCGAGAACCATGCGCCTTCGAAAAGGCGCATTTCGCGCCTCAGGACCTCGTCCTTGGTTTGTTCATTGCCGCGAAAATGGATCCGTCGAACGTAGACCCGGTGTCCGGGTTCGACGAAAAAATTGATTTCGACTTCGTTGGTTTCCCGGTCGATGCGTGGCATCGGATTGACGTTGGCGAACGCATAACCGATATTCGACAGGATTGCGGCAATGTTTTCCATGCTCTGTTCGAGATCGCGCCGCGAAAAAGTATCGCCGGCTTCGATCTGGAGAATCTCGCGCAGGGTTTCTTCCGGCAGGATCAGATCACCGGTCAGGATGACATCACTGACGGTGTAGACCTCGCCCTCGCGAATGTTGGCGGTGATGAAAATATCCTGCTTGTCGGGGCTGATTGAAACCTGGGTGGATTCGATCGAGAAATCGACATAGCCTCGATCAAGATAGAACGAACGTAATTGTTCCAGATCGCCCGAGAGTTTCTCGCGAGTGTATTGCGTCCTGCCACGCCAGAAGGCCAGACCGCGCCGGTCGGATGACTCGAAGTCGGAGCGCAGCTCACGCTCGCTGAAGGTTTCGTTACCGACGATATTGATATGGCGAATCCGCGCTTGTCGCCCCTCCGAGATGTCGATCGACAGATTGACCCGGTTGCGAGCCAGTTCGCTGACCCGGGTTTCAATATTGACATCGTAATGACCCCGGCCAAAGTACTGCCGAATCAGTTCCTGGCGGACCCTGTCGAGCGCCATCTGGTTGAAGATCTCGCCTTCGGCGATCCCGATATTGGCCAGCGCCGGCAACAGGTCATCGGTGGGGATCTGGCGATTGCCGGAGATCGAAATGGCCGAGATCGCCGCGCGCTCGGTCACCGAGATCACCAGCACATTGTTTTCTCGCGAGAGTGAAATATCGCTGAAAAAACCGCTGCGGTAGAGGTCACGAATGGTGCTGCGGGCCAGCGTCGGACTCATGGTGTCACCCGGTTCGACCGGTATGAAGCTGAATACCGTGCCTTCGGAAATTCGCTGCAGACCATCGACCCGGATATCGTTGATCTGGAATGTCTCGGCCACGGTCGCGCCGGAGGCGAGCAGAAGCAGGAGCAGCGCTAGGTACTTTTTCATGAAAAACCTTGGTATGCGTTCTAGGCGGCGTTGGCACGTAGCCAGCCGACGAATTTTAGGGGATCAGGCGTAATATATCGTTAAATATGGCCAGACTCATCAGCGCGATCACCATCAGAAGCCCGATGTATTGCCCAATGATCTGGGTTTTTTCCGACACCGGTGAGCCCTTGATGATCTCGGCAAGAAAGTACATCAGGTGGCCGCCGTCCAGCATGGGGATTGGCAGCAGGTTGATGATGGCCAGCGACAGACTGATCAATCCCAGGAAAAACAGAAACCTGGACAATCCAAGGCGTGCCGAGGAGTGTGCCATCTGGGCAATGGTGATGGGCCCGGACAGGTTGCTCAGCGAGGCCTTGCCGGTGATCATGCGACCGATTATGCCCAGGGTGGCAGTGGTCAAGCGCCAAGTTTCACTGGTCGCCTGACCCACGGCTTCCACCGGGCCGAAGCGAATGATGGTGAACATCCGATCGAACTCGGCCTGAAGCTCGGGCCCCGGGGGGGGTGCCTGGATGCCGATCACCGGACGTCCCTGCTCCAGGCGCGGCTCAAGCGTGAAGGTCAACTGCTGACCATCGCGCTCGATATCCACTTCAAGCATGGCCAGCGAGTCGTTGGCCATGGCCTGTTCCGGAATGACTCGGGCGATGTCTTGCCACCCTTCGATGGGCTGGTCATTGATGGCGATCACCCGGTCATCGGTCTGCAATCCGGCCTCATCGGCCGGTGAGCCCTCGGCCACCTCACCAATGCTGGCTGGCAAGTCCGGGCGCCAGAGTTCGATACCGATGAATTCCAGGATGCTTTCCTCACGAAATTCCGGGCCCAGTTGGTCCAGGGGCAGGGTCAGCTCGCGACGCATGCCGAACGGGTCCTCGACCTCGAGCACGGCCTCGCGCCGATCCAGCGCCGGGGGGATCAGTCCAAGCACGGCATGGGTCCAGGACTCGGTCCGGCGTTGATCGACGCGCACGATCAGGTCTTTTTCCTCCAGGCCGGCCTCGGCCGCGATGCCCGTGGTCTGGCCCACCACGGGACGTGTTTCGGGGATACCGACCACGAACATCAGCCAGAATGCGGCCACGGCAAATATCAGGTTGAAGATCGGTCCGGCAGCGACAATGGCAATACGCTGGCCGACCGGTTTGCGATTGAAGGCCTGCTCGCGTTGTTCCGGTGCGACCGGCGCCTCGCGCTCGTCGAGCATTTTCACGTAGCCGCCCAGGGGGATGGCGGCGATTCGGTATTCGGTACCGTCGGCGCCCCGGCGGGACCACAGGGCACGACCGAACCCGACCGAGAAGCGCAACACGCGGACATTGCAACGCCGGGCCACCCAGAAGTGGCCAAACTCGTGGAAGGTGATCAGCAGCCCGAGGGCGACGATCAGCCAGATTACGGGACCCAGGAATTCCATCATCGTTCGAGTTCGGGTTTGGTCAGACGGCCCGATCAGACGGGCCCTCAATACGGGCGTATTGTATCGGCAACGAAACCGGCGTTTGGTTCGATCACTGCGCCCAAAGGGCGACGGCCAGGGCAAAAAAAGGTAATCCGGAGCCGAGACTGTCGATCCGGTCGAGGATGCCGCCATGACCGGGCAGCAGATTGGAGGAATCCTTGATATCGGCCTGGCGCTTGAGCAGGCTGATAAACAGATCACCACCGATCGAGGTCAGGGCCAGCGCCAGGGCCAGTAGACCGGCCAATGCGGGTGAGAACGGGCTGGCCGGAATCAGCGCTGCGGCCAGCGCCGTCAAAAGACCGGCGCTGATCAGTCCGCCGAAGGCGCCAGAGCGGGTTTTGCCCGGGCTGATGCGCGGCGCCAGCTTGGCGCCGCCGAAGTGACGTCCACAGAAAAAGGCGCCCACGTCGGCAGCGGCGATGATGACCAACAGCAACAGCACGTACCAGGGAGAGCTTGCCTGCAACCAGGTGGCCGCCAGCCAGGCGCCCAGCAGGACGACAGCCAGGACGGTCCACTTGACAGCCCGAATCAATCCGTTGCGGTATGCGCCGGCTCCTGGCCATCTCAGCCAGGCGAAAAGCACCAGCCACAATCCACACACCGGCAGCAACCACATCGTGATGTGGTCTTCGGGGTCGATCACAAGAATGACGGCACCCATTGCGGCCAGTCCGGCAGTCAGCACGATGCGCATGAAAATCGCGTCGAACCCGGCCAGTCGGGACGCTTCCCAGCCACCCAGGACCAGCAGCACGACCACGGCAAACAAGGCAAATCCGAGTGGCGGAAGACCGAACAGGGCCGAGACGCCAATCAGGGTGATGATCAGTGCGGTCAGGACCCGTGTTCTAAGCACTTTGCACCTTGCTCAGACCTCCAAAGCGTCGTTCGCGACTGGCGAAATCGTGCAGTGCGATTTCGACATGCTCACCATCGAAATCCGGCCACAGCACGTCGGAAAAATGCAGTTCGGTGTAAGCCAGTTGCCAGAGCAGAAAGTTGGACAGCCGTTTTTCGCCCCCGGTGCGAATGAGCAGATCCGGTGGCGGACCGTCATGCAGGCTGAGATTGCGGGCAACCATGGATTCCTCGATGTCTTCGGGGCTGATTTCACCGCGCTCAACGGCCTGGGCCAGTTGCCGAGTGGCCTGAACGATGTCCGCCCGCCCGCCGTAATTGACGGCCACATTGAGAATCAGCTTGCGATTGTCCCGGGTTCTGTTTTCCGCTCGTTTCATGCCGTCGCGCAACGGACGGCTGAACGCGGAGCGATCACCGATGAAACGAATGCATACGCCGTGTTCGTTGAGTTCGCGGACCTCGCGATTCAGGGCTCTCATGAACAGATCAAGCAGTTGCTTGACCTCAATGTTCGGCCGGCTCCAGTTCTCGCTCGAAAAGGCGTACACCGTAAGATGTCCGATGCCATGTGACATCACGCTTTCGACCGTGCGCTTGAGCGCGTCACTGCCGGCCTGGTGCCCGTGCGATCGCGGCTTGCCTTGCCGCTGTGCCCAGCGGCCATTGCCATCCATGACGATGGCCACGTGTTGGGGTAACGGAGAAATCGAGCTCACCCGCGTCAGATTTCCATCAACTCCTGCTCCTTGGCGGTCACCAATTCATCGACCTTGCTGACGTGCCGGTCGGTCAGATCCTGAATCAGTGTTTCGCCACGGCGCAGGTCATCTTCGGTCAGCTCCTTGTCCTTTTGCAGTTCCTTGAGCTGGTGGTTGGCATCACGCCGGATATTGCGAATGGCCACCTTGGCCTGTTCGCCCTCACTGTGGACGACCTTGGCCAGCTCGGCCCGGCGTTCCTCGGTCAGGGCTGGAAGCGGGACACGAATGTTGACTCCGGCGGTGGCCGGATTGAGCCCCAGGTCGGAGGTCATGATGGCTTTTTCGATCTTGCCCACCATGGACTTGTCGAACGGGACCACGCTGAGCGTGCGAGCATCCTCGGCATTGATGTTGGCCGCCTGGTTCAATGGCACCTCGGTGCCGTAGTAATCCACGGTGATGTGCTCGAGCAGGCTGGGATGCGCTCGCCCGGTTCGAATTTTTGCCAGTTCACCCTGCAGCGCGGCGATGCTCTTTTGCATCCGGCTGTCGGCGTCTTTCTTGACTTCGTTGAGCATGAGCCACCTCGTTGTTGATCGCCTGTTTGATTCCTCTCGGAACCCCTGGCCGCGGATTGTAGCGTTACCGGCTAGCGGGTGCACTCACCCGTGTCGTGCCCGGATACGCGATCAACTGACCAGTGTTCCGATCTCCTCGCCACTGATCAATCGTGATAGGTCACCGGCCTGGTTCAGATCGATGATCCGGATCGGCATGGATTGATCCCGGCACAGAACGATCGCATTGGTATCCATGACGGCCAGCTTTTTTTCGATGACTTCATCGTAACCGATGTGGCTGTAGCGCTTGGCCGAGTGGTCGATCTTCGGGTCGGCCGAGTAGATGCCGTCGACCTTGGTGGCCTTGATCATCAGGTCGGCGCCGATTTCGATGGCCCGCAGGCTGGCCGCCGAGTCCGTGGTGAAGAACGGATTGCCGGTACCGGCGGCAAAGATGACCGCACGCCCTTTTTCCAGGTGGCGAATGGCGCGGCGGCGAATGTAGTCTTCGCAGACTTCGCGAACCGACACTGCTGACATGACCCGCGTGGTGACGCCGGCCCGCTCCAGGGCATCCTGCAGGGCCAGCGCATTCATGACCGTGGCCAGCATGCCCATGTGATCGCCGGTGACCCGATCGATACCGGAGGCCGCCAGGCCCGCACCGCGAAAGATGTTGCCACCGCCGATGACAATGCCGATTTGCACACCTCGGTCGACCACCCCGGCAACCTCGCGGGCGATCCGCGAACTGACCTTGGGGTCGATGCCGTAATCCATCTCCCCAAGCAGCGCTTCGCCGCTGATCTTGAGCAGTATCCGTTGGTAGGCCGCTTCGGTCATTGATCTGGCTCCCTGCGGATCGTTTCAGGATGGCTTAAAGTCAGCCGCCGCGAGCCTGCTGCATGACTTCGGAGGCGAAATCGCTTTCTTCCTTTTCGATGCCCTCGCCGACTTCCAGGCGGACATAGTCAACCACACTGGCGCCCTTTTGCTTGAGCAGCTTGCCGACCGTGACATCGCCATCCTTCACGAACGGCTGACCGGTCAGGGTGATCTCCGCCAGGTGCTTGTTGAGGCGCCCGGTGACCATCTTTTCGATGATGTCGGCCGGCTTGCCGCTGTCCTTGGCCTGGGCAATGAGAATCTCGCGCTCCTTGGCCAGGACCTCTTCGGGCACATCCTGGGCATCGCGATATCCGGGATTCAGCGCCGCCACGTGCATGGCGATATCCCGCGCCAGTTCTTCATCGCCACCACTGACAGCGACCATCACGCCGATTCTTCCACCGTGAATGTAGCTGCCGATCGCCCCGTCACCGGCATCCAGGCTTTCCATGCGGCGGACCTGGACGTTTTCGCCAATCTTGGCGACCAGTTGCTGGCGGGTGTCCTCGACGCTTTCGCCGCCTGACATCGACATGTTGCGAAGCGCTTCGATGTCGTCGGCCTGCAGTGCCAGCTGGGCGACTTCCTCGGCGAACTTGCGAAAGTTTTCGTCCTTGGCCACGAAATCGGTTTCGCAGTTGACCTCGACCAGGACGGCACGTGCGCCTTCGCTGGCATGCACGATGGCGCCTTCGGCGGCCACCCGGCCGGCCTTCTTGTCCGCCTTGGCCAGGCCGGACTTGCGCAGGTGTTCCAGTGCGGCGTCCATGTCGCCTCCGGTTTCGACGAGGGCTTTCTTGCACTCCATCATGCCGGCGCCGGTGCGTTCGCGAAGTTCCTTGACTTGTGCTGCGGTAATGCTCATTGGATCAGAATTCCTCAAAAATACAGACTCGGGGTTGCATCATCTTTCAGGAATCGGGCGCCGATCGCAGTTGTGAACGGCGCCCGCCCCATCAATCATCGGGCTTGGCCGCGGTCTTCTTGGCCGCCTTTTTCTTGGTGGCCTTCTTCTTGGCCGTTTTCTTTTTGGTTGCCTTCTTGGTTGCAGCCTTCTTTGCCGGCTTGGTCGCGGCCTCGTCGGCCTTGGCGGCTTCGGCCTCGTCCGGCTTTGCGGCTTCGACCTCTTCGGCTTTGGCGGTTTCCACTTCCTTGGCATCGTCGGCCTTGGCCGCGGGCGCGTTGGTTTCCGCCTTGTCCGAATCGGCCGGGTCGGGCTTGTCGGTTCCGGCATCGTCCGCCTTGGCGGCAACCTTCTTCTTGGCCGTCTTCTTGGTCACGCGGGCCGTGGTCTTTTTCTTGGCCGTCTTGCGGGCGGCGCCATCGGACTTCTCGGCGGGTTTTTCAACCGGGTTGCCTTCGGCATCGAGTTCAACGAATTCATCGTCATCCTCGCCACCCACAGTGGGTACCGAAGCACGGCCTTCCAGAATGGCGTCGGCCGCCAGCTGGGCATACAGTCGAATCGAGCGGATGGCATCGTCATTGCCCGGAATGACGTAGTCGATGTTTTCCGGCGAATGATTGGTGTCGACCACCGCCACGACCGGGATCTTGAGCTTGCGCGCCTCGGCCACGGCAATCGATTCGTGTCCGACATCGACCACGAAAATCGCGTCGGGCAGGGCGTTCATGTCCTTGATGCCGCCCAGGCTGCGCTCGAGTTTGTCGCGCTCGCGGGTCAGTTGCAGGACTTCCTTCTTGACCAGGCGCTCGAAACTGCCGTCCTCGGCCATCTGCTCGAGTTCCTTCAGGCGGTTGATGGACTGGCGCACGGTACGGAAATTGGTCAGCATGCCGCCCAGCCAGCGGTGCGAAACATACGGACTGTTGCAGCGCTGGGCTTCCTCGGCGATGGACTGGCTGGCGGCGCGCTTGGTGCCGACGAACATGATGTTGCCGCGACGGCTGGCCATGCGGCTCAGGAAATCCAGTGATTCCTTGAGCAGCGGCAGGGTCTTTTCGAGGTTGATGATGTGGATCTTGCCACGAGCGCCGAAGATGTAGGGTTCCATCTTCGGGTTCCAGTAACGGGTCTGGTGTCCGAAGTGCACGCCGGCTTCAAGCATCTGGCGCATATTGACGTTGGGCATTGAAATTTCCTTCACTTTCAATTGGACATCGCGCAACGGTGGCATTCCAGTGCCTGAATTCCGTTCAGTTTCAACGCATTGTCCGGGGTTTGGGCCTCCGCTGATCCCGTGCCTGCGAACCTCAGGTTCTTAGACCATGCTCTCGATGTCTGCCGACATCGATTCGATGATCAAGAACACGGGCAACCCCGCAGCACTTGCCAATCAGCGTGTGTAATGGTCTTTGCCGGCCATCATTGGCCAACAAATCCCATCAAGCATACAGCATTTGCCTTACCTGTTTCAATAGTTTCGTGCTTTTTCCATGGGTCTGCGCTGACATACAATGGACATTCACGCCATGCCCGAGGATCAGAAGTTCCTGCCATGCCCCAGTTATTGAGCGCCTACCAATTCGTCGACCTGAAGGAATTGCCCCTGATGCGTGCGCGGGTCCGGGCCAGAACGCTTGAACTGGGACTCAAGGGTACGGTGTTGCTGGCTGACGAAGGCATCAATTTCAGCCTGGGCGGCGATGCGAGCGCCCTGGATCATTGGCTGGACTGGCTGAACCAGCACTATGGCGTTGCTGATCTCGTCTGCAATCGGTCAACGGTTGGTTCAGTGCCCTTCCTGCGACTCAAGGTCCGCATCCGCCCTGAAATCATTACCTTCGAACCGAACCTCAAGCCTGGGGAAACGGCGACCGGTCAATCGCTTTCACCGGAGAAATGGCAGCGTTTGCTTCAACAGGAGGATGTGCAACTGGTCGACACGCGCAACCAGTATGAATACAACATCGGCAGCTTTTCCGGGGCCATCAACCCACAAATCGAGCGTTTCTCTGAGTTTCGTGATTGGGCGACCGAGCACCTTGACCCGGAACGTCCGGTGGCGATGTTCTGCACCGGGGGGGTGCGTTGCGAAAAGGCCAGCGCCTGGTTACTGGAGCAGGGCTATGACCAGGTCTACCAGTTGCATGGCGGGATTCTGCAATACCTGGAGACAATCCCGGTCGAGCACAGCCGCTGGCACGGTGAGTGTTTTGTGTTCGATGACCGGGTCAGCGTGAATCACGCCCTGCAACCGACGGGGCGGGCGGTGTGCGCCGGATGCCGCAAGCCGGCTGAGGGACTCAGCGCCGAGGGTATGCCGCCGGTCGATGAAAATGGGCAATGCCGGGCTTGCGGCGAAGCGTTTTCCCCGGGACGCCTGGCCGGCATACGCGAGCGTGTGCGCCAGATCGCCCTGGCCCGCAGGCGTGGTGACCAGCATCTTGGCCCGCAGGCTCAAAATGATCATGCTGCTGATTCCAATCAGGAGATCAGCCAATGAGTGCGCAGTCCGGAACCAATCCCCAACTGAGAGCCGAGCCGCCGGCCTGGCTGCCGGAGGTGCTGGAGGCCTCCTGGCATTTCCTGGCCAATTACCCGCCCGTGCTGGCCCTGGTCGTGATGGTCGTCGGCATCGCGCTGGCGGTACTGGGTCGAGCCTTCGTGCTGCATTGGGGCACCAAGCTGGTCTCTCGTACCAGCCCGGATCTGGGCGCGAAGTTCTTGCGCATTCTGGCCAATGTCGCCGCCCTGATCGTGGCCTATATCGCCCTGGTGGTCGCGGTTCAAGTTATGGGATTCAGCGAGCGGGTCGAACAGGTCATCATCCGCATTCTGCTCAGCCTGCTGATTCTCAGGTTGATCAAGTCGGCCATGCGCGCCTCGCATGTCGGCCTGGAAATCCTTGGCCGGGTGCGCGATCGCTACGCCATCGTCGAGGAGCGCACCATTCCGCTGTTTGATCTGGTCATGACGATCCTGATCATCGGCGCGGCGGCTTATGCGCTGCTGATGGTCTGGGACATCAATCCGACCGCCTGGCTGGCCTCGGCCGGCGTGATCGGCATCGCGGTGGGATTTGCCGCGCGCGATACGCTGGCCAATCTGTTCGCCGGGTTTTTTATCATTGCCGATTCGCCGTATAAGCTGGGCGACTACATCGTGCTTGATTCCGGTGATCGCGGCGAGATCACCAAGGTCGGCATTCGTTCTACCCGCCTGCTGACCCGCGACGATGTCGAGATCATCGTCCCCAACTCGGAGATGGCCAACGCCAAGATCTTCAACGAATCCGGCGGGCGCTGGGTCAAATTCCGCATTCGCCTGAAGGTGGGCGTGGCTTACGGCTCGGATGTCGACGCGGTGGTCGAATTGCTTGAACAGGTCGCGGCCAACCATGGAACCGTCTGTCGCGATCCCTCACCGCGGGTGCGAATGCGCGGTTTCGGTGATTCCAGCCTGGATTTCGAACTGCTTTGCTGGGTCGATCACCCTTCCGAGCGCGGCGTGGTCACCCACGAGCTGTACATGAAAATCTACAAGGAGCTTGGCAAGGCCGGTATCGAGATCCCCTTCCCGCAGCGCGATCTGTGGGTACGCGATCCCGGACGGCCCGCCGAGGAGCCGTCTGCCTGATCCGGTTCAGTCGGCAGAGTCATCCAGAGGCTTCCTTGCCGATACCGAGTTCCATGCGCAGCCAGGCATTGGCGCGTTTGAGCTGGCGCTGTACGGTGCGGCGTGACACATCAGCCATGTCGGCAATCTCCTCGGTGGTATTTCCGGCAAAGTAACGGGCCGTGACGATATCGGCCAGTTCGCCGTCCAGATCGGCCAGGCGATTGATGGCGGCATTCATGTCCAGTACCCAGGCCATGTCGTGTTCGTCGGCGGCCACCAGGCCTTCTTCCAGCGGCAAGTGAGCCGCGCTTCCACCCCGTTTGCTGGCAAGCTGGCTGCGCGCGTGATCCACGATGATCTGACGAATGGTGCGCACCATCAGGCGGTTGAGATGCTGACGATTGGTGATCGCAACCCCGGTGTCGCGAAACAGCTTCATGTAAGCCTCGTGAACCAGTGCGGTGGTGCGCAGGGTTTCGCCGGTTCCCATGCGGGCGCGCTGGTGGCGGGCTAGCCGGCGAATGTCGTCGTACACGATTTCGGTCAGTTGCTCGAGCGATTCCGGCGAGGATCGCAGTTGCTCGAGCAACAAGGTGATCGGGTCTTCGTCAGGCTTTGCCATGAGGCCAATCACGGTCGGAGATTCACGGGTCAGAGCGCAAGCTTACCACTCTCGCGGACAATGGATGCTCATCGACTGGCACGATGCTCTATGATTCTGGGCGAGTGCCGGCCGGTAGTCGCTGGCTAACAGACCAAGATCCTGGATGCAGACAATGAATTCCTTCTCCGGCGAACTGGTGCTGGTTGCGGCCATGGCCCGCAATCGCGTGATCGGCAACCAGGGCGACATGCCGTGGCGCCTGCCGGCCGACCTGGCCCACTTCAAGCAGGTCACGCTCGGACACCCGGTCATCATGGGCCGCAAGACCTTCGAGTCGATCGGCAAGCCCCTGCCTGGTCGACGCAATATCGTGATCAGCCGTTCCCGGCCGCGTCTGCCCGAGCGCGTGGAACTGGCCGACAGCCTGGATACGGCCCTGTCAAGGTGTGTCGATGCCCAGCGCGTCATGATCATCGGCGGCGGTGAAATCTATCGCCAGGCCCTGCCGCTGGCCAACCGGTTGGAGCTGACCCTGGTCGATGCCGAACCCGATGGCGATACCGTCTTTCCCGACTACAACCTGGCGCAGTGGACTGTCGAGCACATGCAAGCCCGCCCGTGCGATGAAGCCAATGCCCATCGCCTGGTATTTCTCAGGCTCAAGCGCAAGTGAGCCAGCGCGTAACAATTGATCGCTGGCAGTTCGGCCCGGGCGTCACTTCCGCAATTGATTGGCGCGGAACAGATCATCGGCCGCCTGCAGGATCCTCATCCTGAGTTGCTCGTTGTAGTCCGGTCGCTCTTCGAGGAATGCGCGAACGGTCTCCACCGCGCTGTCGGACCAGTGATGCTTGAAGGTAAGGTTCAGCCACTGGCTGGGAAAAAAGATGTCACCGGTCACTTGCAGCTCTTCGAGAATTTCAAGTGATGCCCGGAGGTATTGCTCCGACTCATCCACCCTGAGCGGATGGTGCAGGTATCCGAGCGCCGTTCGCACCCATGACTCGACCCTTCTGTTGTCCGCACCCATCAGGGAGTCAAAGAACCGATCACGCGTTTCCCGGTCATTGGAAAGGGCCGGCATGATGAATTCGAACTCCCTCCTGCGGTCGGGATTTTCGATCTGGTCCAGTTGGGTTGCGGCAATGTGCTCGAATCGGTCGGGCATCTTGATCGAAAGCTCGGATGCCAGGCTGATCAAGTCCGTCTCCGAAAGTGAAAGTCCGGCCACCTGAACCCTTCCCGACCAGATCTCATACAGCCTGTCCAGCGCCTCATCGCTCATCGCCGCATTCCGGTAGCTGTTGAAAAAGACCCGCTTCAGGCTGCCGTCATGATCAGGGTCTTGCACGCCGTCCCACAGCATCCGTTCAATGTCAGCTTGCATGTCGGATCGTTGTTCATCTGTCAGAAACGACCATTGGATCGTACCGAGCTTGTCCAGGGCTAACTCAAGAATGAGCTGGTTGTGCGCTTCGGGAATCAACTTGATCAGCGATTGCACCATCTCCAGCGGGTCGATCTCGCGCTGCTCAAGCATGTTTTCATACAAGTCGATCAGCAGTACGCCCGTTTGAAGATCACTCAAGTTCGGCCATTGATTCAGCAGTTCTTGATCGGCTTCGAAAAGCCCGTAGCCCATGCCGTCGGAGTTGAGCAAAACCTGATCCGGATCAGAGCATTCCTGCGGCAACGCAATCTCGACCACCGGCGCATCGGACGTTACGTTGACTGCACATCGTTGATCTCCGGAAAAGATCAATGCCTCGAACGCCTGAGTCCAGATCCGGCTTTTGCCGGATGGATCATGCTGGCGGATCTTCAGCGGGCTGACCGATTCAACGCCAATATGAGGCCTGCCTGCGGTGTGCACCCATACATCGCTCCAGCGTTCAAGATCCTGATCAATGAGGCGATCAAAAATGGCGACCAGCTCCGGCCATGTGGCATTGTCGTGGCTGAAGCGCTCCAGGTATTCCGGGATGCCTGTCCGGAACAGCGTCTCACCCAGCAGGGTTTCGAGTTGGCGCATCATGATGGGCGCCTTCTGATAAATGATGGGGCCGTACATCTGTCCGGCCATGTTGAGATTTTCAAGATGCTGACGAATGGGATTGGCGCCCTGTGTCCTGTCCACGCTGTAGGCTGCCGGGTAATGGCGCACCAGGAAATTCAGATCATGATCCACCTCCGGGAATTCCGGGTTCACAATCTTGGCCGCCATGAAATTGGCATACACCTCCTTGGTCCATACATCGTTGAACCACTTCATGGTCACCAGGTTGCCGAACCACATATGCGCCGTTTCGTGGGCGATCAGGCTGGCACGGCCAAGCAGGGCCGACTGCGAGGGATCTTCATCCAGAAACAGGCTGTCGGAACGGTAGAGGATGGCGCCGACATGCTCCATGCCGTTGTATTGGAAACCGGGAATCAGGGCAAAGTCGAACTTCTGATAGGGATGGGGGATGCCGGTGTAGGCCTCGAGCCATTCAAGCGCGTTGCCATGCAGGCGAAAGATGTCATCCAGGTTGCGGTTGACTTTTTCGATATCGGTTTCCCGGTGAATCAGGGTCATGTCGCGCCCGTTAACAGACCGCGTGACGCGCTCGAATTTTCCGGCCACGAAAGAGAAAAGATAGGAAGGGATCAGGTCGGACTCCGCGAACCTGAGTTTGCGGCCATCACCATCCGGTTGCTCTTCGAGCAGCACGCCATTGGCCAGGGCTTCCCAGCCCTCAGGAAGGGTTAGCGTGAGTTCGTAGACCGACTTCAGATCGGGCTGATCGAATACCGGAAACGCCGTCCTTGCCCGGTCGGGTACGAAGAGCGTGTAGAGATACTCCGGGTTTCGGTTCAGCGCGTCCTCGCCGGCAATGAACTCGATTGAAATCTCGTTTTCTCCGGGTATCAGCTCTTCGGCCGGAATCACGATATGCTCATGCTTGAAACGATATTCGGATGCTTGACCATTCGCCTTTACCGAAATCAGGTTTTCCTCCGGTGCTCGAAAATCGAGCTGCAGCGGCAGGCGGGTGCCGGACAAATTGAAAGTAAGCTGAAGCGCCCCGTCAATTGCTGCCTCTCGCTGTTCGGGGATGATGAAATGCAGCCGGTAGCGGATGTCACTCAGTACTGATTTGCGATATTCGGCAAGCTGTAATGAAACACCCGGTTCCACGGTCAATGGATGTTGTCGTTCGCACGAGGGCAGAATCATCATGGAGAGTGCAATCAGCAGTAGTAATCGATCATGTCTGAAAAATGTCATGGCACCGAAAGGCCCTCCTATCAAGGATAATCTAGTGTAAACCGCATTCTGTGCTTAACGGCCTTTGACAGTCACCGATCGATGCCGGGTTAATATAAGGTTGTTGCAACCATTGATCAGCTCGGTTGGGAAGGTTAGGCTACGCCCTCGCTGGAAGTTCGCAAGCCTCCCAGACCATCAGTTTCGAACGCCCGCCTCAGTGCTGAAAGGGCAGGTCTCGATTCCAATTCAGGCCGAAACCGAGTCCGGGCTGGCGGTCAACTGATCACAATAGAGGTTTCAAATGACACGCAACGTACTGGGCGAGCCCCTTGTCCCTTGTTCGCACGATCCTTTGACCGGCTTTTATCGCGATGGTAGTTGCCGTACCGGGGATGACGATGTCGGCTGTCACAGCGTCTGTGCGGTGATGACCGAGGAGTTCCTGGAGTTTTCGGCCGAGCGCGGCAATGATCTTTCCACTCCGCGACCGGCCTGGGGTTTTCCGGGCCTCAAGCCGGGTGACCAGTGGTGTCTTTGCGCTGATCGCTGGCGCGAGGCGCTGATGGCCGGCATCGCGCCGCGGGTGATTCTGGAAGCCACCCACGAGGCGACATTGGAGTATGTCACCCTGGATCAGCTACGTGCTCACGCCGCCAATACCGCGCACTGACTGGACGTTTACACCTCGAGGCGATACCCGCTTTCGCTTCGTCAGGGGTTCATGCCTGCTCTGAACGTCCTGGACCTCGGAGCGAGCTGTCAACTCAATCGTGCAGGACTGTCACACGCGCTCGCTCGATATTGGGACGTTCGGCTTGTGGTGCGACCGACAGCAGGCGTTCGGCCCACTGGGAGGCTGCCTGGTCGTCTCCGGCCTGTTCGGCGGCGATCATGGCTCCGAAGAGGGTGTTGTAGCGACCCGGCCAGATCTTGTCGGCCTCGGAATAGGCATCCAGAGCCGCGGCCGGCCGCTCGAGGGTGCGCAGCAGATCACCAAGTGCCTCGCCCGGAGGCAACAGTGCGCCGGGGGTGACCGGATGTTTTTCCACCGATGATTCGAGATCCACGGCCTTGCGCATGGATTTCACGGCGCGCTCGGCATCCCCTTCGGCATGCGCAATCCAGCCCTCGAGAATGTAGCGGTCAACGTCGATATACACGGTGAATCGCTCGTCGGCGGCAGCCCTGGCCTGGTCGCTGAGTGCTTCCAGGCTTGCTGCCGCTTTGCGCGCGCCTTCCAGGTCATCGGTGTGCACCGCGCCGAGCCCGCGCGCGTACCAGTTCAGGCCTTCTGGCCACTCGAAGCTTTCCCATTCGATGTAGTCGGGTGTGTGCGAGTCAAGTTGGGCGGCGCGTTCCCAGTCACGCTGTTCAACGGCCAGGCGCGCGGGAATGGCAGCCAGGTGAAAGGCGCCGACAAAACCACCCTGGTGACGACCCTTGTCCTGAGCCGTTTTCCATACGTTCTCTGCAACAGAGTCCTCACCGCGCTGCAAATGACCATAAACCAGGTAGTCGATGGCGTGGATGTAGTGATAAGAGACGGCGCCATTGACATCATGTTCCAGTGCCGCTTCGGATGACCGCTCATTCCAGTCGATGACCTCGGGCCAGTCGCCCAGGCGCACGTATATGTGCGAGGGCATGTGCAGGGCATGCGGCACGGTCGGCGCAATTTCGCCGTAAGCCTCGACCATGTGCAACATGTTTTCGGCCCGGCCTTCGGCATCGGTGGCATGAATGGCATAGTGAATCGATCCCGGATGGGTCGGCTCGGCATCGAATATCTTCTGGAGAATCTCTTCGGCCTCGGCATGCAGGGCATGGTGGTCATCGGCGCTCAAGGCCCGGGTCAGCAACCCCAGACTGTACAGCGCGGCCACGTCATGATCTTCGGGGTAGGCCTGATAGGCCGCATCCATGCCATCGGCCCAGGCATTGAGGCGAACGCCGAGGTGTTCGGTATCGGCCTCGAAAAATGCTGCCGTGGCCTCGATCAGCAGCCGCTCGCGCTCGCTTTCGACGCTGGCGCGCGCACGGTCGATGGCGACCTCGGCCCTTTCGAAGTCCTCGTCCGAAGGGGTGGTGCCCCATAGCGGCTGGAACAGGGTCGTGGCCACGCCCCAGTGCGCCATTGCGCAGTCGGGATCGGTCTCGGCGATGGATTCGTACTCACCGCGTGACTGCACATACATCATGTGATGCATCAGCCCGAGCGCACGATCGAAATCCGCGCGCACCGATTCATTGCAGTCAGCGCCGAAGTCGACCGTGCCGATGGTTTCATCGTCATGCACCAGTGCATCGTCGTGCATGTGGGCATGATCGTTGTGCTCGTGATCGCCATTGTGATCACTATTGTGAGTGCAATCGGCATGGACATGGATTGCAATGGCCAGTGCGGCGATCAAACCCACGACCAGTTTCCAGGTGGCTTGATTCGATGTCATGAAAACCTCCTATCGTTTCCCATCCTCTGTGGGGACGGCATCGACTGGCTCCTCGAATGCAATGAACAGCACACAGGGGTCGCTGCCTTCCAGGCAGCGCGCGGTGTGTGGCAAACGGGCAGGGCCGTATGCGTAGGTGCCGGGGGTCAGCGTGACGGGATCCTGACCATCGTAATCGACTTCCATTTCACCGGAGACCAGCACCATGCGCTCGGCCGAGGTGTGCCAGTGGTGGGTGGCCTTGGTGCCGGGCTGAAGGCGGAAGAAAACGTCTGCATTCGTGCCGGCGGGATTGCCCTGCAACACCGCGATACGGCAGTCCTCGGGCATGAATTCCGGACACGGGCCCCATTCGAGCTCGGGATCGTCGGCAGACCAGGTAAGGGCTTGTTGCTCCGCCGTAACCAGGGGTGAAACACCCAGTAAGAGCAGGCTTGCCAGGGTAAATGCAAGTTTCTTGTGCACGATGTACTCTCCGAGATTGTGGCTGGTGTTGTAGAGAGACACGAAGATTGCGCGATTCAACCGCCAGGAAATTGCTGGAGAGCCTCGCGCACGGCCGCACGCCGCGGGTGGTCGTCGAGTCCCAGCGACTCGAATCGCCGGTCGGCCTCGTGCAATACCGCACGGGCTTCATCGACGCGGTCGAGATCGCTTAAGGCCTTGGCCTGGATCAAACGACGGCCCAGCGACCCCAGCACGTCGCCGTCCACGTCATGGCTGGCCAATGCTGCCTCGATCTCCTCGAGTGCGGACTGCGGACGTTGATTGGCCTGGTGGCAGGCCGCCCTGGCTTCGTGCAACTGGGCCCGGTTGCGTGGTTGGCCCTGCAAGGTTTCGGCATGGCGCATGTCTTCGAGCAGTTGCTCGCCGCCCCGGCCATTGCCGGCCAGACAGCGGGTCCAGGCATGCAGCATCTCCAGCGAGGCAATCACGCGCGGATCCCAGTCGCCCTGCTCCTCGGCCAGGGCGTGAGCCCGGGCCAGGTCTTCGACCGCGGCGTCCATGCGACCCAGACGCGCCTTGAAGCTGCCGCGCTGACTGAAATACAGCGGCCACTGCTCGAGCGTCGAGTTCAGGGCTTCGGCATGTTCGTCGTTGGCGCGCCGTAGTGTCTCGAAAGCCTTCTCGATCCGGCCGGTGGTCAGCAGGATGCGCGCCAGTGTGCGGCGTGAGACCGCGCGATAATCGACCGGGTCAGGATAAATCCGATCGTATAGCTCGATGGCGCGACGGGCGCGGCGCTTGGCCTCTTCCAAACGTCCCAGGGCCAGTTCGAGACCAACACTGTTGGCCAGCGCCACCACGTGCCCCTGGCCTGTTTCTCCGGTAGCCTGCCGGTAGGCCTCGATGGCCTCGGTCCTCAGGTTTGCCGCCTGGTCCAGATTACCGGCGGCGGCTTGCAGCCCGCTCAGGGCATCGAGCAAGGATGCTTCGGTCAGGTCGCTCAGGAGGCCGGTCCGGTACAGGTCTTCATAGAGCGGTTCAACCAGGCTCAATGCCTGTTCGTGGTTGCCACGATGGCGTTCGATCCAGGTTCGCTGAATCCTGTTTTGCGCCAACAGATCGTGGCCGTTGTCCGCATCAATAAGCCACGACTCGGCCTCGATGAGCAGGGCTTCGGCATCATCCAGGCTGCCCCCGTCGGCGATCGTCAGGCGTGACTTCAGTTGCAATACGCGTGCCCGGTCGATCGGGCCCAGCGCCGGAGTTTCAGGCAGGATCTCCATGGCGGCATCGACCAGGGGCCAGGCTTGCTCGTAGAGGTTCTGCGACTGATAGACCTGACCCAGTGCAACCAGCATGCCGAATCGTTCTACTGCCGGAGCGGAATCGGAATCCAGCGCCTGTTGGGTCCCGAGCTCCAGGATCTCGGCGGTGGTCGGCAATTCGTCCTGGGGCTGAGTCGCGCGAAACAGGTTGATCAGAAAATCATGCAGGGCAGTGGCACGCGCCAGGGCGATTTCGGCATCAGACAGCGCGGCCTCGGCGCGCGCGGCCTCGGCTTGAGCCAGATCACGCTCGGCCGTAACCTGCCAGCCCATCCAGGCGCCTCCACCGGCAACAATGATCAGCGCCAGGCCAGTGACGACGGCCACGGCGGTATTGCGCTGTGCCCAGCGCGCCAGCCGATAACCCAAGCGCCCCGGATGGGCTCGCACCGGGTAGTGCCCGAGCCAGGCGTGCAGATCGGACGCCAGGGCGGTGGCCGAGGCATAGCGGTCTTCCGGTTCTTCGGCGGTGGCGCAGTCGATAATGGAGCGCAAGTCGACCGGTACTGGCGCATCGCCGATCAGTTCATTGAGCAGGCGACCCAATTGCCAGAGGTCGGAGGCCGTGGTAAGTGGCCCGCCATCGCGTTGTTCGGGGCTGGCGTAGTCGGGGGTGAGTCCGTAGCTCGAGCCGATCGCTCCCGCTGTGAAACGCGAAATTCCGAAGTCGAGCAACCGCGGTTGGCCGCGGCCATCGACCAGTACATTGGATGGCTTGATATCGCCATGGATCAGGCCACGGCGATGGGCGTGCTGAACCGCCTGACACAGGGTGGTGATCAGCTCCAGGCGTTGGCGTAGCTCAAGGCCCTTGGCATGCCGGTCGATGGTCTGTCCTGGCACATGATCCATGGCAAACCACAACATGCCATCTTCGGTCTGGCCGCCGTCAATCAGACGCGCGATGTTGGGATGATCCAGGCCGGCCAGCAGCTCGCGCTCGCGGGCCAGCGCCTCGCGTCCGCCGGGCACCGGCCGGTCGCCACGCGGCCATTTCAACGCCACTTGCTGACTGAAGGCGCCATCGGCTCGCTCGGCCAGGAATACCACTCCGCTGCCGCCGCGGCCAAGCTCGCGAACGATCCGCCAGGCGCCAATCCGATCGTTTGGCTCGGGCTCGCGGATCTCGGCCAGCCGTTTGAGAAAGCCCCGGAACAGGGGGCCTTCGAGCATTCGACCGGGACGTAGTGGATCGTCGCTCATTGTTTCAGGTGTTCGGCCAGCCAGACCCGCGCCGCCTGCCAGTCACGCTGTACGCTACGCAAGGAGCGATCCATCGCCTCGGCGGTTTCCTCCTCGGTCAGCCCGGCAAAGAACCTGCACTCGACCACGCTGGCCTGCATTGGTCGGATTTCAGCCAGGCGTTCCAGGGCCTGATCGACATCCAGGCAGTGCTCGGCCTCGGCCTGTTCGGCGGCATCCGAGTCGCGCAATTCGACATGAGGCACTCCACCACCGCGTTTCCGGGCCAGCCGCTCGCGCGCATAATCGACCAGCAACTGCCGCATGACCCGCGCGGCCAGGTTGAAAAAATGCGAGCGATCACGAACCTCGAGCTGTCCGCTCTTGAGAAAACGCAGATAGCATTCGTGGACAAGGCTGGTGGTGTCGAGATCCTGGATCTCGCCTTTGCGACAGCGATGGGCCAATTTGCGAAGATCGACGTACAGCAGCGCGACCAGCCGGTTCAGGGCGGGTTGATCCCCTTTGTTGGCCGCTTCAAGCAGCAGGGTTAGCTCACCAGGCATGACATTTTCCGCTCCTGCCGGGCTGGGTTCGGAGGCAGGAGCAAAAAGAATAACATTGACATCCCTGTTACGACCACCGCCTGAAGAGTGACCCATTCATTGCCACTTGCCATTCAAGTGTTGGTCGTTTCCCTTGTTGCTCGGGGATTTGGATGTCGGCATCGCCCGCGCTGTCGTCGCGGGTCCATCCCAATATGTGCCAGGTGTACGATTATTTCGCCGATGACACGGCTGAATGCGATCTAGATACCTGCCGGGTTAATATTCAGAGCCTTGACGAATCAGGCGCATTTGCATCTTCGAATGCCTCGGCGCCCTCGAACATGTCGTCGGTATTGGCTTCCTCGGGGAATGCCCAGGCGCTCAGGTCCTGGTTGAATGCGCGGGCATCGCGAAACATCTCGCGGGCATTGACTACATTCGAGACATCCCAGCCGCTGATGTCCTGGTTGAAGGATTCGGTTTCGGCAAACATCAGCCAGGTGTTGTTCACGCCGGATACATCCCAATCGCCGATGTTGCGGTTGAAGGATTCAGCCTTCCAGAACATCCGTGCCATGTTGGTGACGTTCGAAACTTCCCAGTGCTCGATCGCGCCGTCAAACGCCGTCGCGCCCCAGAACATGCCGTTCATGTTGGTCACCGCGGAAACGTCCCAGTCGTCCAGGTCCTGGTTGAAGGCGGTGGCGTCCTTGAACATGGAGCGCGCGTCGGTCAAGCCGGAAACGTCCCAGCCGCTGATGTCCTGGTTGAAGTCGCTGGCGCCGGCGAACATGCCTTCCATGTTTTCCACGCTGGACAGGTCCCAGTCGCTGATGCCCTGGTTGAAGGATTCAGCGCCGCCGAACAGGCTCCTGACATCGCGAACGCTGGAGATGTCCCAGCCACTGACATCCTGGTTGAAGTTTTCGGCCCGGCTGAGCATGCCGCGGATGGTGGTGGCCGCCGACAGGTCCCAGTCGCCGATATCCTGGTTGAAGGAACTGGCCTCTCCGAACATATAACTCATGTCCTCGACGCTGGAGACATCCCAGCCACCGATGTCCTGGTCGAAGTTGTTCGCGCGCTGGAACATCCCGCTCATGTCGATCACGCTGGAGACATCCCAATCGCCGATATCCTGGTTGAAGGCGTATTCTCGCCCGAAATTAAGGGTGAACATCCCGCTCATGTCTCTCACGCTGGAAACATCCCATCCGCCGATGTCCTGATCAAACTGGCGGGTCTCTTCGAACATTTGGCTCATGTCCTCGACGCCGGAGACATCCCAGTGACCGATATCGCCATTGAAGGAATGGCCCAGCGCAAACATCCTGTTAAGGGAGCGCACGCCAGACAGATCCGGCGCATCAGTGGCATTGAGCGTCAGATTGGCTGCGCCGGCGAACGCGCCTTCCATGCTCGTCCACTCGATCGCGCCCCATTGCTCCACTGCCACCAGCTATTGCGCATTCTCCCCGAGGTGAATGTCTCCCCTTGCAGGTCTCTGGAAGTCCATTCTCGAGAGATCGAAATGGATGCGCCGGAATTGCCCGGTGATGGCAACTTCGTAGGCCCCCGGCTCGGCGTAAGCATGCGTCGGATCCGGGTCGGTGCCCGAAATCTCCTCGACCGTGCCGTCGCCCCAGTCGATGGTGAAGTCATAGTCGGTATCCGGGGCGGTCGGGATCATGATCTCCTGGCCGGCCTCGGTGATCTCCCAGGTCGTGATGAAAGCGCTGCCGTCATCCGCCCGGGCCAGGCCCGTCGCGGCCAGGACGGAACAGAAAAGCCCCACGCCGATAAGCATTCGGAGTGGGCAGAAAAAGGAAGCCGCAGGGAAACGGACAGCACGCAGCGGAAAGAACAAAACTGTGTGATTCATGAATATTTACGAGATTCGAATTTCGGCGCCGAAGGGTAACGCAACGTCCGGTGAAATTCCGTCAATACTGCCCGAGAAGCCTCTGAAACGTGCTGCTTGGGCGCCACGGTCATCATGTCAACAGCCGGTATTGAACTTGGCGCCGTTCGCCAGCACCCATCGCCGCAATGCCAGCCAATTGCGTGTAGTAGACTGCGAGACCAAGCCCACTCATTCGCATGTGACCCAGTGCCCGATGGCCCATATAAGGGCAGACTGACCCCCGCCCGGCGACGGCTGATCGATACATTACTCGATCAGTTGCTGGAAGCCGATAATCCAACGCGTGCTCGCGAGCTTGAGCAAATTCGGGCGCGCGCTCCGAGAATCTATCCCTGGGTTGCTGCCCTGCTTGATGCCAGCGATGAGACGTGCGGGGGAATGTACGAGCTGTTTCGGCGCGCCGGCCAGGTTGTCTGCGAGCAAGCTCAGGCAAGCATGAAGGTACTGGAACCGGGCACGTGCCTGGGTGCATGGACTGTGGTCGAGGCCATTGGCCATGGGGGCATGGGCTCGGTGTATCGGGCCGAACGCACCGATGATTCCTTTGAAATGACGGTCGCCATCAAGGTGATCCGCTCCGGCAAGAAGAATCTGGACGAGCGACTCCAGATCGAGCGGCGCCTGCTGGCGCGGTTGAATCATCGCAATATCGCACGCCTGATCGACGGTGGTATGACCAGTGACGGTCTGACCTATCTGGTCATGGAGTGGGTTGAGGGCTACGACCTCGACGAGTATCTCGAACGGCAGCCCTGTGATTTTGCAACCCGCCTGAACTTTTTCGAGCAGGTGGTCGAAGCAGTCGCCCACGCGCACCAGCGCCAGATCGTTCATGGTGATCTCAAGCCGGCCAATGTGAGAGTCACCATATCGGGCCAGGTCCGGCTGGTCGATTTTGGCGTGGCCAGGCTGATTCAGGACGAGCACATTGAGCAGCAAGGCAGCGCCATTGCCATGACCCCGGCGTTTTGCGCGCCAGAACAGCTTCATGGTGAGCTTGCTTCAACACAGTCCGACATCTGGTCATTGGGTGTGCTGTTGCAATGGTTGCTGGGCGGCGGTATTCGTCAGGCCAAACCGGGGCATACCATTGCCCCGGAATTGCCCGTTGACCTGGAGCGCAGAAATGACCTCGTCGCCATCATTGATCGCGCCTGCGCCGAAGATCCAGACCAGCGTTATGCCGGCGTGCCGCAATTGCTCGAAGACGTGCGGCATTGCCGCCGGGGCTACCCGGTCCAGGCAAGGGAGCAGACCGGGGCCTATGTGCTATCAAAATTCATTCGCCGCCATCGCGTGGCTACTGGAGCAACGCTGGCCGGTGCGCTGCTATTGTTGATGGCGGTTGCCGGTGCACTGTGGCAAGCCCACCACGCCACCGAACAACGTGACCGGGCTGAACTGGAAACCCAGCGCGCGGTATCCGCCGAGCAGCAGGCTGCACTGCTGGCCGGCGAGTTGCAATTGGTGGTCGATTTTCAGGCCAGACGACTGGCCGCAATCGATGCCACCGCCATGGGCGCCGGGCTGCGATCGGATATTCTGGACCAGCGTCGGTCTGCGCTGGATGGGTTGCTTGGCGACGATGACCAGATCGAGCACGAACTGCACGTGCTGGATGAATCCCTGGGCGGGGTCAATTTCACTGACGTGGCCCTGGCCAGCATGAATCGCGATATATTTGCGCCCACCCTGCGTACCATCGATCAGGAATTTACCGCCCAGCCGCTGTTGCAGGCCAGGCTGTTGCAGGTCACGGCCACGACCATGCGCGAACTGGGCATCAGGGAACAGACCGAGATACCTCAGGCGCGCGCGCTTGAAATTCGTCGTCAATGGCTGGGCGATCTCGACTCCGACACCCTGCAATCGGTCTACGAGATGGGCGCACTGCACGGGCAGATGGGGCGCTACGAACTTCAGCGTCGCTATTACAAAGAAGCGATGAACGGCTTTCGCGAGAAGCTGGGCGAAGATCATTTGAAGACCCTTCGTGTAACCGGCAGCCTGGGTACCCACTACTTCAACAGCGGCGATCTGGAACGGGCCGGTCAGCTGTTTTCCGACACACTGGAAAGGAGTCGAGTGGCCCTGGGCGCCACGCATGAGCAAACCCTGGCATCGCTGAGCAACATGGGGTCTTTTCTGAGTAGTCAGGGACACCTCGACGAAGCCAAACCGTATTACCGGGAAGTCCTGGACATTCGTCGTCAGACATTGGGAGACCGGCATCCGGAAACCTTGAGTTCGATCAGCAACATGGGTTGGCTGCTGCAGCAAAAGGGTCATCTGGACCAAGCCCTGCCTTATTACCGTGAAGCGCTTGAAGGCCGACGCACAGCGCTCGGTAACGAGCATCCCCAGACCATGGTCTCGGTCAATAACATGGGGTTTTTGCTCAATGCGATGGAACGGCCGGAACAGGCCATGCCGTATTCACTGGAGGCGATGAACAGTGCCCGGCGCCTGTATGGCAATGATCATCACCGTACACTGATCTTTATCAACAACTCCAGTTCGCTGGTTCAGTCGCTGGGTCGCTACCGCCAAGCTGAGGAATTGGCTGCCGAAGCCGTGGAGCGCGGCCGGCGCGTTCTGTCATCCGGCCATTGGCACCAGGGCGTGTTCCATGCCCGTCTGGGCCTGGCCCTGGCGGCGCAAGGACGATATGGTGAAGCTGAGACGCCGATGCTTGAGGCCTATGAAATCTATCGGGAGGAGCTGGGCGAGGACCATGATCGCACCCTGGACATTGCGTTGGAGCTGCACGGACTCTACGCTGCATGGCACGAGACCGATCCCGGCGCCGGTCACGATATCGAGCAGAAACGATGGGCGCGAGACCCGGTTGCGCCGCAGGAACCTCAGGGCCAGTGGTAGATAGAAATCCCTACAAAGAAGTGGCGCCATCGGAAGTCACGCGCCTGTTGGAAGAGATCCAGTCGACTCCAGAGCTGTTCGACCGCCTGATGCCGCTGGTGTACGAAGACATGCGCCATATCGCCCGTGATCAGCGCCGCAGAATGGGCGGCAATCCGACCCTGCAGACCACGGCGCTGGTTCATGAAGCCTTTCTCAAGCTGCGCGGCAGCATGGGGAGCCCCGTCGAAAGTCGTCTCCACTTCCAGCGGCTTGCGGCCTGCGCAATGCGCCAGCTCATCCTGGATTACGCACGCAAGCAATCAAGGATGAAGCGGGGCGGCGACCAGGTTCGAGAGACCTACAACGAGAGCGACTACGGTCTGGACGGAGCCGACATTGACCGCATCATCGCGATCGAAAAGGGGCTCGTGTCATTGTCGAACCAGGACCAGCGGATGGCCGAAGCCGCCGCCGCCCAGTTGTATGCCGGATATACCGTGGAGGAGATCGGCGAAATGCTCGGCGTCTCCAGCCGCACCATCGTGCGCGATCTGCGCCGAGCCCGTGCCTGGCTCCGGGTTGAGCTGGCCGACTTTGAAGATGATGTCGCCGGTTGATTGACCATTAGGGAGCCTCTGAACAACTCTGCGCCCGCGTAGAGTTATTCAGAGGCTCCTTAGATTCGACTATTGCTCGAACCGATCCTGGAACAGATCGTCGGGTGTCTGGATCAGAACCCCGTTGTCGGAAAACTGGCTGGTATTGCCGGCTGAATCAGTTGCGGTTGCAATCATCAGGAAGCCGGCGACGTTGCCAATGGATTGGAAATCAATTTCTCCGGTGACCAGAGTCTTGGCATCACCCTGTTCATACACATGGCTGCCCAGATAGGAAATGAGCCCGTCCCCATCCGGGTAGTCGGAGGCATGGAAATCAACAATCAGCGGATAATCGGCATTACTGGATTGGATCGGAATCGAATAGCCAAACTTGATAACCTCGGCACCGACATCGAGGTAGGTTTCGTCAGGATCGAAGACCGGAAAGTTCTGCAGGTTGTTGGGTCCCACACTACTGCCATCGGCATCGTTTTCGTCCCCGTCCGGGCCGAGGTTGATCGGTTGCCCCCCATTGAACGCAAAGACGTTGCCGCGCGCGGAGTTATTGACCTGCACGGCCAAACCACCGGCCGGCGACAGATCAATTCCATCTCCTGCGTTGTACGCAATGGTATTGCCGACCGCCGGCGAGGGCGGCACAAGATCGGGTGGGAAACTGACCGACGCACCAATCCGGACGCCCGAGGAGTCATTCCCCGCCGACCCGATGCGAATGCCAGTGGCATTGGGCAAAGGGACCGGCGGCCCGCCCTGCGGATTGATCCCGATCCGGTTGGAACGGATCCAGTAGTCTGGAGACTCCGAGCCGGCATTGACCGTTTCGGTAATTTCGATTCCACTGCCCGAGCTGTTGCCAATGATATTGCCCGCGCCGGGTTGACCAATGCGGACGATCCCGCCGGACAGCACCAGAATGCCCGTTCCATTGCCCAGATTACTTTCATCGGAATCGGTTCCGATCAGGTTGCCAAAGATGCGAACTCCCGCCAAGGTGTTACCTGATGCCTCGACCAGCACACCAATCTCGTTGTCACCGATGACATTGGGCGTCGTCAAGGCGGAATCCGATCCGAGCTGACCGTCTTCCAGGAATGCCACGCCGTGAAAGTTGTTGCGCAGCGTGTTGGATGTGGCCAGATTGTCGGCGCTGTCGAAGCGGATACCTGTGTTGTTGAATTAAATTCGGGCGCCTTCGACGACATTTCCCGATCCGTGGCTGAAATCGACTCCTACAGCCTGTCCGACCGGGTCGCCCGTCTGGCTGATGCCGATGCGGTTGGCCAGCACCTGATTGTTGTTGGCAGGCAATGTGCCGCCAAGTCGAATCCCGGCAGTCACGGCATTGCCAATGATATTGCGTTCGTCTCCGTCACCGCCGACAAGATTGTCATTACTGACAATCAGGATACCGGCCCCGCCATTTCCATAATCTTCAAGTTCGTCGAACTCGAAAGGCACACCGTTGATCGGCAGGCCGATGACATTGCCGCGGATGTCCTGGTTGTCGGCACCGACAAAAATTCCGCCATCACCATTATTGGCGATGACGTTGCCAAGCCCTGAAAGTAACGGGCTGATTGTATTCTGCCCGCCGGCACTGGCTTCTACGCGAATTCCGTAGCTTCCATTGCCGCCGAAGGAGCGAAAATCATCCAGCCCGCCATTCGGGCCAGGCGCCAGTCCAATGATGTTTTCGGCGAAAAGACCATGCGCGAAATCATTGCGGACGCGGATTCCATGCTCGCCATTTTCGGCAATGATGTTGCCAATGATCACGGACGGGTTGTCCACATTGGAGCCGCCGTTCAGGTCAATTCCGTGGCGTTCATTACCCGCACCCAGGTAAAGGCCGGGCACCCACACTCCGCCGATGAAGTTCTGGGCGATGACGTATCCATCTCCGCCGGCGATGCGAATGCCACTGGCGGAAAAGCTGCGGATCGCGATGCCCCAAACCTGCGACCCGGCCGATCCGGCGTTCAATCGAATGGCGCTGAATTGCGGGGATAGAGGTCCGGTCCAGCGCAACACCAGGCGAGGTTGGGCCAGTTCAGCATCCGGGTCCCAGTGTGGGTGGGTTCTGCCGTCGATAACGACCCGATCAGTGATGGCCGGCAAACTGCTGCTGATCTCGATTTCCGAAAATCCGGAAGCATTCACCGAGATCGAGCTGGCAATTTCGAGCCGGAAGGGCCCATCAATCGCATTGGCCTCCTCGATCGCGGCGCGGAAGGTGCATTCAGCCAAAAGGCCTCCCCAGGAGTTGCCCGTATTGCACGTGCCATCTCCGGCATCGGCCGCTCCATCATCGCCAAGCGAATTGATCGTCAGCACGGTTTCAGCCAGCGCCGGGGCAGCCAGCAAAATCATGAGCAGGCCAAAAAGCCAGGAAGTCAGCCGTCCAGCCGGCCGGGCGGGCTTGATCGGAAATTTCATGGTTGCTCCGGTTTTTTTGATGGGTGTCTTGAGAGGGTTACGCGTTTTCGTGCAATCCGAAGACACGAGCGCGGCGAGCATGTCCTCATCCATGCTCGTAAAGCGTATTGCCGAAGTAGACCCGTACAAAATCCCAAGGAGCGAAATAGCCATGGTCTTTTCAGCGATTCGGACAACGGTCATCCCCGCACTCCTTGGTCTCATTGGCATGGCCGTGTCGGCATTGGCCCTGGCGGGGCCGGTGATTACCGTCGGCGACATGGATGGTGGGGACGCCGACTGCGACTATTCCTACCAGGATCTGGCGCTGGCCATTGATGAGGTCCAGGCCATGGGTCCGGGCGAGCCGGCCACCATCCGGCTGGCCGTGCCCAGCGGGTTCGATTCACTTGAACAGACTATCGACGATCTGGCCCGCGATCTGCGCTTGTTCGGTGGCTTCGAGGACTGCGCCAGCGAAACGGCGGGCTGGGATTTCACCGAGATCCGGTTGCCCTTCGAGCCGGACAACCGGCTCTTTCGTATTGACCAGAACGGCGAAGCCGAATCGCGCACGATCACCTTCGAGCGTGTCACCCTCAACGGTCAGGACAACGACAACTTCGTCAGTACCGGTGGCCTGGTGGAGGCCATTGGACCCGTCGAGTTGGTATTTCACGACGCCAATGCCATTAACGGACGAGTATCCGGCATCAAAGGCGAGCTCATCGGCGGTGGGGCCGTATTCGTCGGCGAGGGCGTCGAACTGCTGGCGCTCCGGTCCACCAGTTTCAACGAAAACCAGGCCGCCGGTGTTGGCGGGGCCATCTACTGCGCAGCCGGCGGCCATGTCGAATTGGGCAGTGTCGAAATCCGGGACAACATGGCGACCACCGGCGGCGGGATTGGCCTGGATCAAGGATGCCTGGGCCTGCAATTCAGCCAGATGCCCTCGCCCAGCTTTCCGCGCCATCGCATCAGTTCCAACGAGGCTGCGGGCCAGGGCGGCGCGATCTACAGCGATGGGGTGGATATCACCAGCAGCGCGACACAGTCGCTTTCCTTCAGGCACATTCAAATGAGTGCAAACAGTGCGGCGCTGGGCGGCGCCATTGCCATGACGGGCGACCCGGACCTTCCCGCCACGCTGGATCTAGCGAACATCGCTCTGAGCAACAATACCGCCGAGGCAGTAGGCGGCGCCCTGTTTCTGACCGGTGGCGTGCGCGCGCGCATCCATCAGGTCAGTGACCCGCGATTCCCATGTGGAGGCGTCCCGGGCGTCACCTGTCTTTCCCTGCGTAGCAACACTGCCAACGCAGACTCCGACGCTCACGGCGGCGGCTTTGCGTATCTGGGCGAAGGCGCCAACGGCTTGCCTGAGTTGATTGTCGAGCGAGGGCACCTGAGGTCCAACCAAAGCGCCGGTGCGGCGGCGGTGGCCCATGTCAGTGAAGGCGCCCGCCTGGTCGTGCACAACAGTGTCATCAGCGACCCATCAAGTCAGGAGGGTGAATTCCTCTTCACCGCCGACAATGCCGAAGAGGTAGTGCTGATGTACAACACCTTTGCCGAGCTGGGCGATGTCGCCGGGATTCACGTCCTGGGTGCGACGGACGTGACCGTGACCGGCACCATCTACTGGAATGACGATCGCCCCCTGTGGACCAACCCGGACGGGCTGGCCAGCCTGGAACACGGCGGCTGTCTGTTGTCTTCCACGCTCACCGATCTGCCCGACGCAAGCGCTGTTCTGATCAGCGATCCGCTCCTATCCTCCCTGAAGATTCCGGCCAGCAATTCGCCGGCGCTCAATGTTTGCGACGAGCGCCACCGCGACCGTCTGCCTGTCGGCGCCATGGAGATGGACATCAAGTTCGATGCGCGCGGCACGGCGACCGGGCCGACCCTGTTTGGGCCGTTTGATCTGGGTGCTGTGTCCGTCCTTGATTTTGTTTTCCAGGATCGCTTCGAGTAGGCCAAAGCGAGCCGGCGGCTTTCCTCCCGCCGACGGTTTGTTTTCCAACATCACAAGAGGCTCAAGAATCATGTACAAGATCCCTTCATTGATGCCGGCAGGGACACTTGTATTGTTTTTGCTGCTCGGATGCGGTGCAGGGGACGGCGGCAGTGGCAGCGTTGTTTCTGCCACTGCCGACGCGCACGGTGTTGTCTTGCCGGCAGGCGTCGAATCGAAGTTTCCGTTACCGACCGAGGCGATAGCAAGAACCAACACTGAGCACGAAAACGACACCCGGGCCATATTCACTATTCCTATGAGCTACCCGGATGGTGTTGAGTTCTTCAACACCGGTTTTGCCAGCCACGGCTGGAACACTGAGCATGCGGCCGGTGAAAAACCGCATCAGGGGGCGCGTTGGGACGCCGAAGGCCACGGCGTCAATCTGGTCTTTACCCTGTCCGGCCCCATGGGAAGAGACGGCCCGCTGACAGGCACTTTGATGGTGCATCACCCGGACTGATCAACTCAAGGCCTATTGCTGGCTTCAGGCTGCGTTCGGCCGCACGCATCTGGCTCCCTCGCGGCACTCGCGGCCCCGGAATCGGCTTCCGCGTGGCCAGGTCCGCAGAGCTTTGAACTGTGTGCTCTGGCGGCGCCGCAGTATGCAGGTGGGTAAACAAGGCGGGTTCAGGTACAATCAGGCCAGATTGGATTCCTTTTCAGTACAATGCAGATGGGAAAACAGGCCACAATCCAGATTAGGGGAGAATTTCATGTCATCTCTGGCGCAACTACTCAAGAACCTCGGCAGCGACCCTCAATTGGCTGAAAGCTACCAGCGTGATCCGGAAGGCACCATGAAGACCGCCGGGCTCAACGATGAGGAAATCCAGGCCATGCTGAACAAGGACCTGGAAAAACTCAAGGAGCTGTCGGGACTGGACAATCTCAAGAGTAATGGTGTCATTGAGTGGCATGAATAGCCAACTTTATTCCGGCTGGTGCGTAGCAGGTGTCGGCAATCGTTAAACGGATATTGTTTTTCTGGTGTTCGGTTTCGTTGCTGGGTGGCATGCTTACGGTCGCGGCGGCTGCCGAGTCCGTGCCCCTGGAGGACTTGCTCGACCTGGCTGCAGAGCTGCATGTGACAGAGCCCTGGCGCGAATCCGATGCCGTGCTTGATCAGATCAAGCCCAGGCTGGATCAGGCAAGCGACGATCAACGGGCTCAATACCTGATCATGCGCTCTCGCAATCGGGGATTGGGAGGTGATCTGCAAGAGGCGCTTGACAAAATTCCGGACATTCTGACTCTGGATATTGCTGCCAATCGGCGTTTGCGCGCGATTGGGCTTGGCGCCAACCTCGCCATGCTGTCGCATCAATATGAACTGGCTTTCGACTACCTCAATCAGGGTCTCGCCCTGGTGCCTGAAGCTGACGATCCGCTTCGGATTGCGCTCCTGTACAACCAAGCTTCCCACATGCATACCGGCATCGGTGATCTACATCGAGCGCGAACTTATGGTGAACGCGCCAAGGAGATGGCGATCGAAGCCGGTGATGCGCGCACCCACTGCACCGCAGCCTATCGCCTGGCCTATGTGGACAAGACCGCTAGCCAATACGAGCATGCCGAGTCAGCCTATCGAAAAGCGCTAGGGCTTTGCCGGGACGCCAGCGAGCCGGTCTTTGTCGCAGCTTCTCTGTATGGAATGGCCGACACCTTGCGTCGAATGGGGGAACATGACGAAGCCGACCGGTATTTTAGTCAAGCGTATCAAGCTCATCAGGACAACTACTATATTGGCGGTCTGGCGGAGACTCGGCTTTTCTGGGCATATCTTCGCTTCAGCCAGGAGCGCATCGAGGAGGCCAAGGCATTGATTGAGGACCTGGAGCTTGACCTGACCCGATTGGAGAACTGGGAGTTACTGGCCGATTACCATGAGCTACGAAGTCGAATAGCCCGGCGCGAAGGCGAATATCAGCAGGCACTGAGTCATCAGGATGCCCGTTACGAGGCGCGCGAACGTTTTCTCGATCATGACCGCGCCTTGCAGGTGGCATACCAGGAGATCGCCTTTGACAGCCGGGTCAAGGAGCAGGAGCTGGCGCTGTTGCGTGAACAGGCCCGGTTTGCCGAACTACAAGAACAAAGCCGGCGCCAGCAGCAACGCATGCGCCATATCGGCTATGTCGCCGGTGTGATCGTTCTGGGTCTACTTATTTTGCTGCTGGCCTATGCATTGCGCGAGCGACATCATTACCGTCAGTTGTCGGTGATCGACAGCCTGACGGGTCTGTTCAATCATACGCGTTTTTTTGATGCTGCGAGGCCTCTAGTTTACGAGGCGGGTCAACAGGGCCAGCCACTGACGCTGGTGTTGGCCGATATCGACTATTTCAAGGAGGTCAATGACTGTTACGGACACCTGGTCGGTGACGATGTGCTACGCAAGATTGCACGATGCTTCAGGGATGCATTGATCGACCATGGCCCGGTCGGTCGAATCGGCGGTGAGGAATTTGCCGCCTGTCTGCCGGACAGGAATCTGGACCAGTCGCTTGCCCTGGTAAAGTCGCTGCGCCGGATGCTGACCGAGTGTGACCTGAGCGAAATCGATGACCCGATCACCCTGAGTTTCGGAATCGCCGAATTGCTGCCGGGCGAGAAACTGCAAAGCCTTCGCAAGCGCGCCGATGAAGCGCTTTACCGGGCCAAGCACGAAGGCCGCGACCGCATCATTGTGGCCGGTAGCCAACCGGCCTGACCGGTATGCAGGCAGGCAGGCTGATCGTGGTCGGGTGCGGCATCGAGTGGGGTCGACACCTGAGCGAACGCTGCCTGGCCGAGATTCGCATGGCCGATATGCTGTTTGCGCTGGTCGATCCCTTTGCGTTCAAGTGGTTGGAAAGTGAGCACCCGAAGGTCGAGAATCTGTGTCTCTACTACGATGACAACAAGGACCGGCGCCTGAGTTACCAGGAGATGGAGAACGCCATACTTTCGGCCGTACATGCCGGTCGGCAGGTGTGCGCGGTGTTCTATGGTCATCCCGGAATCTTTGCCCAGGTTCCCCATGATGTCGTGCGACGCGCCCGCAGTGAAGGCTATGCGGCGCGAATGGAACCCGGAATATCCGCCGATGCTTGCCTGTACGCCGATCTCGGTCTCAATCCAGGTCGGCGTGGCGTGCAGTCGTGCGAGGCGACACAGTTTCTGATCAATCAGCGCGCCATTGACCCTTGCGCACTGTTGCTACTCTGGCAGGTCGCTCTAACCGGCAATCTCGATTGTATCGGCTTCGATCCCGTGCCGGAGCGCTTGCAGCTTCTGGTCGACAAGCTGTATCGCTGGTACCAACCCGATCATGAGGTCATTCTGTATGAGGCGGCACGGCTGCCGATCGAGGATTTTCGCGCCGAACGCATCAGGCTTGTGGACCTGCCCGGCGCCGGCTTGTGTGAAACCACCACCCTGGTGGTTCCACCTGTCGAAGAAATGCGGCCGGATGAGCCAGTCCTGGCCCGATTGCGGAAATTGTCGTGACGGGCACAACGCTGACACGAGGAACCCGCCCTTATAGCGCGCCGACGCCATGGTGGCATCGGTGGAAAAACACCCATCAGTCGTCTGGGCCTGGGTGGGGACAACCTACTGCGACTGCACACCTAATCCCCACGGCAGTTGGGACGCGGTCTCGGAATGGAGCCGAGAGAGGTCAAGGCGGCGCAGCAAGAAATCCGCGAGAGCCGTAGATGAGACCCCATTGTCAGGCCATGGCCTGCTCAGCGAATCGTACTGGCGTTCTCAATCATGGTAAGTGTCAGCAACACTGGATACTCAGACGTATCCGGAACGGCACCACCATCGAAGAGTCCATGGTTGTTGGTGACATACAAGTTGACAAGCTCAAACTCCGGCGTGGCGAAAGCCCATGGTTTCCCTTCTTCATCCTCTCTTCGTTCGATGTATTCAAATTCGGAATGCACCACTGTTTCGTAAACCTCGACCCATTCGTCTACAGATCCGGGCAAGGCAAAAACAAGCGTGATGTCCTTGCCATAAGTGGCACCAACCGAGGAACGACTGGCGATGACAATGTAGTCGTCGGGCAGTGGCATTTGTTCAGGCAGATTATCCGGACGTACAGGGGTCTCCGTCGCATCATCATCAGGCAAGGCCGCTGCACCTTGCTCCGAGGCCTGGCTGTTGTCGCTTCCCGAAGGTTCGCCGCTACACCCAGCCATCGCGAGTGCCATCATGGACACAACGACCAACCGCAAGAAGCGATTGAGGGAAAACAGCAAGCATGCACGCTGGTTGTGGTTTGACATGAGGCTCTATCCAGATGTCGACTGATTGACTACCGGGCTGAATTTATCGCACATAACGGACGTCTCCATCGCTGTCCCCCAAAAAGGCCAGACCCGTACCGACCTGCCTTCCGCCGGTCTCGGCATCGAACAGCGCGAACGTCATATCAACGTTGTCGTCGACTGGCCCCTGTCGTTCTGTTGCTGGCCCTGGTAGGTAATAGTGGTATCGGCACTGGCTGTGGTGGTGGCCAGCAGAAATTGCCTCTCATCCAAGTATTACGCAATTAGATCGAGTCCGAGGACATCTGCTTACTGGTCCACCCTGTCCTTGGCTCCGCGATCTCGATGCATCTGGTTGAATCGGGTGCGTCTCCGAGGCGGATGTCGAGCTGTATGGTGGAATCGAGAACCTCGAACCAATACCTGCTGCCGGTACCGCGGTGAGGATCAGTATCAGCTCTGAGGTATCGTTGGGATTGACAATTGCGTAAGACTGAAGCGGCTCCGCCCGACCGTGTATGTGCTTCTATTGGAGACTGTCCTCATTCGAGTCGCGATTACGTTTGGGTAAATATGAGCCATAAAAAATCCGCTTCTGCATCCCAGATTCCCGCACTGGTCCTTTTGGTTTTGCTCTTGGCCCTGGTCGAGTCCGGTTTCGGGTATCCGCGCACCCTGTTTGAGCGTGAACCCAACGATACGGTTGATCAGGCCCAGAGCTTTCGCGGCCAGGCCCGGTTGATCGGTGAACTGCCGCCCGGTGATATCGACCATTTCTTGTGGGTACTCGATGATGCCGAGTCAGATCGCTTGTGGACGCTCGAATTGACGGGCGAAACCGATTCGGAAATTTTGGCTGAGCTGTTGTGGCCGGCTGAAGAGGTCGAATCGGCAGTCATGGAGTTTGGTGTACAGGCGGATGAGACCCGGGGTGAGGAGACCGGGCTGGTTGCGGTTGAAATCACCTCGCGTCGGCCATCGCGGGTCCTGCGCGATCTGCTGGTGCCACCGGGCGAACACCTGGTTCGCCTGGGACGCCGAAGTAGCACCGGCGATTACCGCCTCAGCTTTACTGAATCCGGCCGCGTTGCCATCCGCGGCAATGTCAACCCTGAAGATAACGAATCGCTGCAGGTCAACCCGGGCCGCCAGTGGTTCTTTCAACTCGATGTCGAGGAACATGACTTCGATCTCGCCCTGGATGAAGATGGTCAATTGTGGCGAATTTCCGTCCTGTCGGAGTTAGGTAGTGATGTTGAAGCGATGATTGTTGACGCCGACGGCAAGCCACTTGGTGACCTGGCCCAGGATCAGCCATTACAGCACGTCTGGGCACGCCAGTCCTTGACCGTGGGCAGCCGTTTGCGCGTTCGCAGCAGAGACGGTCAGAAGATCGGGCGCTTTGGCATTCAGGTCGACCAGGACGGCCAGGAGACTGACGAGATCCCTGACGATCACCAGCAGGATGTCGCCGGTTCGCGAGACGAGGCTGCCTGGATTGAACCGGGCATTGCTTTCGAAGTACCCCTTGAATCACGCCAGCGTCACTGGCTGAGCTTTGCAGTCGATGACGCGCTGGCCGCCGGCAGCCTGAACATCGACCTTTCAGGTGATGCGGCGACGGTCGCCTCGGTCTGCCTGGCGGAGACTGGCAGCAGTGATAATGTCTGCCGGAGCGGCACCGGTGAGGGCCTGTTTCACGACATGCAGCTTCCCGTCGGCAGCTATAGCCTGGGGGTGGGACTCGCTCGCCGGGCCGAACCGGGCCGTGTCGGCATTACCCTTCGCCCCGGTCCGGCGTTGCCGGACCAGCGCGCCATTGAACCGAACGACACCATTCACTGGGCGGCACCACTGCGTTCCGAGCGGTCTGTTGAGGGCCGGCTGCGCGACAGTCGCTCAGCCTGGTTCGACTGGCACCTGGGCGGGGAGCCGCAGTTGTGGCAGGTTGAAGTCGATGGCGAGAACATCACCCGGCTGGAACTGCACCGGGTGGGTGTGCGCGGTGCAGTGGCCAGTGACAGCCGCGGCCGGCGATCTACCGACAGTGGGGCGATGCTGCTGGATGGTCAATGGCTGTTGCCCGGACACTACCGGGTTCGCGTGGAAGGTGAAGACAGCAGCTACCGTCTGGTGACCACGGCACTCGGCCAGCCTGAGCCCGGCCGGGAACGTGAACCCAATGATGATCCCGAATCGGCCAATGCAATGCAAATTGGGCAGGTCATGCGTGGCAGTTTCTATTCACCACGCGATGAGGACCATTTCTACCTGTACTCGCCAGGCCGCAATCGGTTGGTCTTTGATCTCGATCCTCCAGCCGGAGGCAGTGCACAACTTGAAGTCAGGTGGGGCAGTCAGCGCCTTCTGCTCACTCCGGAAATTGAACAGCGCACCCGCTTCACCAGCGTGGTTCCCGAGGGTGACTACCGCCTGAAGGTGACCGGCAGTGCCGACCCTGGCGACGATTACGCACTTCGGGTTGATTTCGATCACCCTTGGTCCGGCCATGACGCTCATCCGTTCAATCCACGACCCTGGCTGGCTTTGCCCTTCCCAGGTGATGGTGTCTATCAAAGGACCCTGGGCGATCTCGGGTCACGCCTGGAATACGTGGCCTTGCCGGTGACTGAGGAAGATCGAGACATCGTTATCCACATCACTCGTCGTTTATTCCGGCAAGACCAGGTCATTGACGGCCATGGCAGTAGCCTGAATCTGGCGGCGCTCGACGATAAGGACGCTTATGCCACCACCTTGCCAGGTGGCACCCAGTGGTACCTGCAGTTGCGTGCCCGCCAGGACCAGGAATTCCGGGTTGACGATGAGGCGTTGGTTGCCACCAGCGACGCCGCGGTCCAGGTCAGCCTGACACTGTTGACGGACCGAATAGCCGCCTATACGCCCCTTGCCCAGCGTATCGGTGCCCGGTTCGAGATTCGCAATGAAGAAAACGAGTCGCTGGAACTGCCTATCCAGGTTCATGCCACCCATCACGGGTGGACCGTGGAAGGCCTGGATGAAACGGTCGTGCTTCGTGCAGATGAAAGCAAGGTCATTGATTTTGAACTGGTTGCACCTCCGGACCTGCCCGATGATGCGCCCCTGACCCTGTTTGCAGCCGCTGCCAATAGCCAGGCCAGCGCGTCAGCGAGCATCGTTCCCCGGATTGATCCGGTGCGTCCAGAGTTGGCTTCAACTAATGCCCAACCCTTTCATGGCCTGGTTGACCTGGCCTGGGGCGCGTTTGGAGCGCAATTCGTGAACCCGCTGACCGGGGAAATGGCTGCTGAACGCTGGGGCCGGGATGGTAGGCGGGTCTTCCTCCAGTTCCTCAACGACGGCATGGCCGCCGGCGGCAGTTCGATGGACTGGCGCGACATGGGTGAGGCACTACCGCCGCTGCGACTGGCCGGCGAGGGCGGCGAATTACACGCGTTCGTCTTTAACCAGCGCTCACGCCACAACATAAACAACCGCTGGCGCGAAGTGGAGATTCGCTGGGGCAATCAACCCGATGACCTACCACACGGCAAGACCATCACGCTGGAGGCCGGGGATGGTGAACAGTTCTTCGCGCTGCCAACCCCGGTTCACGCGCAGTACGTGCAGGTTCGCCCGCGTTCCGCCTGGGGCGGACAGCGGACCACGGGGACGGGCCTGTTTCGCGTCCTCGGTCAACCTGCCGGCCCGCTGGCAGATGCAAAACGTAATCTGCTCGCCGAGCCGCTGGGTGGTCATTGGATATACACTCGCCCTGCAGGCGGTACTGCCGATGATTTTCCATGGGGCGGGACTCAGGCCCATCGTGGGCAGCGAATTCGCGGGCGCAGTATCGATGTAGCCTTTGGCTTCCTCCAGCATCGGGTTGCGCGGCTGGACACGCTGGTCTGGCAAGACAGTCCTGACCATGACGGCGAGTTGATCGACAAGGTACGGGTTTACACCAGCACCGAGAGTCCGCTGGGGCCATGGCTTGATCACGGCGACTGGGTCCTTGAGCGTGGTGAGCAGATGCAGGCTGAATTCGAATTTGCCGATCAGCCACCGGAAGTACGCTACCTGCGCCTGGTGATCGCCGTTCCGGAGTCCGGTGACACTAACCTATGGCGCATTCCAGCCGATATCCGGGCCTACGAGGCCGACCCGCTGGGTAGTGGCTACTCGGCGCTGGCCTACTGGGGCATGGATGGCCAGCACGGTCCATGGGAGCCCGATGCCCAATCCATTGCCACGGTGGAGGATCGCAACAGTTCGCCGGACAGCCCCAGGCCGTTGTCCATGCCGATGTCCAGTCGAATAACAGCCGAACTTGACGAGCCGGGTGATGTGCGCAGCTACCGCGTCGAACTGGCCGAAGGCGACAACACCTTGCGCTTTACCCTGGACGAGAGCATGGCCGGCCGCCTGCGTGCCAGGCTGATCGGGCCTGCCGGAGACAGCATTGAACTGGAGTTCAGTGGCCAGGATGGTCGCCGGGTCGCCAGTGCCTTCGGCCTGGAACCGGGCGAGTACCGCCTTGATGTTGAAATGCCGCCCCGGTCGATTGCTTTTCTGTGGGATGGCAGCGGCAGCGTCGCCGCTCACCAGCCCGCCATTTACCAGGCGCTTGGGCGTTTTGCCCAGGGCCTTCAACCGGGCAAGGAAGTGGCCAACCTGATGCCGCTGGGTGGCCCGATGCTGATTCATGACTGGGCGGAATATCCTGCGGAAATCACCGCCACCCTGGCCATTTACAACAATGCTTTTAACTCCTCCGATTCCGAGCCAGCAATGATTGCTGCCAGCCGTGCGCTCGAACGGCGCGATGGCGAGCATGTGATCTTCCTGATTACTGATGCCGAGGTGTTAGGCAGAGATCTCGCTGTCTGGAACGATCTTGAACGTGTCCGACCACGTATCTTTGCCCTGGAAATCAATCATGGCAACCGGGTTGATATCAAGGAGAATCGCTGGTACCAGAACCTGATGAAATCCTGGGCCAACGCCGGAAACGGCAACTATCGCTACGCAATCGGACGCACTGATCTGGTGCGCGGTTTCGAAGCCGCCATGCGTGAACTGCGCCAGCCGACGCGCTTTGGACTTGATGTCGAAAGCGCCTGGCAATCACCGCCGAAACCAGGCTACCTGGCCGTGACGGCTGGTGATGTGCCTGTTATTGGTGCTGGAGTCGTCCATCTCATTTTCGATGCATCCGGGTCGATGCTAAGACGCATGACCGGCGGCCGCAGAATCGATGTGGCCAAACGGATCGTGCGCGAGGTGCTCGATGAGCGCGTCCCGGAGCAGGTACCGATCGCGCTGCGGGCATATGGTCACACCGAGCCGCACAGTTGCGAAACCGAACTGCTGGTCGCGCCGGCCGCAGGCAATCAGGCCGATGTATACCGTGCCATCGATGCCATCCAGGCAATCAACCTGGCGCGCACGCCGCTGGCGGCTTCGCTCAATGCCGTTGTCGATGATCTCAAGGGGTTCGAGGATCAGCGGCGACTGGTCATCATGCTGACCGACGGCGAAGAGACCTGTGATGGTGACGTCGAGCAAGCGGTAGCCGACTTGATTGATACAGGCATTGACGTTCGCCTCAATATCGTCGGTTTCCATATCGATGAAATTGGCCTGCAGGCTGAGTTCGAGCGTTTCGCCAAAGCCGGCGGCGGATACTATTTTGACAGTCAGGATGACGAGCAGTTGATTGAAGGAATGGCCCAGGCCCTGGCGGCTGAATTTCGTGTGGTCGATGCAGCGGGTAACGAAGTGGGCCGTGGTCGGGTCGATCATGAGCGGGTCAGGCTGGACCCGGGCAACTACGAACTGATCATCGAGACCAGTGTCGGTGACCAACGTCGCGATATTCGTATCCTGCCGGAGCAGGTCCTGGAGATCGGGCTGTCCCAACAAGGAAGATGAGACATGGTTAGTTTTCGAGTACCCGTTGCCGTGCTGTTGATGATGGCCAGTTTTCAGGTCGCGGCTGATGCCTGCTTTGCTGATCCGGCTGATCGCTTCCAGGCCGTCGAGCGCGACCTGCATGAGTTCTATCGCACCGTCAGTTTCGCCCTGGATCAGGCGCCGACCGAGCAGTTTAACGTCGCCGCCCGCCAGGCTCTTATTGGTGATGATCCCTATGACCTGTTCGCCTGGGTTCGTGACCAGACCCGATTGTTGCCCTACCAGGGCGCGCTAAAAGGGCCGCGCGGGACCTTGATGGAACTGGGTGGCAGTCATTTGGATCGTGCCTTGCTGCTGGCGAAGCTGCTTGAGACTGCCGGCCACCAGGTTCGCCTGGCCCACGCCACACTGGACCAGGACGCTGTTGCGCAACTTGAGACGTTACCCCATTCCGACAGTGCGCCAGCGCGGCCGGTCAGTAGTGCTGACAAGGAGGATATCTACCGAGAGCTTGCCCGACAGATGGGCACCGATGCCAATACACTGGGCGATCGCGCCCGGGCCCAGGAGCAGCAGGCTCTGGCCATGCGCGAGCAATTTTCCGGCGAAATCAAACGACAGAGCCAGGCACTGGCCGCCCAGATTGACTGGTCCGGGCCGGACCCGGCAGAAACCGGTCAACGACAAGCCGCGCTGGCCGATCACTGGTGGGTCCAGTTACGCACCCGGCATGGCTGGACCGATCTGGATCCATCGCTGCCCACACTTCAGCCAGACAATCGCCTTCACCAGGGGCATTTCGATACTCTCTGGGCTGAGGATCTTCCGACAGAGGCTATGCATGTGCTGGCATTCGAGGTCGTCGCCGAGCGCCTTGAGCGTGGACGCCTCAGGGAGCGAACAGCGCTCAGCCACGAAGTGCCCGCAATGGACTTGCCGGGGCAGCCCCTGGTGCTGGAAATGCACCCGTCCGGACTGCCCGAGGAAACCACCCTGATGGGCCAGATCGACGGCAACGATTATGACAACATTCATGACCGCATGAACAGGCTGCTGCTGGAAGAGGATGAATGGGTTCCCTTTCTGGCCATTGGCGGCAAGCCGGTAGTGCAAAAGGCCATCCGAATTGATGGCAGCGTGGTGGACCAGCTCGGACGCTTGGCGCAAGCTGAATTGATGGAGCAAGCCAGCGGCCTGCTGGGCCAGTTGGGCCGGGGCCATGGCGAGGAAGCGCGCCCGACACCTGAATTGACGGCGGTATTTTTGCGCCTGACTGTCAATGCGCCTGGACGGCAGGCCGAAACCTTCGAGCGCAGCCTGATGGACGTGGTCGGTCCGCATCGGCGCGCAGAACGGCCTCGGGATTTTGAGTTTTCGGATGCTGTTCGCGAGGCCCGTGCGCTAGGCATGTTTTCGTCCACCGAAATCATGGCCCAAAGCAGTTGGTGGCCAGCGGCCTACGCGGTGGGTCATATCCTGCACGATATCCTGGCCAACCGCCGTGCCATGCTGGGCGCGGTGCATGCCTTGCGTCGCGACAGCCTGGAATTGACCGGCAAGGCCATCGAAGCCCTGAACCCCGCTCCGGCCGACCTGGTCAGTCTGGTCTCCCTGCGACACACGCTAAGCCCATATGGGGATCGCATCGCCCTGACGCGCCTGAATCTGCTTACCACCTTCGAACGCCTGGATGGTTCGGCGGACGGACCCGTGTTGACCCTCGGCTTCGATATCATCGACAACCGAGTGGAAGTCATCGGTGACAGTGGTGCCGATGCGCGCCATGTCCGGCTGACCCAGGGTGTGATCGACACGGCCCTGGAAGCCAGGTTGCTGGACACTGAAGGGCGCGTGATCAATGCCAGCCTGGCGTTCGGCCAGGCCCTGGATACGACTCCATGGCAGCCCCTGAATGTTGTTCAACTGGAAGCCGTGTCGCCGAATACGGCGGCTTACCTCAACCAGGCGCTGGCTGCAGGCAACCAGATCGTGCTGCCGGCTGATCCACATCGGGTCGAGGACCTGACCTGGTGGCGGATTGACCCGGCCACCGGGACCACCCTGGGCATTGGTGCTCACGGTCGCGGTCAGTCCCTGGTCGAGACTTTAATTACGCAGTGGAAGGCGATCAACAACGCGCGCTCCGCGGTCTCGTTCATCCTCACAGTCTGGAAATGCCTGGTGCCGGGCCGGCCTGCCGAGGCCATGCAATGCTGCATCATGCGCGAGGGTGCCAAGGTGTTGGTCAAGAAGGGGCTGGGGGCGTTGTACAAAGAGTACCTGGAGCTACTTGGCTGGTTTCCGGAGTCTCTGGTCTACCAATTGGCCCTGGGCGAGGTCATTGGCCATTTCAGTGGCGCGGGGGTGAACGATCTGGCCCCGGATCCATGCTAGGGAATAAATCCATGCTGAACAACCAATCCTTTCGACACTGCCATGCCATCGGCTTAATCCTTCTGGCGCTGATTTTGAGCCTGTCCGCCAGCCAGGCTGGTGAACTGCCAGCGCGGCTGAACGCGGTTGATCTGGCGCTTGATTCCTCGCACAGTCTGTCGGCCGAGGGCTGTAACCGTGCGCTGCATTTCAGGGTGACCGGCATTGAGCTGCGGGATCGATATGCCGGCCAGGCACCACCGCCGGGTCAGCACTGGCTTGTCATGGATGCGCGGGTTGAAAACCGCATGCCGGCGGACCTGCTGTTCGATCTGGACTACCGTGAGGAAATTCTGATCGCGTCCGTGCGACGCCAGCTCTACCTGCTGGTCAACGGGGAACTGGTGACCCGTCGGGTACTGTTCGAAGATGACGACGGTGCCATGGACGACAATTTTATACTTGGTCGAATTGGAGAAGGTATGGGCGGCCGACTGGTCTACCCGGTTCCGGCAGAGGGTATCGAGTCGCTGTCGCTGCGCTATTACCATGACGAGTTCGCGCCGGCCGTCGTCGTGCTGATGGGGCAGAGCGACCGCGACGCGGCTTCAATGCCTGCACCGTCGGGTTCGGTAAAAAGCAATGACCTGATGACCATTGGCATGATGGGCGCCAGCTTCCAGCCGGAATGGCACGGACAGGCGGCCCCGGATGGCATGGAGTGGCTGGTGGTTGACCTGCGCGGCCAGGGCACCTGGGTCATCGAAGCCGACGCCCTGGCGCTGAACCGGGCGGCCGACCCGAGAGACAAAATCGATCTCCCCAAGGTGATGGAATATGTTCAGGCCCAGGGCTTGCTGACCGCAGTTGCAGATGGC
>SLKT01000144.1 GCA_007134485.1 Wenzhouxiangella sp. | reverse complement strand
CGGGTGGATCAATCCAGTTCGAAGCGATCCGAAAATAGCTCGTCAGTGAGCTTCAACTGAAAGTCGATATCCTTGGTGAAGCCGCTCGTGCCAACGCTGAAGGAATCTCCCTCGAGGGGCTGGCAGGTATCCTCGCATGCGGTATCGCCGAAGGACACGTCATCCAGTCCGAGATTGTTGGTCGTGTGAGCGAAATACTCGCCGGCGGCCAGGCCATCGATCTGGTAGCGGCCTTGCGAGTCAGTTCGGATCGTTCCGGCCAGGAAACCGTCGGCGTCGAAGACTCGAACATCGACCTGGACCAGATTGTCGCCATCCGGACCCGTGACCCGACCACGCACACCTGCACCCTGGGACAGGGCAAAGTCGATGTTGTCGGAGCCGGTCTCGACGGGCGTTCCCTGGGTGACATCACAGTCGAGCATGCAGGTGCCGCCATCAAAGACGGCGTTGATGTAGTTGCCGCCGAAACCGCGCTGGCTGCCGCTGGCCGTGGCGACAAAGTAGTTGCCTTCGGGCAGGCCGCCGGCGCTCTGGTACTCGCCCAGGCCATCGGTCGGACTGGAGGCGCCGACCTTGTTGCCGTCGGCATCGAAGAAATACACCACGACACCGACCAGGGGAGCTCCGCTATCAGCATCGGTGACCTGGCCGCTGATGGCCGAGCCTTCGTCGAGCACCACATCGATCGATGGCTGCGAGCCGCCGCGCTCGCCAACGGTCATCAATCCGCTGTCACCAATCGTGATTGGCGTGCCCAGGCCGGTGATATCGCAGGACCCGCCGGGACAGGGCACATCATCGAAAAGCTCATCGACCAGTCCCAGATTGTTCTCGATCAGCAGGTAATAGGTGCCTTCGGAGAGTCCGTCGAATGACCACAGGCCATCGCTGATCGCCGTGCTGGTCACGGGCAGTCCGGTGCTGTCGAGCAGCACCGCGGTGCCGTCGGGCAGCGGATTACCGAATGGGTCTGTGGCGGTGCCGGAAATGCTGGCGCCGGGTTCCAGCGAGAAGTCGATGCCACCGACGGTGGCGCCGGCCACGGCGATTCCGCTGCCGTCACTGACAACGCAGGCGTTCGGCGAACAAGTGTCACCTTCGTAGACCTTGTCGATGAATCCGCCCGTGTTGGTCGTGCGCAGGCGGTAGCTGCCGTCGACCAGCCCCTGGATGGTGTACTGCCCTGATGCATTGGTCACGGCCTGACCGGCAATGAATCCGGCGCTGTCAAAGGCGACCACCTCCACGCCCGGCAGGGCCGAGCCAGCGCTGGTCACCGTGCCGGCAATCGAGCCGCCCTGGACCAGGGAGAAGTTGATTGATCCGACATCGGAATTGTCGGTGATGCTGACAACATCGCCGTTGAGAACGTCGCAGAAACCGCTGCAGGCAATGCCGTCGAATAACTGCGAAACAAACCCGGGGACGTTTCCGACCCGGACGAAGTAATCGCCATCGGGCAGGTTGCCGATCTCGAAGTTGCCCGAGGCGTTGGTCGGTGCGGTGGTCACCGGCTGACCGCCATCGTTGTAGATGGCAGCCTGGGCGCCGACAACCGGGGATCCCCCGGCCTGTACATTGCCACTGATGGCCGCGCCCGGAGCCAGGTCCATATCATTGCCCGGATGACTGTCCCCGGCCGTCACGGTGATGACATCACCGCCCAGCCCATTGCACACCGACGAGCAGGGCGCACCGCCCAGGGTTTGATCAATGTAGTCCGGGGTCTGCCGGGTGACCAGGTGGTATTCACCGGCGGCCAGGGCGTTGAAGCTGAATTGCCCGCCAGATCCAGTGGTGGCCTCGAAAGCCACGGCGCCTCGATCATCGAGCAATTGCACGGTGACACCGGACAGTTTGATGTCCGGATCAGAGCGATCATGGACCTCGCCACTGAGGGTTGCACCCGGCATGAGATCGAGATCGATGGTCTGTTCCTGTCCGGCCGAAAGCTGGATCCGGTCACCCTGGCGAACGCGGCAGGCATCTCCGACGCAGGGTCTGTCCTCGTGCAGGGTATCGGCATGCCCGAACGTGTTGCGGGTTCGCAGGTGGTACTCGCCCGGCGACAGGCTGGTGAATGCGTAGCTGCCATCGGACGCCGACATGACCTCATCAATCAGATTGCCGAGCGCACCGTAGACCTCGACCGTGATGTTTTCAATCGGCGTGCCGTCCAGCGTGACGGTGCCCGAAATCGAGACTGCACGAACCAGGGCAAAGTCAATATCGGTCTGCGTCTCTTCCTCGGTCACCGTGACCGGCGTCCCGTTGGCCGGGTTGCAGAACGGAGCGCAGGCAATGCCATCGTAGAGCCGGTTCTGGTAACCGCTGCGGTTGCGGGTCCGCAAGGTGTATTCGCCACCGGGTAGGGATTCGAGGGTGTACTCACCGAGCGGATTGGTCACGGCATCGGCGATCACCTGTCCGGCACTGTTATAGGCTTCGACCTGGATACCGGCAAGTGGGGATGCATCATTGACATCGGTGATCGTGCCGCTAATGCGACCACCCTGGCGCAGCGCAAGTTCGATACCTTCGATGTCGGTATCCACCACATCAATGGCCGTGGCTGAGGCGGTCAGGTTGCACTTGAGGCGTGGACAATCCAGTCCATCATAGGCCTGGTCGATGTAGCCGTCTTCAAATGACCAGTCGTTCCTCGTCGTGTAGGTCGCGGCGAAGAAGGTGTCGGCGGGAAAGCCGGTCCGGCTGCTAAACCTGCCGTCGCCTTCAACATCGCTGAAACTGGCGTAATTGCCGGAAGTACCGTAAAAGCTCATCAGTCGGGTACCGCTGTGGACCACTGGGGGCGGGGGTGGTTCGCCGGTGTCGGCATCCAGGACCTGGCCGCTGATGATCGGCCCGCGCGGCAGGGTGGCGCCGATATCGGACAGCATGGTTCCGGCGGTCACGAATACCGTGGGCAGATCATCGTGATTGCACGAACCGCGCGGGCACGGCTGTCCGCCAAAGGCGGTATCGATCAGCCCGAGGTGAGTGCTGGAGCCAAAGGTCGCTTTGTACGCCCCCGGGGACAATCCCCGGGCGGTGTAAATTCCTTCCTCTGCGGGGTTTATACTGAATGCGGCCATGGTCTGGGCCAGTTCGCCCTTGAACGGTCCCGATGCCACCCAGAGCTCCAGGCGCGGGGCCATGATCGCTGTCAGCGGCAATCCGGTTTCGGCATCGAACATTTGCCCGGTCAGGCCGCCACCGACCGGCATCTGGATGGTCAGGCCAGTGACATCGCCCGACTCGGGCACATTGATCGGCTGGCCATGGTCGGGGCAAAAGTTGATCGGACAAGTGATGTCGCCGAGATGAGTGATCTGCAAGTCGAGGATGTCGGGATCCATACCGCCTGGCGCCGCCGAGACGTAGAAGACACCTTCGGGCAAGCCTTCCACCGTGAACTCGCCATCTTCATTGGGTTGCGCATTGGCATACCCCTGGATGGAGTTGCCCACCGCGACCAGCACGTCTTCCAGGGGCGCGCCATCGCTTTCTCTCAGCACCTGTCCGGAGACCGTTGCGCCGGCTGACAGGCTGAAATCCAGGAATTCGTCGCTCACGCCCAGCGATACAGGTGTGCCCACCTCGACATCACAGCTCTGACTGAAACACTCGAAATCCGGATGGATGACCGCCAGGCGGGAGGGATGGAATGCCACTACAAAGTAATCATCCTCGGGCAGCACTTCGAACTCGTATTCGCCCGAGGCATTGGTCGTGCTGGGGAGCAACCGCATGCCGTCGGTTGAGACCACTTGAACGACGGCCTCTTCCAGCGGGGTGGAGCCGTCCTCCTCGAATACCTGCCCGGACAGACCAGAGCCCGTGGTCAGGTGCAGCCCGGAACCGGTATTGAAATCGAAGGTCTGTGGTGCGCTGGTATCGTCAATGGTCAGCAAATCGGGCAATATATTGCCGCAGTCATTGGAATCATTCAGACATCGCTGACCGTCGTGAACACGCCCGAGCAAACCGCTCGCAGGAGGCGGGGTCACGAATATGCGATACGAATCCGGCGGCAGTGCGGTGGTGGTCTCGTAATTGCCGAATTCATCGGTAGTGACATTGTTGCCGACACCCGATCCGATCACGCGGCGTGCCGACAGGTTTACTGTTGCGCCTTCCACGGCATCCCCGTTTTCATCGGACACGTTGCCCTGGATGCGAATGCCACGCTCGACGGAAAAGTCGCGCGTCAGCTCGTCATCGGCATCGACTTCGATGCGTTCACCCCCGTACCAGTGATTACACTCTGTTTGATAGACGCACTCGATATCCGGCCAGGCCTGGCGAATATATTCGGCTGTGCCGGTAAAGTGCAGGACGTAATGACCGGGTTCCAGGTCGATCGAATAGCTGCCGTCGCCCTGAATTTGGCCGGAGGCGGCATTGGGCCTGAAGGGATTTCCGAACGGGATGGCCTCTACGGTACCGGTGGTCACCAGTGTGCCCGTACCCGCCTCGCTGACCGTACCCGATATGGTCGCCATGCTGCCCGAGACTGAAATGTCGTCGCGCTCGGCCTGTGTCGCCATTGCTTCGGACAAGGCCAGTTTCGGCGCCTGTTCCACAAGTGCGTCAAGACGCCTGCTGTCGACCGGATTCAGTTGACGCTTCCCGTATTCCGCCTCGACCTGGAGGCTCAAGGCACTGTTGATCATCCGGACCAGGTCGTCAGGCTCGATGGCCATGCGCTGCGAGGCTGCGTCCTCGATCGATTGAAAATCCTTCCACAAAGCTTCCACCTCCGGGTCCGGCGGCATGATCTGGCCGCTGGCCGGAAGGCTGAACAAAAGTATCAGGAATGCGATAAATCCAGGTCTTGTCATGTTGTGTCCCTCGTTGAACGGTCTGGAACGCGTGAGTAGTTGCGGGAACATGATCCCTCAACTCATAACTACGTGGATTAAGCGAATAGTGTGCCAGCGTGGTGGGTAGCCGGCGAATAGATCGGAAGATCAGGCCAAAGCCAGTATCTCGCGCAGACGCTTGAAAGACTCGCCGTCGGCATTGTCGGCAAACAGCCAGACTCGGTGGCTGCCCTCATCGTCGCTCATGCTGAAGACCACCAGCAGGGGGGTGTCGATCAGCTTGCCCTTGAACTTGCCACTGTGTTTTTGCTTGCGCTTGCCGAACAGGACAACCTGCTGGCCGTTCTGGGAGACCACCACGCGTCGCCAGCGTGGGCGATTGAGCTTTTGCAGGCACACCGCCCAGAGCAGGAAGATCACCACTGCCCCAATCACGAAGATGATAAAACCCGGACGCGCATAGAACACCGCGGCCAGCAGAATGCCGGCCACAACAGTCGCCAGGCCCTGACCGAGCAGGGAGGCCTTGATATCCAGAGTCAGTGCACCGGCCTTTCGCATGCAGCGAATTCTAGCCCAAAACCCGGGACCATGACAGATCGAGATTGCCCGCGGGCAAGATGTCAGTTTCTTGGCTTGCAGCTTGAGTATGCCTTGGCCATACTGCTTGCGCCTTGTCATGGACTTCCCGCTGTCATGCGTCAGTTCAGCTTCATCATCAATCCCGCCGCGGGCAAACGCAGTGGTCGTCGCAGCCGTGCGCTGATTGATCGCATTGGTCAACTCGCGCCGGATGCCGAGGTGCTTTCGACCACCCGTTCGGGAGAAGCCGAGTCGCTGGCTCGCCGGCGCAGTCTGCGCGACGGTCACGTGGTCGTGGCGGTAGGCGGAGACGGCACGGTGCATGAAGTGGCTCGTGGGCTGGTCGGGGGCCGAGCGTTGCTGGCGATTCTGCCGGTTGGGTCGGGCAATGACTTTGCCAGGATGCTCGAAAGTCCGCGCCAGCTCGACTCGGCGCTGGACTGGTTCAGGCATGCCCATCCGCGCACTTGCGATGTCGGACAAGTCCGTATCGAGCATGCCGATGGACGGATTGAGCAAAGCCACTTCATCAACAGCCTGGGTATTGGTTTCGAGGCCGTGGTGGCCGAGCGCGCGGGTCGGGCCCGATTCTTCCGCGGCTTTTCCCGCTACCTGGTCGCAGCCCTGGTTCATGTTTGGCGCTACCGAGCGCCTCGCATGACGGTCCGCATGGCCGATCAGGTCATCGATGGCGCTCAGTTTCTGATTGCGCTGGGCAATGGTCGCAGCGCAGGCGGTGGGTTTCGACTGACGCCCAATGCCGAGATCGATGACGGCTTGCTGGATCTGTGCCGGGCCGAGGAGCTCTCGGTGCTGCGGCGATTGATCATTCTTCCGACCGTCCTTTTCGGCGGCCATTTTCGATTTTCGGGGGTGCACGGTGGCCGCGTCGAACGCATCGGTATCGATTGTCCCTCCGGATGCATGGTCCACGGCGATGGTGAAATCATCTCTCGCTCGGCAGTGCGCATTGAGGTCAGCCTGCATCCGGGTGGTTTGAGATTGCTTGGATGAAGCGGACTTCGGACAGGCATAATGAAGGCCTGCAACCACAACAACTCAGGCAGCGCCATGACCGACTCGCATGAATTCGACCTGGTGGTGCTCGGCGCCACCGGCTTTACAGGCCAGTTGCTGGCCGAGTACCTGCTCGGCCGCCACGGTGTCGACGGTTCATTGCGCTGGGCGCTGGCCGGGCGCAGTGAGGACAAGCTCAAGAAAGTTCGGGAGCAGTTGGGGGAGGACGCCGGCGGTCTGGAGCTGATCGTTGCCGACAGTTATGACCGCTCATCGCTCGATGCCCTGGTCGAGCGCACCGGCGCGGTGTGTTCCACGGTCGGGCCGTATGCGCTGCATGGTTCGGATTTGGTGGCGGCTTGTGCGGCTTCCGGTACCGACTATTGCGATCTGACTGGAGAGGTACCCTGGATGCGGCGCATGCTCGATGAGCATGAAGACACCGCCCGTGACAGTGGTGCGCGCCTGGTGCATTGTTGCGGTTTCGATTCCATCCCCTCCGATCTCGGGGTATGGTTCCTGCAGCAGCAGGCCATGGAGCGGTTCGGACGTCCGATGAGCCGGATTCGCATGGGGGTCGAGCGCATGCGCGGGACCATGAGTGGCGGTACGGCCGCCAGCATGATCAATATCATCGAGGAAACCCGGCGAGACTCCGAAACCGCCAAGGTCGCCAAGAACCCTTATGCCCTTTGTCCACCCGACATGCGTCAGGGACCGCGCCAGCCGTATGTCAAGGGACCGCAGTTCGATCAGCACCTGGATAGCTGGTTATCGCCATTCGTCATGGCCGCCATCAACACGCGAATCGTGCACCGTGCCCACGCCCTGCAGGGGCGACCCTGGGGAGATGAATTCCTGTACGACGAGGCGATGATGACCGGCCGCGGCTTCTCCGGAAGAAGACGCGCCTGGACCTGGGGCCTCGGGCTGGCCGGTTTCGCCCTGGGCGCAAGCTTTGGCCCGACACGCAAGTTGCTGGCGCGTCGAGTGTTGCCCAAGCCGGGTGAAGGTCCCGGCCCCGAAGCGCGCGAGAAGGGTTTTTACCGGTTGCTGTTCGATGGACGAAACGAGCATGGTGAGGCCATGCGTGTGCGTGTTGCCGGGGATCGTGACCCGGGCTATGGCTCGACTGCGAAAATGCTGGGTGAGGCCGCGTTCACGCTGGCCAAAGGTCCCGGCCTGGATGATCTGCCCGGGGGGTTTTGGACCCCCTCCACCGCCATGGCTGAAACGCTCAAGTCTCGCCTGGTCGAGCATGCCGGATTGACTTTCGAATGCCTGGATTCCTGATCGATGGAATAGGTCCCAGGCGGCGCCCGGCTCGAGCCATCTTTGCTTGAGGCGAAGCACGCGATGGTGCGGGCGCCTGATTTGGGGAGATCAGTACCTGGCATGCTGATTTCGTCCACTCAAGAGGGCCTTGCCAATGAGTGAGTACAACGACATTCCCCCTCGCGTCGTCCAGGAAATCGACCGACAGAATTCGCGGCGACTTTTGCTCCTGACTCTGATCGGTTTGCCGCTCCTGGGGTATCTGCTGACCCAGGAACTGGGTTACCTGGGCTCGACTTCCGAGCAGCTATTCGATTATTTCGGAGAGGATGTTCACCCCGAAACCTTCGTGAAAGTCGTCAACTTTCGCCTGGCCGCGATGCTTGCCATGGGGTTGCTCGCGTTGCTCGCTTTCCTCTATCGTAAAAATCCGAGCGCGTTGCATTGGATATCCCGGACCTATATCTTTGCGACCGGTCTGCTGCTGATCGCCATCGCCAGCCTGTTGCTCGAGTTCAGGGAAAGCTTCGAGTTGTTCTATCTCAAGGTTTTCCTGTACTGTGCGCTGTTTCTGATGCCCCCGGTGATGGCTGTGGCGTTTTGCACTTCGGCCGTGGTCATTTACATCGTCGGCGCCAATATCCTGATGGACTCGCCGACTCCCTCCGTTGTCCAGGCCCTGTATTTCAATTGCCTGGTGGTCGCGGGCCTGGGCCTGGTGGTCACCATTCAAAACTACCGCAGCAAGCACGCGGAATTGTCGGCGTTGTATCAACTCGAAAAGGACCATCGCATGCTCGCCAAGGCCAAGAGCGAGATCGAGGCGAGCAGCGAGCGCGATGCCCTGACCGGTGTCTACAACCGCATGAAGCTCCAGAGTGACCTGGACGCGCTCGATGATCATCACCGCTCTTACGCGCTGGCGATGATTGACATCGATCACTTCAAGTCCTACAACGATCATCACGGGCACGCGGCAGGAGACGAGGTGCTGCGCAGCGTCGCCCAGGCGTTTGTTCGGTCACTCAATCGGCCGTCCGACCAGATCTATCGCTACGGAGGCGAGGAATTTCTGGTGGTGTTGCCGAATACCGGGGTGGATGATGCCGCCGTGGTCATTGATCGCATGCGTCGTCAGGTCGAGCGCATGCGCATTGATCATGTTCATCGGCCTGATGATCTGGATATTGTCACCATTACGGCCGGTGTCGCCGACACCAGCGAAGTTGAACCTGCACAGGTGCTGGAAAAAGCGGATCAACGCCTGTACGAAGGCAAGCGAGCCGGTCGCAATCGGGTCGAGCCGCAACCGCATCAATGACGTCTAAGGAGCCTCTGATTTCAGAGGCTCCCTAACGCTCAGGAGTCTTCGATGAGTTCGCGGTGGACACATACGGCCGTATTGCGCGGAATCACCGGTTTGCCCCGCGCTTCCAGGTGGGCGCGGGTGATGGATGCCCCGTACAGCAGGATCAGGGCCGAATAGTTGACCCACAACAGCAACAGGGCCAGCGAGCCGGCCGCGCCATAGGTCGATGCGGTGGCCGTGTTGGCCAGGTACATGGCGATCAGCGACCGGCCAACGGTAAACAGAATGGCGGTGACCAATGCCCCGGCCAGCACGTCGCGCCAGCTCAGCACCACGTCGGGCAGGATCTTGAAGATCGCGGCAAACAGCAATGTGATCACGGTCAGCGAGATGAAGATTTCCGTGCCGACCAGCGCCCAGCCCGGCACCGGCAACCACTGCTCGGCGAAATTCATGATCGTACGCATGGCCACGCTCAAAAGCAGTGAGACCAGCAGCACGAAGCCTATGGCCAATACCACCGTCAGCGACAGCACGCGTGCCTTGAGAAACAGCCATAAACTGTTGCGCGAGGGCTTGGGCGCGACATCCCAGATCTGATTGAGCGAGATCTGCATCTGGGCGAACACGGTGGTGGCGCCAACCACAATCGCGGTAAATCCGATCAGGGTTGGCCAGATGCCGCTCTGATCAATCTGCGAGTTGACCACAGCGGTCTGCACCACTTCGGCGGCCTGCGGGCCGACGAACTCCTCGAGTTGTTCCATCAGCTCACCTTGCGCGGCCCGCTCGCCCAGCACCAGTCCGACGATGGTCACCACCACGATGACTACCGGGGCGATGGAAAAGACCGTGAAAAAGGCCAGTGCCGCGGCATAGATGAAGGCCTGGCTTTGCAGCCAGTTGTTGGTGGCCGCTCCGAGAATGCCACCCCAGTAAAGGGCCGGTGCGGGCAGTTGATCACGCAATCGCTCAAGCATGCCCACAAGCATAGCTTATGCCCGTGCAATCGCGTTGATTGGCCTCACGTAGCTGACGGTCGATGCTGCTAAGATCGTGATCATGAATGCCGCTGAATTGTTTGTGCAATGCCTGGAAGCCGAGGGCGTGAAGCGCATCTTTGCCGTTCCCGGTGAGGAAAACCTCGATTTGCTCGAGGCGTTGCGTCCGTCCTCGATCGAACTGGTGGTCACGCGCCACGAACAGGCCGCAGGGTTCATGGCCGCCTGCCACGGGCGTCTGACCGGCCAGCCGGGCGTGTGCCTGTCCACGCTGGGCCCGGGTGCAACCAACCTGGTCACCGCGGCCGCTTATGCCGAACTGGGCGCCATGCCGATGGTGATGATCACCGGTCAGAAACCGGTCAAAACCTCCAAGCAGGGCCATTTCCAGATCATCGACATGGTGGATCTGATGCGACCCGTCACCCGCTATACCCGCCAGGTTGTCTCCGGCGCCAACGTCCCGGCACGGGTGCGCGAGGCCTTTCGCCGGGCCGAGGAAGAACGTCCCGGCGCTACTCACCTGGAACTGCCCGAGGACATCCTGCGCGAAGAAGTCGAGGCCGAACCGATTCCGGCTTGCCAGACCCGTCGTCCGGTGGCTGAGGACAAGGCCGTGACCCGGGCGGTGGCGGCCATCGAGCAGGCGCGTCGGCCCCTCATAATGATCGGCGCCGGGGCCAATCGCAAGATGACTTCGCGCATGTTGAGACGACTGGTCGACAAGACCGCGATGCCCTTTTTCAGCACCCAGATGGGCAAGGGCGTGGTCGGCGAAAGTGATTGCTGGATGGGCACGGCGGCCTTGTCGGAGGGTGACTATGTCCACCGGGTCATTGAGCAGGCCGACTGCATCATCAATGTCGGACATGACGTGGTCGAAAAACCGCCATTCCTGATGCAATCGGATGGCCCGGTGGTCATCCACGTCAATTTTTCCAGCGCCGGGGTTGACCCGGTCTACTTTCCGCAGCTCGAGGTGGTCGGTGATATTGCCAATGCGATCTGGCAGATCAGCGAGCAAGTCGAGGTCCAGGAACACTGGGAGTTCGATTTCGCCCATCGCATTCGCTCGGCCATGCTCGAGGATCTCGACAGCGGCGCCGACCTGGATGGGTTCCCGGTCCATCCACGCCGGGTGGTCAGTGCGGTGCGCGAGGCCATGCCCGAAGACGGCATCGTGTCGCTCGATAATGGCCTCTACAAGGTCTGGTTTGCGCGCAACTACCGCACCACCCTGCCCAACACCCTGCTATTGGACAATGCGCTGGCCACCATGGGCGCCGGTTTTCCAGTTGCCATGGGCGCGCGCCTGGTCCATCCCGATCGCAAGATTCTGGCGGTTTGTGGAGACGGCGGCTTCATGATGAATTCCCAGGAACTGGAAACCGCGGTGCGCATGAACATGGACCTGGTCGTGCTGATTCTGCGTGATGATGCCTACGGCATGATCCGCTGGAAGCAGCAGGACATGGAGTTGCCCGACTTCGGCATGGATTTCGGCAATCCCGACTTTGTGCGCTACGCCGAAAGCTATGGGGCCAAGGGCCACCGGGTCGAGCGCACGGACCAGCTTGCACCATTGCTGAAGAAGTGTCTGGACCAGCCGGGCGTACATCTTATCGATTGCCCGATTGATTACTCGGACAGCCAGCGCGAACTGTTCGAGAACATTCCGGCGCGTGCGCGCGCCTTGACACCTGAAAACTGAAGACCGTCATGAGCATCAAGAGCTATCCCTACTACCTTGCCAACCAGGCCATTGCCGCCAACCAGGATCTTGAAGTCACCGACAAGCACACCGGCTCAATCGCCTACCAGGTGGCCTTGGCCAGCGATGCCGAGGTTGATCGGGCCGTGAGCGCGGCGGTCGAGGCGCGACGGCCCATGGCCGAGTTGCCCGCCTACCGACGACGCGACGTACTGTTTCATTGTGTCGAGCAATTCAGGAAGCGCCACGACGAACTGGTCGAGGTGCTGATCGTCGAGGGCGGCAAGGTCATCACCGATGCCCGCAGCGAAGTCGGTCGTCTGATCGAGACTTTCCAGATTGCCGCCGAGGAAGCCACGCGTATCGGCGGTGAAGTCCTGCCGATGGACATCACGGCCAGGGCCGAGAAGTTCTGGGGCATGTGGAAACGTGTGCCCATCGGCCCGGTCTCACTGATCACGCCATTCAACTTCCCCTACAACCTGGTCGCCCACAAGGTGGCCCCGGCGATTGCCGCCGGTTGTCCGTTCGTGCTCAAGCCGGCCGAGAAGACCCCGGTGGGTGCGATCCTGATGGGCGAAATACTGGCCGAATGTGATCTGCCTGATGGGGCATTTTCCATCCTGCCGGTGCATCGCGACGAGGCGGCGCGCTTTACCGAGGACGACCGACTCAAGCTATTGAGTTTTACCGGCTCGGACAAGGTCGGCTGGATGCTCAAGGACAAGGCCGGCAAGAAACCGGTGGTCATGGAACTCGGCGGCAATGCCGCCTGCCTGGTCGATGCTGACGCCGACATCGACCATGCCGTTGATCGACTGGCCTTCGGCGCCTTTTACCAGTCCGGCCAGAGCTGCATCTCGGTGCAACGCGTACAGGTGCATGAGTCCATCTACGACCAACTCAAGAACAAACTGGTCGAAAAGATCGGCGGTTTGAAAAAAGGCGACCCGCGCGATGCCGAAACCTTCATCGGCCCGATGATTTCCGAAGACGATGCCAAGCGCGTGGTCGAGTGGATCGAAGAAGCGGTCGACAAGGGCGCGCGATGCCTGGTCGGTGGTGAGCGTGACGGCGTGATCGTCACCCCGGCGGTCCTCGAGAATGTCGATCGCGATTGCAGGGTCTACGACAACGAAGTATTCGGCCCGGTCATGGTGATCGAACCGTTCAGCGACTTCGACCAAGCCCTCGATGTCATCAACGATTCCCGCTACGGATTGCAGGCCGGACTGTTCGTGCGCGATATCGGCAAGATCCGCCGCGCCTGGGATCGCCTGGATGTCGGCGGTGTGATCATCAACGATGTCCCCGCCTTCCGGGTCGACCACATGCCCTACGGAGGCGTCAAGGATTCCGGCCTGGGTCGCGAAGGCATCCGCTTCGCCATCGAAGACATGACCGAAATCCGCCTGCTCGCCGTCCGCGACCTGGATTGAATCAGGCGCCCGATTTCCGCACGGCCCAGCCGGGTTTGTAGGTCGGCCCCACGCGGCCGACGGACAACGCTCAAGCGTTCGTCACCCCGTCGCTCACGACGCCGAACCTGAACATGCAATCAAGCCGCAACCGCCCGGCTCGCTGCCCATTGCCGTAGCTGATCGATCGGTTCGGCCATGGTCACCGACAACGGCCGGGTGTTGTCGATCTCGCTCATCAGATCATCGGTACACATCGGCTCGCCCCGGGCATGGGCGACGTACAGTGCGGCCACCACCAGGTGTTCCAGTTCCGCACCGGAAAAACCCTCGGTCGCCCGGGCAATATCGTCGAGCGGATAAAGCTGCGGCTTGAGCTCACGGCGCTGGAAATGAATGGCCAGGATCTCGGCCCGAGTCTTTTCATCAGGCAGGTCGACAAAAAAGATCTCGTCGAAGCGCCCCTTGCGCACCAGTTCCGGCGGCAGGATGCTGATGTCGTTGGCGGTGGCCGCGATGAACACCCTCGAGCGATGCTCGGCCATCCAGGTCAGCAACGTGCCCAGCATGCGCCGCGAGGTGCCGCCATCGGAATCCGAAACCGCCAGACCTTTTTCGATCTCGTCGATCCACAGCACGCATGGGGCCATCAACTCGGCCGCCTGCAATGATTCACGCAGATTGCGCTCGCTCTCGCCATGAAAGCGGTTGAACAACGATCCACAATCAAGGTGCAACAAAGGCACACCGAATAACCCGGCTGCAGCTCGTGCCGCCAGCGACTTGCCGCACCCCTGCACCCCAAGCAACAACATCCCGCGCGGCATGTCCAACCCGGGCGGCGGTTCGGCGGCGGTAAACACCGAGGCCCGCGTTCCCAGCCATTGCCTGAGTCGCGGCATGCCGGCGATCTGGCTGAAGCGCGCCGTTTCCAGCTCGAAATTCAGAATCCCGCCGGGATTGAGCAACTCGAACTTGGCCTGCATGACTTCAGGGAGATCATCCTCGACCAGTGCACCGTCATCGAAGATGGCGTTACGCGCCAGTCGCCGGGCATCTTTCAGGGTCAGCCCTTCCAGGTTGGTCAACAATCGCTCCAGTGCCTGCTCACAAATGGGCGCACCCCCGGCGCCTCGCTGATTCCCCCAACGCCGGGCTTCTTCACGAACCATCCGTTCCAGAGCGTCGCGATCAGGCGGCGCCATGCGAAAGTGCCGGGCCTGGCGCTCCAGTTCCGCCGGTAATTCCAGCGACGGACTGATCAGCACCACCGTGCGCGCATGCACGCCGTCACCATCGCGGGTCATCTCGCGCAGGTGCCGCACCACCACCGGATCCTTGAGATAGTGATGGAAGTCCATCAACAGAAAGATGCCGCGATCACGCCGCTGCCGAAGATGCCCCAGCGCCTTTTCAGGCTCGGCAAATTCCGAGGCCAGCGTCTGATCACGCTCCACCCAGACCAGGCCCTTGGCCGCCGTCCACTTGAACAATGGCCGACTCATCTGCCGCCTGAGCTCGCCAAACAAGGCCATCGCCTGCGGCTCATCATGACACTCAATGGCAATCAACGGCGTCCCGGCACGAATCATGGCCGCCAGAGCGGCCAGCTCGGCCGGGTTGACACCAGCTTCGGCTGAAAGCGAGAAATCGTTCAAGTCTGACTACCCGAGTTTACACTTGCGCTATTCTGCGGCAATTTCAGCGGGATGTCACATTGGTGGCAGCGTAGCGCAATAAAGACGCCATCGTGTGGCCTCAGGAACTGGATTGTGAGGTTAAGTCCGGAGCCTCGCGCGCCTT
>SLKT01000103.1 GCA_007134485.1 Wenzhouxiangella sp. | reverse complement strand
CTTGTGCTGTCAATGAGCGCGAATGCAGCTGTCAAGAACGACATGTTGCATATTCTCGGAGCTCTGAAAGACGCGGCCTAGGCCGGAAATCTGCCGGAATTTATGCAACACTGGGGTTTACTGGCTTGATGTTGGCTACATGCTGGCTTCGACGTTGCCGATGTTGCTTGTGCTTGCACCTTACCTGCTGGCGGGACTTTGGGTGTTTTACCATTCCACTCCGGTTCGCTACCTGATGTCTGCCGCCGGTCTACTGCTGGTAGGCACAACCGGGTACTTCATTGCTGCAAACATTTCGGTTTTTGTTGCCTTCTTCTGGACTACGCGCAGTGTCATGAGTTGACGCCCATCACCAGCCAATCGACATGCCGTCGAAGGACATGCTGCAGGCTTGCTTCATTCTCACTCATTGAATCGATCGCGAAATATCCGGTCAAGAACATCCGGTGGGGGATTGTCGCGAAGATACGGATAGCCGTCGTTGAACTCCGGGTCAATGGTCCAGACCTCGTCGAAATCCCAGGGTGTATCCAGTCCTTGCGTGTCGGGATCGGTGAATGTGGCGATGTCCTGCATCTCGGCGGTGGTCTTGCCGGTACCACCCTCGCTACTTGATTGGCCCGAGGTTTGAACATTCCAGAAGCTGTCGCTTACCGCGGTCGGATCATTGCTGACGCCGACCAGCCCGCCGTATGGCTCGTCGTCGCCGTCAGTGACTTGTCCGGTGCTGTAGATGCGTTCAATCTCATGAATCGAGGCACTGATACTGGCACTGCCAATCGCTCCACCGTGCTCGCTGTTTGCATTGACGTTACCGCGGGCGTAACTGTCACGCACATTGCCCATGACTCTTCCAACCAGTCCTCCAGCAGTGGCATCGGCCTCAACCGAGGCGGTCGAAAAGCTTTTCTCGACATTGGACGCGCCGCCTAAAAGTCCAACCAGGCCACCAATTGACAAAATGCCTTCAACGAGTCCACTCGAAGAACTTCTGGAGATGAATGACTCGTCCTGACCGGTGACCGCAAGAAAGTAGCCCACCAGGCCGCCGACAGAATCCGCTCCTCGGACTTCGCACGGGTCGCAGTGGCTATCGATGAGGTTTCCCTCCATGCGACCAACCAATCCACCGGTGCGACTCGAGCCAATCACCACGCCGCTGACATGGACCCGCTCGATATGCGGCAATGAGTCGTCAAACTCCAGTTTGGCCGCCAGGGCGCCCGTGTTGCTTGCGGCCTGAATGTTGACATCCAGCAAGTTCAAGTCTCGAATTTCGGAGTTGACCAGACGACTGAAGAGCCCCTGATCCCACATTTGGTTGTCAATCGTCAGGTTGGCAATGGCATGACCTCCACCATCGTAAGTGATCTCGAGATCATTCGGCACGGGCCCCGAGGAAGGCTGGCCCAGGGGCACCCAGCCCTCATCCTCGTTCCAGGGGGGTGTGCCGAGATCGATATCGGCAGTCTGAATGAAGTGACGACCGTCCAGGCAGTGTCGAATGCTGTCAAGCTGTTCAGGGGTCGCGATTTGCCAGGGATCATCGCTTGTTCCGGAGCCACCATCGAAGAGGGTGGAGTTGCATTCCTGCAATTCGAAGCTCACCTCGACACTGCAATGCTCGGTCACGGGTCCCGCGAGCCAGCGGTCCCCGTCCAGACTGCCGTTGCAGCCACTGACCTCGGCAACCTGATACTCGTCATCAGGAATCAGACGGAACCACATGGTCCGTTCGTAAAAGACGGTGAATATTCCGTCGGGCTCGATGCTACCGTTATCACCGGCCACGGTCGTAATATCCCATGATCTCAGAAAGGGGTAGCCATCGGCGACATGCTCGAGCATATGCCACAGGCCGTCGAAGTTCCATGGCTCGTCCAGGCCTTCGGTCTCGGTATCGGTGAAAGTGGCGATATCGGTCATTTCATCGGGGGTCTTGCCGGTTCCGCCGGCACTGGTCTCCTGACCAGATGTCACCGTATCCCAGAAACTGTCGGCGACAAGCGTCTGGCCGGCACTGGATCCAATCAGCCCACCGACATTGGTGTTACCGTCGACCTCTCCCCTGCTGTAGGAGCGACGTATCGAGATTTCCTTCAACCCGCCGGCTATCTCGCCGACCAGTCCGCCAACCAAGTCATCGGCACTGACGGAGCTGATGCTGAAACTCTCCACGATCTCACCGCCGAGCATGTTTCCCACCAGGCCGCCGGCACGGGCGATATCCACGATGTCTGAATCGTATCCGACCACGTCTACGTGCGACTGACAGCGCTCGATCAGGGCATCGCCGAATACAAGCCCGACCAAGCCGCCGAAACTCAACCTGGCTTCGACTCGACCGCGAACATCGGAGTCGAGAATCTCGGACGACCCATCGACTTGTCCAACCAGTCCTCCGGTGGGTGTTTGAGTGGTTGATGTGATGTCGATATCACGTAGCCAGACCCGCTCGATCCGGGCTCCATCCACCTGTCCGAACAGTCCTTTCGGTTGATTGCCGGCGCTTGAAATGAAAAGGTCGTTAATACTGAACCAGCGGCCATCGTAGGTGCCGGTAAACGGTGAATCCGAATCACCGATCGGCACCCATCCTTCTCCTTCATTGTACGGAGCAGTGTCGAGATCAATCTGGTCGACATGGACGAAGTGACTGCTCAGGCAGTAGCGCACATTATTCAGGTGATCCGCCTCGGCAATCTGCCATGGATTCTCGGCACTGCCCTCACCACCGGCGAACATGGTCGAGTCACAATCGGCCAGCACTGACTGGCTGATCATCACAATCAGGGTGATGGTCAGGGCTTTGTAGTACATGGTTTCCCTCTGTGTCTGAATCATGTCATGCACAGACCCTATCAGCACTGAACTGGCCTGCGCATGATGCAACTGCATCATATGACCGGTTTCATATCGACTGCCTGTCGACGTGCAATCGAAAGGCATGTAGTAAACTGCCGAGAGCTGGAATACCGAGCGTTTGCAGAGAGTTATCAATGAAATCGACGCGTGTTGGAAATCGAGGCCTGGTCTGCATGATCGGGTTGCTGTTGGGTTTGAAGGCCTGTTCGTTGATGGCCGATGTTGCTGATCCTGCCGAGATCCTGTTTGACCAGGTTCGGGTGTTCGATGGCTCTTCGCCTGAGCTCAGTGCGCCGACCCGCGTGCTGGTGCGTGATCATCGCATCGTGGCCATCGGTGAGGATGTCGAAGCCGACGATCAGGCGCAAGTGATCGATGGTAGCGGGCATACCCTGATGCCGGGGCTGATCGACGTTCATGTGCATCTGACTTTCAGTGCGCTGACCATGGCCGAGTTGCTGTCACCGGACCTGACCCCGGAAGTCGCCGAGCAGGCCGCGGCCCGCGAGGCCGAGGCGATGCTGATGCGCGGGTTTACCGCAGTGCGTGATTTGGGTGGGCCTGTGTGGGGTGTCAAGGCAGGAATCGACGCGGGCCGCTACGTGGGTCCCAGGGTGTGGCCTTCGGGAGCGATGGTCAGCCAGACCGCCGGGCACGGTGATTTTCGCCTGCCGCACGAACGCTCTCGGCGTTTTTTCGGAGAAGCTTCACGTGCCGAAAAGCTCGGGGCAACCTTCATTGCCGATGGCCGCAGTGAGGTATTGACCGCGGTTCGCGAAAACCTGCGCTTCGGGGCCAGCCAGATCAAGTTGATGGCCGGGGGCGGTACATCCTCGGCCTACGATCCGGTCGATGTCACCCAGTACACTTTTGATGAAATGCGCGCTGCCGTCGAGGCTGCCGAAGACTGGGGCACCTATGTCACCGTACACGCCTACACGCCGCGCGCGATCCGCCGGGCCATCGAGGCCGGTGTAAGGGTCGTTGATCATGGCCAGTTGCTGGATGAAGAGACTTTGCAGCTGATGGTCGACAACGACATCTGGCTTTCGCTGCAGGTATTGAGGGAAAGTACGCCGGATATGGACCCGTTGCGCCGCGCCAAGCGCAAGCCGGTCATCGAGAATCAGCCAAGAGTCTGGGCCATGGCTCGCGATCTCGGGGTCAAACTGGCCTGGGGAACGGATTACCTTTTCGAACCGACGCTCAACGAGCAGCAGAACACGGATCTTCTGTTGTTGCGCGAAT
>SLKT01000137.1 GCA_007134485.1 Wenzhouxiangella sp. | reverse complement strand
TTTCCACCGCCGTTTCCACCGCCGTTTCCACCGCCGTTTCCACCGCCGTTTCCACCGCCGTTGTCGCCTGTTGGCAGGGTGAACGAGCGGTCAGCGATTTCGAGGTCGCCATTGTCGAACTCGACGGCGAGAATCACGGTGACTACATCGTCATCGGTTTGATAACGGTGCCGGGCGACCGGACGATGGTGGTCGTGGGTGTTGCCGTCGCCGTAGTCCCAGAAATAGCGGGTCACGCCGACTTCGGTGCCATCGATCTCGGCCTCGAATACGCAACGGCGATTGCTGGTGCACTCGACATCGAAATCGACTTCTGGTGCGTGTTCGGGGTCAGGTTGCGGACCCGGCTCGGTCTCGTCATCTGCCATCGGAATCATCGAATAGGCGATCAGGTCATTGCCATCCGGGGAGAAATCGCCCTCTGACTGGGTGGCATTGGCGATGATCAGATCGGCGATTTCAGATGGCGTGGTCGCCGGGTTCTGCGACAGAATCTTGGCGGCGATGCCGGCCACGTGCGGAGCTGCCATGGAGGTGCCGGACAAGATCATCGTGTCGTCATCGTCACGGTTGTAGGTGGAAACAATGTTCACGCCAGGCGCATACAGATCGACGCAATCGCCGTAGTTGGAGTTCAGCGAACGGTTGTCGCTTGAGGTGCTACTGCCGACAGTGATTGCTTCGCTGACCCGCGCCGGTGAATAGTTGCAGGCATCTGCGCCGTTATTGCCGGCCGCGATCACGTAGGTCACCCCGGCGGCAATCGAAGTCCGCACGGCATCATCAAGTGCCTGGGAGCCGGCCGCGCTAAGGCTCATGTTGGCCACGGCGGCATGCGGATCGTCATTGACCTGGGCAGTGACCCAGTCGACACCGGCGATGACCGCCGAGATCGATCCGCCGGCCCAGCAGTTGAGAACGCGTACCGGGTGGAGCGTTACGTTCTTGGCGACGCCGTGCAGCTCGCCGCCGATCACGCCGGCGACATGGGTGCCGTGCCCATGGCAATCCTCGATCCCCCAGCCATCGGTATAGGCCGAAAACGCGTTGATGGTATCGACCCGGCCGGCGAAGTCCGAGTGGGTGGTGCGAATCCCGGAATCGATCACGTAGACACTGACTGAATGTTCTGCGTTGATGTACTCATAGAAACCATCGAGCGCCTTGTCGCGCTGGTCGATTCGATCCAGGCCCCAGGAGGGCGGATCAGCCTGGATCTCGGTATTGTCAGCCTGGACCCAGCCGTCCTCAGCAACATAGGCGACCCTTGGGTCACGGGCCAGACTTCGGGCTTCGCGTCGGCTCATGTTTGTGCTGAAACCGGGGATGGTGTCGGTAAAGACATGGCTGGTGCGGCCAGGATATTCGGCTGCCAGCGATTCAATCTGCGTGCGGGCATGTTGGCGACGCTCGGCGGCGCGCATCAGCCCTGGTGGCGAGACAGTGTCCTGCTTGAGCACGACAATGTACTGGTCTTGAATCGGATCGGAAGCCGGGATGATGTCGCTGGCCCACGCCGTAGCGGCGCCCAGCAGGATGGCGATGGTGAGGATTAAACGGTTCATTTGCGGTACCCCTCAAGGTGGTTGGTTGAACATCCGAAGCGATGAATTCAACGCATTCGGTCTTGACGGGTATCAGTGTGTATTTCGGGCGCTTTTCCCGGTATCGGCCAAAGCCGGAAACGCCTGTAGGACAGGCGAAGTGGGGGGGTGTAGGGGTTTACCCTACAAGCTGTAGGGAAGGCTCACGCGCAGCTTGCGCGTGAGATCATTCGGAGGATGAGTGCCGTATCAAACGGGATGCTGATGTGGCCGGGAGAGATAATCAGGTATCGTCGTAATCGCCCGAACGCAAAGCCTGTTCCTCACGAATTTCGTCGATCAGGCGACGGCGCCTGAGGATCGGCTGAATGATCTGCCAGGCCATGATGGCGGCAAACAGTCCATAGCTGGTCCATACATAGGCAGCGTAGTCGAGTTCGGGGATCATGGATTCAAGCTCCGGCAATATCGGTTGAGGAAGAATTCTGCATCATTCTATATTCAGTTTGAGCGCTGCGGCCACGGCCAGCGGCACGAGGGTCACGGCAAGCACCAGCAGCGCGCCGAGCAGGGTCAGATGGGCGCGCGCCGACAGCTCATCGGCCGCCACCGAAACCGCGCCGGTGGCAAAGATCAGCACCGGAACAACCAGCGGAAATACCAGGATCGACAGCAACACGCTGCCGCGATTGGTGCCCAGTGTGAGCGCTGCCGCCAGGCCACCAATCAGCGAGAGAATCGGTGTACCGATCAGCAGGCTGATCATCAGAACGCCCAGCGCCTCATTGGGCAGGTAAAGCATCTGGGCGGCCAGCGGCGCAAACAGAATGACCGGCAGTCCGGTGATCAGCCAGTGGGAAAGCAGGCGTACAAATACCAGGCCGATGACCGGCAGGTGCCCCAGCCACCATTGTTCCAGGGTACCGTCTTCCAGATCCGGACGAAAAAGATGCTCGAGCGCCAGCAGGCTGGCTAGCAGGGCAGCGACCCAGAGCATGCCTGGCGCAATGGCGGATAACAATGTTGGCCCGGGGCCGACCCCCAGCGGGACCAGGATGATCACGGCAAACAGAAAGATCAGCGGCATTAGCGATTCGCCGCCATGGCGAATCGCCAGGCGCAGATCGCGCATCAACAGTGCACCCATGGCCCGCCACATCACGAAGGTTCTCCCGGCCCGGGCGCAGCCATGTGCAGCTTCTCGACCGACGGTCCGATCTGCGGTTGACGCTGGTGGGTCGACAACGCCACGCTGCCGTCCTGGCCCAGATGTTCGGTGAGCAGCTCGTCGACCAGTTGCCCGCCGGCATCGTCCAGGCTGGCATAGGGTTCATCAAGCAGCCATACCTTGCGACGGGCCACCAGCAAGCCGGCCAGACCCAGCCGGCGCTTCTGACCCGCCGACAGGGCGCGTGCCGGTCGCAGCCCGAGACCGGCCAGGCCCACCCGTGCCAGCGCCCGATCGGGTTCAAGACCATCCATGCCATGAAAGCGGCGAAGAAAGTGCAGGTTCTCGCGGCAGGTCAGTTCACCCTTCACGCCGGGCAGATGCCCGAGGAAAGCCGTGGCGGCATGGCGCTCCACTCGTCCGGGGAACGGGCTGAGAATTCCGGCCAAAAGGCGCAGTAGCGTCGTCTTGCCGCAGCCGTTGGGGCCGAGGACCACGATTGCCTGTCCGGCTTTCAGACTCAGGTCGAGCGGCTCAAAGACCGCCTGCCCGGCGCGTTGAAAGCTGACGCCGAATGCTTGCAGGAGCACTGCCAAGATCAGAATCTCCTCACATGTGCAGGATCGTGCCAGGATGAAAACCCGTCGTACAACCAGAGTTCCGCGACGGCACGCACTCGAGCATGAACGATACCCAATTGACCGAATTCGCGCGCTTGTTGATGAGCCCACTCATCATCGGCATCGACAATGAACAGCCCTTGCTCGACAGGCCATGATCCGTCTTCGGCAATGTGACGAGTCGGTCGCGAAATCAGTCCCACAGTCTCCACGCACTCGATCAACTGGCGATGACGATGCCGGTTCTCCGAATCGCTCAGACGGTTGCTGCCCGGATTGAAGGCCGTGATGATCACCCAGCACGAACCCCCACTGAGCCGATCAAGATGCGGATGGACCTGACCGATGCGCACGTCTTCCGTCCGGTTGTCGAGCACGACCCTGTAGGTGGTCGCCAGATAGGCGGCGATCAGGTCGTTGCCGGGCGGGCATCGGGATTCGGAATTCATTCGGGAGCATGGCCGGAGTCAAGTTGCGGTAGTATTCTATCCGCTCGCGTAGCGGCATATCATTTGAATCAATCGCAAGGCATCCATGATGGCTCATCATGATTACGATCTGTTCGTCATTGGCGCAGGGTCCGGGGGTGTACGCGCCTCGCGGATTGCAGCCGGGCACGGCGCCCGGGTCGGGATTTGCGAGGAGTCGCGGGTCGGGGGGACCTGTGTCATCCGCGGGTGTGTGCCCAAGAAGTTGCTGGTCTACGCATCCCAGTTTTCCGAGGCGTTCGAGGATGCGGCCGGCCATGGCTGGCAGGTCAAAAGTGCGGACTTTTCCTGGTCGCGCCTGATTGCCGCCAAGGATGATGAGATTGATCGTCTCAATGGCATTTACCTGAAGCTGCTTGATGATGCCGGCGTTGACTTGCACATGGGGCGAGGGCGCCTGGTGGATGCCCATACCGTCGAGGTGGATGGCAAGACATTCAGCGCCGAAAGGATTCTGATCGCAGTGGGTGGGCGCCCGTGGATTCCGGAAGTTCCCGGCGCTGATCTGGCCATCACCTCGGATGAAGCCTTTCACCTGCCGGACTTGCCCGGGCGCGTGCTGATTGCCGGCGCCGGCTACATCGCGGTCGAGTTCGCCGGTATTTTCAATGGCCTGGGCAGCGAGGTCAACCTGGCCTATCGTCGCGATCTGATTCTCAGGGGCTTCGATGACGACATCAGGAAAACGGTCGAGGCCGGGATGCGCTCGCGTGGAATTTCGGTTGACTACCATTGCAGTCCCGTCCGCATGGAACGTGCCGATGATGCCATCCAGGTAACCTTCTCCGATGATCGGCATGACACCTATGATGCAGTCATGTTCGCGACTGGCCGAAAGCCCTACACCTGGGATCTGGGCCTGGAAAATGTCGGGGTTCGACTGGGTCCGGACAATCGCATCGAGGTCGATGAATACAGCCGGACCAGTGTCGAGTCGGTCTTTGCGGTTGGCGATGTCACCGACCGCATGGCCTTGACCCCGGTCGCCCTGATGGAGGGGCATGCGTTTGCCGACACGCAGTTCGGCGGCATGGATCGCCCGGTCGATCATGCCGACATTCCAGCTGCGGTATTTTCGCAACCGCCGGCGGCCACAGTTGGCTTGTCCGAGCAGGAGGCCCTGGAGGCGGGATACACATTACGTATTTTTCGCTCACAATTCACTCCCATGAAGTACGCTCTGACTGGTCGATCCGAAAAAGGCATGATGAAACTCTTGGTTGACGCCACGACCGATCGCGTGCTGGGATGTCATCTGGTGGGGCCCGACGCACCGGAAATTCTCCAGGGATTCGCAGTTGCAATTCGTGCCGGTCTGCGCAAGAGTGACTTTGATCGCACCATCGGTATCCACCCGACCAGCGCCGAGGAACTGGTCACGCTCAGACAGCCCATCGAATGAATCATCTTGAACAACGGAGTTCACTTATGACCACCCCCGCTTTATTCTCCCCAGGCCGTGTGCTGTTCATGGCTGTCATGCTCGCGGTTTCAGTGGGCGCTTTGGCCGGAAAGCCGAGCAAGATGCCCAATCAATGGATTGTCGAGCTGACCGAAGCGCCGACCCTGGCCTACCAGGGAGAACGTATTCATTTCGAAACCTTTGGCGCACCGCAGGTGAAAAGCTTCGAGGCCACCGCGCCGACGCAAGCCGACCATCGTCAATTCGACGTGTCTTCACCGGCCGTGCAAGCCTACTCCGCGTTCCTCGACCAGCGTCGCGAACAGGTACTTGATGAGGCAACCGCCTCCCTGGGGCGCGAAGTCACTCCAGTCCATGTCTACCGTCACACGCGCCACGGTTTTTCAATTCGAATGAACGCTGAAGACGCGGCCCGACTGGCCAAGCTGCCGGGCGTCAAGGCGGTCCATCCGGACTTCCTGCATCATCCCGAAACCGATGCCACCCCCGCAATGATCAATGCCCCGGTCATCTGGGATGGCCTGGCCGATTTTGGCAATGCCCGCGGCGAGGGCGTGGTGATTGGCGTGATGGACTCGGGAATCAACTGGGACAGCGAATTCTTTTCCGACCAGAACGGGGTCGATGGTCACCAGTTCACCAATCCGTTTGGTGAGCAATTGGGTCTGTGCTCGGAGCCTCAGGTGAACTGCAACAACAAGCTGGTCGGTGTCTATGATTTCACCACCGAAGGTACTGATGGTCGCGACACCGGCGGACACGGCACGCATGTGGCCTCGATCGCCGCGGGCCTTCCGCAAACGCTTTCGCTGGCTGGTATTTCCGGGACCTTTTCGACCTCCGGTGTTGCGCCCCATGCCAATATCGTTTCCTACAAGGTCTGCTACGAATCTCTGCCCGATGATCCCGACGAAGGGGGTTGCCCGGGTTCGGCCATCAGTGCCGGTCTCGAGCAGGCGCTGATGGACGGAGTTGACGTGATCAACTATTCGCTTGGCGGTGGCGGAACCAACCCCTGGGCCCAGTCGACCGGTTTGCTGAATCTGTGGTCAGCCGGCATCCCATTCGTCACCTCGGCGGGCAATTCCGGCCCGGGTTTCGGGTCGATTTCCTCGCCGGCCAATGCCCCGTGGACATTCGCGGTGGGCAGCAGCACCCACGACCGCTGGACGGGTCGGAATGCGGAAATCATGGCTCCTGGCTTCAGTCTGCGCTTTGTGCTGTATGGCTCCGGTCCCGCCCTGGAGTCTTCAATCATCATGCAACCGCTTGTCGACGCGGCTGATTTTCTTGATGACCGACTGGCCTGCACGCCGTTTCCCGACAATGCCCTGAATGATTCGGTCGTCGTGGTCGAGCGCGGAGCATGTACTTTCGAAACCAAGGTCAGTCATGCCGAGGCCGCCGGTGCCCTGGCGGTGCTGGTGGTCAATAACCAGCCCGGCTTGCCGTTCGTCATGGGGGGGCTTGAAGAGACCGATATACCGGCAGCCATGATGACCCTGGCCGAGGGCACGCAGGTCCTGGACTCCCTGGCCGATGCTTCCGATCCGATGGTATCGCTGTCGTCGAGCGAGCGCGTTCTCATCATGCCGGAATTCGGTGATGTCGTCTCCAGTTTCAGCTCGCGTGGGCCCGGAGCGGGCGCGCCGGATGTCATGAAGCCCAACGTGGTTTCACCCGGCGGGCAGTTCTTTGGTTCCGATACCCTGGCCTCCGGCATCCTCGGCGCGGGTGTGCCGGATGCCGATTCGATCGCCGCCATGCAAGGGACTTCCATGGCCTCTCCGGCCGCTGCCGGCGCGGTGGCGCTGCTTCGCCAACTGCATCCGGACTGGACTGTGCCGATGCTGCAAACCGCATTGGAGACCACCGCCGAATATGAGCCGGTGACCTGGGAGGGTGCCTCGGCCAATCTGCTCGAGCGTGGGGCCGGTCGCATCAGTGTTGATCGTGCCGCCAGGGCAGGGCTTTTCCTGCCGATCTCCACGACATCGTTTCAGCAGGCCAATCCGAACGAGGGTGGCGATCCGGGGGATTTGAACCTGAGTGGTGTTTTCCGTCAGCGTTGCGTGGAAACCTGCACCACCAGCCGCCTGTTCCAGGCGATTGAAAGCGGTAGCTGGGAAGTTTCGGTCATCGGTGACATCGATATCGAGGTGTCTCCACAATCTTTCTCGCTGGACGCCGGTCAGTTGCAGAGCCTGGACATCAGCTTCGGGGCGGAAGACCAGAGTGAGCCGGGGATGCTGGAAGGGCGTATCATCCTGACTCCATCCGACCCGTCCCTGGCCGAGCAGTCACTGGCGGTCGGCTTTCAGGCCATCGACACCCTGCTGCCGGATGCCATGACCATCGAGGCTGATGCCAATCGGGGCCGGGCCGAACTGGAAGTTCCCGCTGTGACATTCATGTCGGAAGCCGTTTACAACACCAGCCCCCTGGTGCGGCCAGATGTTCATGAGTTTTCCCTTGAGCAGGACCCCAATCGCAACGACCCGTTCGACGGGGCCGGAGGCACCAAGACCTTCCTGATCGATGTGCCCGAAGATACCCTGCTGTTGTATGCCGCCACCGTATTCTCGACCGCTCCCGATATCGACCTGTTCGTGGGACGTGACGACAACGGCAACGGCGAGGCTGATGAAGAAGAACTGGTTTGCTTTTCGATCGAACCGGATGAACTTGAAGAGTGCCTGGTCTCCAATCCGGAGCCCGGCACCTGGTGGATTCTGGTTCAGAACTGGCAGGCTTCGGGATCCGGCGAGGATGATGTCGAGCTCGAGGTGGCCAAGCTCACGGCCGATGCCGACGATGCCATCCTGGCCGCCAGCGGACCCGGCCTGCACATGGGCGGCCCGATGGACCTGGATGTTTTCTGGGACCAGCCGGCCATGCGCCGCGATGAGCGCTGGTTTGGTGCGCTTGGTATCAGCTCCACGCCCGACAGCCTGGCCGACCAGGGTGTGGTGCCGATCATGGTGACGCGAACACAGGCGAGCGAGGCGCTGCCGACGGCGCTGTTCAACGACGTGCCATTGCCGGTGGTGATTGCCGCCCAATCCGCCCAGGATCGTCTATTCATCGATGTCCCGTCGAACGCCGAACAACTGCGTGTCCACATCGAAGGCGATGAAGGCGTGAGCGCCGAGATTCGCTCGGTGGGTTTCGACGAACTGGCCGGATGGGCGCCCGACACGCCGGCCCCCGGTTCAGATGTCCATGCTTCGGGCGATGGCTCGTCTGACGGTTTCGAGCTGGTCGTCGGGTCTGCCGGCGAGCCCATCGAACCGGCTCGCTACTACGTGGTTCTGGACAACGATGGCGGTGATGAGCGTCGGGTTCATGTCCGTGCCGAACTGGTCGAGAATACGCCCATCGACCCGGATTTCCCGGGCTGGAGCCCGCAGTCGCGCGACATCTTCCAGGGGATCGAGTGGCGGCGTGCCGGTGATCGATTCCTGGTCTGGTACACCTATGACGATCACGGCTTGCCGGTCTTTTACAACACGGGCAGTTCCGTCCAGGACGACTCCTCGGTCTGGCGGGCGATCCTGCTGCGCACCACCAGCGATGGCGAACGTCAAACCCCCAATGCCGTCGGCGAGGTCGCCGTGACCGCGATCGACGAAGACAGGGTGGCATTCTCGTGGCGACTGAACGGTGCGCACGGCTCGGAGATCATGGTTCCGGACGTTCCGCTGACCTGTCCGGAAGTTGATGACGAGGCGTTCGCGGTGACCGGCCACTGGTTCGATCCAAGTGCCGCCAAGGGTGGAACGACCGCAGTCGTGCCCGGGCAGGGTGGAGCCTTCGTTCGCTACTACTTCGATAGTCTCGGAATCGGCCGCTGGGTGATCGCATCCAGCGCCAGCGGTTTCGAGGATATCGAGGTGCTCGACTTCCGCGGTTTCTGTCCGAATTGTCCGGAGCAGGAGATGACGCTGGAGGACAACTCCACCGTGGTGGGCTTGTACAGCGTGTTCTTTGACAGCGAGGACTCGGCAACCGAGATCCTGGAAATGATCACCGATGAGCCGCTCAATGACGACATCACGCTGGATGCCTCGATCATTCGCATTTCCGAGGATGTTCCCTGCCTGAACTGATCCGTTAACAGTTCGAATCAAGCGACCGCCCGGCACGCCTGGGCGGTCGCCTGATCAGGGCTCCTTCAGCGCGTTTCTGGCCAGGCTCACCGCCTGGTCGATATCGATGCTTTCCAGGCTTTCGTGTCCGGCGGTCAATCGCTCCAGCAGTTGCTGCTGGCGTTCGCCACGTTCGAGCGCCTCGGCGTAGGGAATTTCCGGGTGGAACATGACCATGGCGTAGCGCGGAACGTATACATCGGGCAGACGCTTTTCCAGCTCCCATTCCAGAGCCTTGTTCAGGTGAAAGCGCGGGTCGCGTACCCGATCGCGCATCTCCAGGTAATTGTCCAGGGCCATGGCCGCGATCGCATCGGCATTGGGCTTGCGCTCGACGAAGAACCGCTCGAGTGTGGCCTGGGAAATATCGTGCTCATCAAGCAGGCGGGTCAGCGCCACGGTGTCCTCGAAGGCGGCGTTCATGCCCTGACCATGAAACGGGACGATGGCATGGGCGGCATCGCCGAGCAGTACGGCCTTGTCGTCCAGGTGCCAGCGGTCCACGTACAGGGTGGCCAGGTAGCCGACCGGGTTTTCGGCCAGTTCACGATCCAGATCCGGCATCAGTGACACCGCATCGGGAAAGTGTTGTTCGACGAAGGCACGTTTTTTGTCGGCTGTGTCGAGCTGGTGAAATCCGGGTTCGGCATCATTGTCCAGAAACAGCGTGCAGGTAAAACTGCCGTCCGGATTGGGCAGGGCAATCATCATGAACCCACCGCGTGGCCAGATGTGCAGCGCATCCGGTTTCATCAGGAATGTTCCGTCCGGACCCGGGGGGATGGTCAGTTCCATGTAACCGTGACCCAGCGGCTGTTCATCAATGCCCAGCGGGCTGACTTCATTCATGGCCTGGCGCAGCGCCGAGCCGGCGCCATCGGCCCCGATGACCAGGTCGAAGTCATGGCCGTACTGGCGGTTTTCCTGGTCGACAAAGTCCAGATGTTGGCGCGAAAAATCGGCCGATTCCAGGCGTCGGTCGAAATGAATCTTGACTCCGGCCTGCTCGGCGCCGTCGAGCAGGGCGATATTGAGCAGGCCACGATGGACCGACCAGATCACCTCGTCATCGCGTTGGCCGTATCGCTGCAGGCGGGTGTTGCCTTGCTCGTCGTGCAACAGTCGGCCGGCCATGGGCAACGCGATGCGCTCGATTTCTCTCAGCATGCCGGCCTCGCGCAGGGCTTCCCGACCGCGCTCGGCCAGGGCCAGGTTGATCGAACGCCCGGCCGGCACCGTGCTCCGGCGAGGGTCGGCAAAGCGCTCGAACAATTCCACTTTCCAGCCCTTGCGTGCCAGCAAAATTGCCAGCAGCGACCCCGCCAATCCAGCCCCCACGATCGAAACCCGGCGATCCGAGTCCCGAGTCCCGAGTCCCGAGTCCCGAACACTCACAACAACTTCTCCACCAGGTCCACAAAGGCGTCCGTTTCGGCCACGGTGTTGTACAGCGGCACCGGCGCCACCCGGATGATATCGGGCTCACGCCAGTCACTGACCACACCGTGGGCTTCCAGCCGCTCGAACAGCCGGCGACCTTCCTTGCGTCCGCCTTTGACCTGCAGCGATAACTGACAACCGCGCCGGTGTGGTTCCAGCGGGGTGAGTATGCGGATATGCTCGCCAAGGCCCTCCTGAATGGCCCCGGCAAGGTGGCCGGTCATGTCAAGAGAGCAGCGCCGCAGGTGTTTCATGCCGGCCTCGGCGAAGATCTCCAGCGATGCCCACAATGGCGCCAGCGCCAGGACCGGCGGATTGGACAACTGCCAACCCTCCGCGCCGCGCGCCGGCCGAAAGTCCGGACCCATCCTGAAGCGTGATTTTTCGTCATGGCCCCACCATCCGGCCAGTCGCGGTCCGGCGAATTCGGCATGGCGCTCGTGCACGAAGCAGCCGCCCACTGCACCGGGCCCGGAGTTGAGGTACTTGTAACTGCACCAGACCGCGAAATCGACACCGATCTCGTGCAGTTCCAATGGAATGTTGCCGACCGCATGAGCCAGGTCCAGGCCCAGCATGACTTCTGCGCGCCGACAGGCGCGGGCAATGCGCGCCAGATCAAAAACCTGGCCACTGGCATATTGCACGCCGGGCCAAAGCACCAGGGCGACCTGTTCGCCGTAGTGTTCCAGGTAATCCTCCAGGTCTTCCTCGTGCAGCAAGCCGTCACGGCGTGGCGCCAGTTCGACCAGGTCGTGCTCGATGTCCAGGCCGTGGAGGGCCAGTTGCGAGGTCACCGCATGCCGGTCGGAGGGAAAGGCGCCGCGTTCAATCACGATACGTCGGCGTGTGCCCGAGGGCCGGAAGAAGCTGATCATCATCAGGTGCAGGTTGACGGTCAGCGAATTCATCGCCACCACCTCGTGCGGCCGGGCGCCGGTGATCAGGGCCAGGTTGTCGGTCGCCAGGCGATGGTAAGGCATCCAGGCCAGTGGACCGTCGAAATGCCCGCCCACCCCAAGGCTGGCCCAGCGCTCCAGTTCCGCTTCCACGGCATCGGCGCCGGCGACCGGTTGCAGGCCCAGCGAGTTGCCGCAGAAATACAGGCAATCCTTGTCCTTCGGGCCATGCGGAATGCGGAAGCGGTCGCGAAAGTGACCAGCCTGCGGAAAGTGTTCGGAATGATGAATGCTCATGAAATCGGGTAGACGACTGGCGCGCTGGCCGCGGCATCGCTGTGCAGGGCCGAAACGCCCAGGCTGATCAGATACAGCCCATCGGCGATCGAATCGGGAACGAAAATCATCTCGGTGATGGTGCAGCCGGCGCGCTCGGTTGCTGGCCTGGAGTCATCGGCCTGCATGCTCCAGAAGCGTCGGTGCCGGGCCAGGCGGCCACCGTCATCGGCTGGATCCACCGAGGGTGTATCGATGAGCAGATGCTGGATATCGGCGGCCACCAGTCGGTCCATGGCTTCCAGGGACAGGACCGGGTAGGGTGCAGCATGGGCGTAGTTGCGTCGGCACTTGTCGGCGTCGTTGGGCAGGGTCCGGATGATCACGGCACGCGCCTCGCCAGGAATTTCGAGTGATCCGGCGGCAATGACCGGGCAGTACCCGTCTTCATGGTCTGATCCATCCTGATCTGAAAATACGCTGATCACGATCGCCGGGATCATCGCAAGATCGAGTTGATGCTGGACCGGCACTGCCTCTTGCATGAGATGCCCCGGACCCTCGGTATGCGTGCCATGGCAATGGGGAATCGTGTGCACGCGTTCGACATTGCAACTGCCGCCGCCGGCGACCCGGCCGGTAAATCCACCGGATTGCAACGGCTCGGTCGCGATGTCCTCGGCAACGAAAAACTTCGGGTGACTGCCACCGGCAGTCTGGGGAATGGCCAGGCTGGCGCCGTTGGCCAGGTCCACCAGTCGTTCCCGGCCGCCCAGTTCGATGCTGGCAATCACGTGAATCGCTCTTCCGGCAGATCAAGAAACTCCAGGGTGTTCCTGTAGAACAGCCGGGCATTGGTCTCGGAATCGGCATTCAGTGCGCGAATGGCCGAGCCGGGTTCCTGTTCGCCGAGCGGGAATGGATAGTCGGTGCCAAGGGCCACCTTGTCGGCGCCCATCACCTCGATCAGGTAAGCCAGCGCCTGCGGGTCATGAGTGACCGAATCGACCCAGAAGCGGCCAATGTATTCTCGTGGATTGACCTCGTTGCAGGTTGCGACCAGGTCCGGTCGCATGTTGAAGCCATGTTCGATGCGCCCGATGGTGAAAGGAAAGGATCCGCCGCCGTGAGCGAAGCAGACCCGAAGATCGGGCAGGCGCTCCAGTACGCCGCCGAAAATCATTGAGCAGATCGCGCGCGACAACTCGGCCGGCATGCCGACCAGCCAGGGCAGCCAGTAATCGGGCATGTGCTGGCTGCCCATCATGTTCCAGGGATGAACAAGGATCGACAGGCCGAGGTCCTGGCAGGCGGCGAAGACTTCGAACAGCTCGGGATCGTCGAGGTTGCGATTGTTGATGTTGGAGCCGATCTGGATGCCCGGAAGTCCCAGGTCGTGGACACAGTGCTCGGCCTCGTTGATCGCCAGCCGGGTATCCTGAAGGGGCAGGGTGCCCAGGCTGATCACTCGGTTCGGCCACCGACGTTGCTGCTCGGCGATGTGATCGTTGAGAAAGCGGGCCATGCGCGAGGCAGGCTCGGCCGGCAGGTGATAGCTGAACATCACCGGGACCGTGCAGACCACCTGGACCTGAACGCCGTGACGCTCGTAAGCCTCGATTCGGTGGGCCATGTCATAGGATGTGCGACCGATGCGGCGGAAGAACTGGCCGTCGACGGTGATATCGCGTTCGTCGCCATCGCCGGTCAAAACCGGAAAGCCGGGCAGGCCCATGTCGGGAATGTGCTCCGGCAACAGATGACTGTGCAGATCGATGATGAGGTCAGGTTGATTCATGGCCGCCAAGTCTGCACGAAAGCGCCGGGGAATTCCAGATTACACTATTGCCGCCATCTTCCGAACTGCCGTTTGCCTTTGCATGAAAGTCTCCGACTTCCAATACGACTTGCCCGAAGAACTGATCGCGCAGCGTCCGCTGGACAAGCGCTCGGCCAGTCGATTGCTGCATCTCGAGCGTGCCGGCGGCTCAGTGCATGATCACAGCTTCGCCGACTTGCCGGAACTGCTCGAACCGAATGATCTGCTGGTATTCAACAATACCCGGGTGATTCCGGCCCGGCTGTGGGCCAGCAAGCCGACCGGCGGGCGAGTCGAAATTCTTATCGAGCGACTCATCGACTCACAGACCGCCCAGGCACAGATGCGCGCCAATCGCAAGCCGGCGATGGGTACCGAACTGCACATCGATGATCAGTCCGTCCACATCGAGATCGTGGGTCGCGAAGGCGAGTTCTGGACACTGAAGATTCAATCGGGCCCGGACTGGAAACAGTTGCTGGATCGGGTCGGACACATGCCGCTGCCGCCGTACATCGAGCGGGCCGACGATGCACTGGATCGTGAGCGCTACCAGACCGTGTTCGGCGCAGTGCCCGGCGCGGTGGCTGCACCGACTGCCGGCCTGCATTTCGATGATGCCATCCTGGCCGCCTTGGACCGGCGCGGCATCAAGCGGGCCTGCTGCACGCTGCATGTTGGCGCCGGCACCTTTCAGCCGGTGCGCGTTGAGCAGATCGAGGACCATCAAATGCATGCCGAATGGCTGGAGGTCGGCGCGGAGCTGGTTGATGCGATCGCCGCCACCCGCCGGCGCGGTGGCCGGGTCGTGGCCGTCGGCACCACTGCCGTACGCGCCCTGGAGACCGCCGCCAGCGGGGGCGAACTCGCCCCATTCACCGGCGACAGCCGCCTGTTCATCTATCCCGGTTACAAATTCCGCGTCGTCGACGCCATGATCACCAACTTCCACCTGCCCGGTTCCACATTGCTGATGCTGGTCAGCGCCTTCGCCGGCCGCGAGCGGATTATGGCGGCCTATCGTCATGCGATTGAGCAGCGGTATCGGTTTTTCAGCTACGGGGATGCGATGCTGATTCGGTGAGACGGAAGTCGGAGGTCGGAAGTCGGAGGTCGGAGGTCGGAGGTCGGAGGTCGGAGGTCGGAGGTCGGAGGTCGGAGGTCGGAAGTCGGTGGTCGGAAGTCGGTGGTCGGTGGTCGGTGGTCGGTGGTCGGTGGTCGGTGGTCGGTGGTCGGTGGTCGGTGGTCGGTGGTCGGTGGTCGGTGGTCGGTGGTCGGTGGTCGGTGGTCGGTGGTCGGTGGT
>SLKT01000128.1 GCA_007134485.1 Wenzhouxiangella sp. | reverse complement strand
GCATTCCATTTCCGTCTCAAACTCAGGCCGCCAACTCCACCCGCACCTTCTTGCCCAGCGCCATTGCGGCACGCTCAATCGTCAGTAAAGTAACAGAAGGATTGGACCCGGCTTATTCATGACCCAGTCTACTGCGACAGCGCCAGGCCCCGCATCTGCGGCGTTTCACTCGGTCGCGCATCCTCACCGTAGCGACGGCTACGCTTCCGGTGCGCTCGGTCGCGAAACCCCACAGCTGCGGGACCTGACACTGTCTCGCTACGTCTGGGTCATGAATAAGCCGGGTTGGATGGATCGAGCAGGCGCTCGAGCGCGGATCGACTGGTTCCCATTCGGTGGGCCATTTCCGATTTACTCAACCCTTCTTGATTCATCAACTCCTCAATCTGCCAGGCGATGACCCGCTTGGTGGCTACTGCTTCGGTCTCGGCCAGGAGATCGTCATGTTCGAGGAAGTCATCAAGGCGGCTTCCAATATGTTTGCTCATTTTCAACGCTCCAGTTCCGCCAGTCGCAAACGGGGCAGGTCAATGTCTGCTGCAGGCGTCTTCTGTGATTTCTTGATGAAGGCATGCAACAGCGATTCCCTGACCAGGAATGCACCGATGCCGCCTGTTTGCAAGCGCTTGATGTCTAGGAGCTAAAGTCCGGCGTTTGCTCGAAACCTCGAAGTCCCGGCCAGACTCAGTGCGTCTCAGTTGTAATGGTTGTAATGGACTGCACCTTGTCGTGAAACCTGGTCTGGGCCTGCCAGATGTCGTAGTCGGCCTGCATGGCGTACCAGGAACCCGGCGTGGAGCGAATTCAGGGAGCGAATTCGGGACAGACAACGTTCAGCCCCCAGGGCGATCGCCCAGATTGCGATGCTGAGCACATCCGAGCGCTGCGAGGCGACCAGGGTGCGCTCACTTTGTTCCTCGGTGCAGGGTTCGGTATTTTCAGCCTGATGAGTGTGAATTTGCCTGAAAGGCTGGCCGTATTCGTCGGTCTGACTGGAATGCTTGTCGGCCATGGCCGATCTTGAGGTCGGGTGTTGTATGAATCTGTCCCGGATCTTGCCAGCCCTCCGGAACCGGGCAGCCCGGAAGCGCGACTGGCTGTAGCTGATCCGGCCGCCGTTGACAGGTCCTGATCGTTACATGTAACATTACGACCCATGAGCCACTCTGTCCGGGATCGAGTCAACACTTACCGCGCAAGGATGCGCCGCTCAGGGCTCAGACCCGTGCAGATCTGGGTTCCGGATACTCGCCGACCCGGCTTTGCGGAAGAGTGTCGACGCCAGTCGTTCATGTTGCACGATGATCGGCAGGAAGCCGATCTTGCCGACTGGCTGGACCAGATCGCCGATTACGACGGCTGGCAGTGAAACGCGGCGCCTTGGTGACCGTGGCGCTCAAGGGCGACTACGGCAAGCCGCGGCCGGCCTTGGTCATTCAGTCCGATCTTTTCGATGCGCACCCTTCGGTCACCATCATGCCGGTCACCAGCGAGCTTCGCGACACGCCACTGTTCCGGTTTGACATAACTCCTTCTGACGCCAATGGCCTGAAGTATCCATCGCAAGTTATGATCGACAAGATTCATACCGTTGGCCGCGACCGCGTGGGACCGGCCATCGGCGGCCTGGAGGAAGAACAGATGGTATCGGTCAATCGCCTGATGATGGTCTTTCTGGGTCTGGCCTAAAAATGTGGAGTGCCGTGGTACGTGCCCACTCGCAGACCGTCCGCGCGTGTGGCCGACGGTCGAGAATGAATCCATCTACATGGACGGGTTCACGTGTCCGAGTGGCATGGTCACATTCTCCGACACGTCATTTCGCTCCCGTTTGCACCGCGACAGCGGGCCCGGTAACGGGACTGAAGACTCTGCGATGTGCGGGTTGAAGACCTTGCGGCCAGTCCGTGCGGCCTGACCGATCCCGTCGTCGAACTGCTTAGGGCTCACGCCGTGGCCCGCTGTCTGGGCCTGAGAGCAGAACTGGGAGTGCGCGTGCTGCTGGCCGACGCACTGAACGAAAAAGCCGCCGACTTCTACCGAGCCTACGGATTCCGCCCAACAACAGCCCGGGCGCTCACGCTTTACCTGCCTTTGGGCAAACCCTGACCTGAAGAATCGGCTTCCAACGTGCTTACTCAGCTGCTCGAACTCGCGCCTCAGATCCGCCGCCAGCTTCTCGTCCCGGCGCTCGACCTGCCACAGCGGTTCACTCAATCTCGACACGAATTGCCGCCGTGGTGATGGTTATGGGTTTCCTTTTCAGTTTTCTCCGGCTTCGGTCAGAGTAGGCCGAAGCGAAACTTGGCGATCTCTGTTTCCAGCCAGCTTTGAGTGTAGTGGCCGCGCAGTTGCTTGCCGTGCGGCAAGCCAAGCAGATCGGTCATGGTCTGCAGTGCAATCAGTCGATCCAGCCACTCGGCTCGGTTGCAGAATCGAATGGTGCCTTTGTCAGGGCTGTTTAGCAACCAGGCCGGTTCATCGCTGATGGTGGCGGCGTAAGCAACCAGGTGGTATTCGCCTTCATCTAGACCATGGTCCGGAAAATCGATGTCGATGGCTGCGCGCTCCACCCTTCTTGGTGCTGCAATGTGATGAAAGCTGCCTCGCAATGTCGCCTCGTCGATCATCTGCTCGGGAGAGCGATTCTGATGACCGGTTTGCGATTCCTCGATGACCTTCTCTACCGTAATCAGATTGAATTCCATGGCCATGGGACGCCAGCAGCCCACCCGATGGGCTTCCAAACTGACGTTGGTATCAACCAGAACCCGGTCCCCTCGCCTCAAAGCCATGAGGGAGACTATAGATCAAAGGGCACCGGCATGCCATGAATCTCGAAAAGTGACTGCAGGTCGTCGATGGTCATATCCATGACCTGTGCCGCCTTTCGGACGGTCAGGTGGCCGTTTTCCAGCCCCCAGTGCAGGCGTGCGACAAATCGCTGACTGAATGGCAAGGGTTGCGCCTCGGCAATTCGGTCGTGGTCGAGCCGAAGGTGCTCATCATTGATTCTGGTCGCCTGTGCGCGCGCCAGCAAGCCCAGGTTGACCAGGCGCCACTTCATGGCGATGCCGCTTACGCCGATTTCGTTTGCCAACTGCAAGATCCATTCGGTCGGGTTGGTGCTTTCGGATCGGGTACGGCGAGTGAGTACCGCTTCCAGCGCGGGGCGCGGCATCAACAAAGCACTGGCGAAGTTGTCGGCCAGTTGTTCGGCGCGTGGCTTGCCGCGGCGTTCGATTCTGACGCTCTCGATGTGTTCGGGTGTCATTCGCTCCCAGGTTGCCAGGTGGAACAATTCATGTGCCAGGTTGAATGCGCGCCGCGGAGCCGACTCTTCGCGGTTGACCAGCACAAAGTTGAGGCCACCCAAGCGGCAGGCGGCACCCGATAGTCCCTTGGGCGCATCGACTTGAAGTACCAACACATTGAGCTTCTCGTCAAGCACCCGCTCCAGGGCAAACGCCGGAATCGGACCCAGTTCGAATTGACTGGCAATGGATTCGCCCTCAATGGCGGCATCCTCGAAGCTGCTCCTTTCGGACAGATCAAGATTGGGCACCAGGGAGTTTACCGGTTCGCCCGCCACTCGACTCAAGTGCCTGTACAGGGCCAGCCAGCCTTTCGCCTTGTCCTCGAACTGTCGGATCGCAGTCTCGGGAATATCATTGCGACGCCATGAGAAGCTGGCCTCATCCACGACCCGATAGGGATCGGTAAAAAGAGACAGCTCGACATCAAAAAGATCGGCCAGCTTGACCAGCTCTTCGGCGGATACTTTTCGGTCACCAACTTCGATGGCGGAAACAGTCTGGCGGTCCTTGAAACCAAGGGCTGTGGCAACTACGGCCTGACTCATGCCGGCACGCTCGCGCAAGGTGGCGATTCGCCGACGAATTCGACTTGCATCCATTGCGACACCCCGGACTTAGGCAACAAAATCTTGCACTACACTATATTGCAATATTATGGCATAGGATGCCCAGCTTGAGGTGAAATTCTTTCTTGGCGCTGGGGCAGTCGCGGCGCTGATGGCGCTTAGTGACAGCCTGAGAACTGCGCGGTTGATGTACGAATAACATTGCAAATGCGAATCATTTGCGTTACTATTTGATCGTCATCTCCAATCGAGAATTTCATGCACAAACGGCCTCTCCTGGCGCTCGGCTGCCTGGTTTTACTCTTGCCCTGAATCGCCGCCCACGCGGGCGACAACGCGGAGCCATTCACCATGGACCGGATCGTGGTTACGGCGGCCGGTTTTGCCCAGGCGCGGGCCGTGGCGCCTGGCTCGATTACCGTGATCGAGCGCGAGGAGATTGTCAGTCAGCCTTCGGCAAACCTGGCTGATGTGCTCAGGAACCTGGCCGGGATCGATGTGGATGGGCTGGATGCGCGCAGCAACAAGACCGGCAACCGGGTCGTTTCGCTGCGCGGCCTGCCCAGCGAGTACACCCTGGTGTTGATCGACGGCGTACGCCAGAACGTGCCCGGCACGGTGGCCCCCAACGCCTTTATCGATTCGGCCTCGGTGTTCTTTCCGCCGTTGGAGGCCATCGAGCGCATCGAGATCGTACGCAGCCCCATGTCCACGCTCTACGGGGCCGATGCGCTGGCCGGGGTGGTCAACATTATTACCCGCCGTCCCGCCGATGATTGGACCGGCTCGGCCAGCGTTTCCACACTTTTGCAGGGCGACAGTGATTTCGGCAATCAGCGAAGCCTCGAGGCCTACCTGGCTGGCCCGGTGGTCGCTGAGCGGCTCGATCTGCAGGTCTACGGCCGCCACTGGGAACGTTCGGCTTCGACCATCGAGTTTCCAGGCCAGGACACCAGTGTCGACCGCCGTCGCACCATGGGCCAGGTGCCGGTCAATGCCGATGTCCAGACCATCGGCTCGCGCCTGGGCTTTCAGCCCAACGCTGACCATTCGATTCACATCGGTTTCGACGTCACCCGCCAGACCTACGACAACCGCTTCGGTCAACTCGGACGCATCAACAATGTCGCAACGCCCGGCAGCCCGGAGTTTCCGGACCTGCGTTCAGGCTATGCCCCGGAACTGGGCTTCAACCGTGATCAGTGGCACGCCGGCCACCAGGGTTACACGTCTTTTGGAACCTGGACCACCACCCTGGCCCGCAACGAAGTCGAAACCACCGGCCGCACCATTCCCAATGCCGCGGCCAGCGAGGAGTCGGGACGTCGCGGCACCCCGCGCCGCCTCGAGTCCCGGACCACGGTATTCGACAGCAATCTGATCAATGATTACGGCGATCATCGCGTCTCGATCGGCTTGCAGTACATCGATGCCTCGATGTTCGACGGCATCCCCGATCGACGTTTTGAAACCAGCCAGTGGGGAGTATTCATCGAGGATGAATGGCAGCTTACCGATCGGCTGGCCCTGACCGGGGGTCTGCGCTATGACGACAACGATGCCTTTGGTGGGCAGTTCACGCCACGGCTCTACGCCGTCTACGAAGCCAGACGGGGACTGGTCTTCAAGGGCGGCATCGGCCAGGGTTACCGGGCGCCTTTCCTTGAACAGCTTGAAGACGGCATCATCGGCTTCGGCGAGGGCGGCACCGTCCCGCTGTTCGGCAACCCCGATCTCAACCCCGAGGAATCGGTCAACATCGAAGCCTCAATGATCTGGCTGACCGGGCCGGTTTCGTTCGAGGGCACGCTGTTCTACACCGAGCTGGACAATCGCATCGAGCGCCCGGTGGGCGCGACCGGTGGCGTCACCGACAATATCGGCGAAGCGCGCATTCACGGCGCCGAAATCGCCTGGGGCTGGCGTTTCAGTCCGGGCTGGTCGGCCGAGGCCAATTACACCTATATCGACTCGGAAATCACCAGTGACGGCGCGGCCGGTCTGAACAAGGGCGATCCCCTGTTCGGCGTACCCACACACAGCGTCAACAGCCGCATTGACTGGCAGGCCACGGCGCGCATCAGCGCATTTCTTGGAATGCAGTACCGTTCCAGTCGTTTCCGACCCGACAGTTTCCACGAGCCGCATCTGGGTGGTTCGGCCCAGGGCGCGTCCGAGGCGCTCGGCGATTTCCGTGGCTTCACGACTTTCAACCTGGGCGGACGCTTGGAGATCAGCCACAATCTGACGCTCATGGCCCGTATCGACAACCTGCTCGACAAGGACTTCAACGACTACCGCCCCTATCCACTGCGCAACGACCCGGACACGATCGCCTATAGCAATGTCTACAACAATATCTACGAGCCGCGTCGGTTGTGGCTGAGTCTGCAGGCTGGATTCTGAGTCATCCCTGGTTGAATTCGCCGGCCCTCACCCCTGGTGTCGTTCACATATCAGGCGTAACATCATGCGGAGATATCGACCCAAATTGAGGAAACCGCCATGACGCGTGCCTACGCCGCCCAATCTGCCGATTCCGGACTTGCGCCCTTCAGCATCGAACGTCGCGATCCCCGACCGGATGATGTCGCCATTCGTATCGACTACTGCGGCATCTGCCACACGGATGTGCATTTCGCCCACGACGACTGGGGCATGACCCACTACCCGGTGGTGCCGGGTCATGAAATCGTCGGCACGGTTACTGCCGTTGGCGGCGATGTCACCGGTTTCAAGGTCGGCGACCAGGTCGGAGTCGGCTGCCTGGTCGATTCCTGCCGCAAGTGTTCTTCCTGCGAGGAAGGCCTGGAGCAATACTGCGAAAACGGCAATGTGCTGACCTATAACGGCGAGGACCTCCATGACGGTTCGCGGACCTGGGGCGGTTACTCGGAGTCCATCGTGGTCAGCGAGCGTTTCGTGTTGCGTTTGCCCGAAGCGCTGGATCCGGCTGCCGCCGCGCCCTTGCTGTGCGCCGGCATTACCACCTATTCGCCGTTGAAGCATTTCGGCGTGGGTTCGGGCCATCGCCTGGGCGTCATCGGCATGGGTGGTCTGGGGCACATGGGCATCAAGTTCGGTCGGGCGCTGGGCGCGGAAGTGACGGTGTTTACCCGTTCGGCCGACAAGGCGGCCGAGGCCGAACGCCAGGGCGCCCATCATGTCATCGTGTCCAACGACGAAGCGCAGATGGAAGCCGCCGCCGGTCGCTTTCATTTCCTGCTCAATACGGTGCCGGTGCCGCACGATCTCAACCCCTACATGAATACCCTGAAGCGTGACGGCACGATGATTCTGGTCGGCCTGGTCAATCCGATTGAACCGCCACTGGAGCCGGCCGCATTGCTGTTCAAGCGCCTGAGCCTGGCCGGCTCATTGATCGGCGGTCTTCCCGAAACCCAGGAAATGCTGGACTTCTGCGCCGAGCACGGCATCGCCTGCGATATCGAAATGCTCGACATCCGCAATATCAACGAGGCCTATGAGCGCATGCAGAAGGGCGATGTGCGCTATCGCTTCGTCATCGATATGGACAGCTTGCGGGCCTGAAGTTTGGGAGATGCATCCCCGGATCACGCCGGCTCGACGAGGCCGGAGGTCGTGAACTGACCCAGCCGGGAATGTAGGGGGCTTGCTCCCACTTGCTGTTGGAATGAACGCACCACAGAGTTATCAGTCCCGTTTCCGGGCCCGCTGTCTCGGAACAAACAAAACCAGACTAACCGCGAAGACGCAAAGAACGCGAAGGCAGAAAAAGAAAGGATTTTTCTTCGCGAACTTAGCGTCTTTGCGGTTAAATTTCTTATCTTCAAAACAATACGCTACAAATCTGTTTGATGAGGGACATGGGGGCTACAGCGAAAAGTTTCCAATAATCGCAATAAATGACGATTCAATGTAGAATATATCTATAACTCGTCATAAGTGGCGCCATGAGTATTTCAGATACGATGTCCGACGAAGCGGTGCTGGCCGAGTTGGGGCGGCGGCTGGCGCAGCGACGAATCGCGCTTCGTCTGAGCCAGGCCGAACTGGCCGATCGGGCCGGTGTGGGCAAGCGTACGATCGAGCGTGTCGAGGCGGGGCAGTCGGCGCAGATGACCACACTGGTGCGGCTGCTGCGCGTGCTGGAGTTGATGCCGGCGCTCGATGCCATGATTCCGGCTGAAACCGTGCGTCCGATGACCCTGCTCAAGCAGGGCGGCAAGCTGCCGCAACGGGTCCGCAAGCGCGATGATGAGCAAAAGGTGCGCGAGACCGGCCCGTGGACCTGGGGTGAGTCCGAGTGAGTACGGTAGCCGAAGTACGGCTGTGGGGGCGCACCATTGGCGCCGTTGCCCTGGTTAACGGGGAGCAGACGGCCGTTTTCGAGTACGCGCCCGCATTCACTGCCAGCGGGATCGAGGTCGCTCCGCTGACCATGCCACTGTCTGATCGGGTCTTTGGCTTTCCCGAGTTGTCTCGGCAGACTTTTCACGGATTGCCCGGGTTGCTGGCCGACTCGCTGCCCGACAAGTTCGGCCATCTTCTGATCAATGCATGGCTGGCCCGGCAGGGGCGTTCGCCCGGCTCGATGAATGCGGTCGAGCGCCTCTGCTACACCGGCCGACGCGGTATGGGCGCGCTGGAGTTCGAGCCTCGAATCGGCCCGAAGGCTCGTGAGTCACGTCGCCTCGAGGTGGATGCGCTGGTCGAGTTGGCGTCAGAGGTGCTCAGTCAGCGTGACGCGCTGCAGGTCAGTTTCAGCGAGGATACCAGTGAGCAGGCCAAGGCCGATATCCTGCGCGTGGGAACCTCGGCTGGCGGCGCCAGGGCCAAGGCGGTCGTGGCCTGGAATTCCGAGACCGGCGAAGTGCGTTCCGGCCAGGTCGATCACGATGCGGGGTTCGAGCACTGGTTACTGAAGTTCGATGGCGTGAGTGGCAACCGGGATCGCGAGCTGGATGATCCCCAGGGATACGGCGCCATCGAGTATGCCTATTACCTGATGGCGGTGGATGCCGGGATCGAGATGAGTGAGTGCCGTCTCCTCGAGGAGAACGGTCGCCGGCATTTCATGACCCGGCGTTTCGATCGGACATCCGATGGCGGCAAGCTGCACATGCAATCGCTTTGTGCCATGGCCCACTTCGACTACAACCTGCCGGGCGCCTACAGTTATGAGCAGGCCTTTCAGGTCATGCGTCAGATTGGCTTGTCCATGTCCGAGCTGGAGCAGTTCTATCGCCGGGCGGTATTCAATATCCTCGGCCGCAATCAGGACGATCATGTCAAGAACATTGCTTTCCTGATGGATCGGCACGGCCACTGGCGGCTCTCGCCGGCGTTTGACCTGGTCTTCAGCTACAACCCGGAGGGTGACTGGACGGCCCGCCACCAGATGACGCTCAACGGTCGACGCGATCACTTCAGCTTTGAAGATTTCCGGGCACTGGCCGCTGCCGCCGGGCTCAAGCGGGGCCGGGAGCGGGTGATTTTCAACGAGGTCCGTTCCTGTCTGCTGGACTGGCCGCACTACGCCAACCGCGCCGGATTGCCGGCTGGGACTGCACGCCGTATCGAGCAATTGCTGCGTGCAGAGGACGTCAGTCCCTAACACCCCTACTGAACGCCGGCATCATCCTGAGCGTCGAGCCAGTACACCACGGCATCGTCGGTATCGATGTCCAGCCGGGTCGGTTGTTTTCCGTCGATGGCCAGGGGTGGGGGTTTGGCGTCTTCCAGAATCTGGCGTAGCTCCATCAGTGATTCGGTATCGCCGGCCGGCCGGTCAACTCCGAACCAGGCAACGGCCACGACCAGGCAAGCGGCCGCTGCAGCCGGCAGCCAGTAGCGCGACGCCGGCCTGTGGTGGAGTCGGTTTCTCAGTCGGTTCAATCCGCCCGGGGGTGGGTCGAGGGTGCGAAACATGGATTCAGGTTTCATTGGCAGACTCCAGCAAGCGTCGCAAGCGGGCGATGGCGGCATGCTTGCGCGAGGCGAGCGTACCAATCGGAATGTTCAGCATGTTCGCCAGTTCGGCCCGGCCGACACCGGCAAAGACATCGAGCAGGATGACTTCTCGATCGTTCATCGACAATTGCGCGAGCGCGTCTTTCAACTGCTGTTCGCGCTCGTCGAGCCGGGCCGACTGGTGCGGATCCTGCTCGGACGACAAGGTCGGTGACAACGGCAGCCAGCTCCAGCGCCCGGCCCGGCGATAACGGTTGCGCGCCAGGTTGATCACGGTCGTCCAGACCAGCGCGTCCATGCCGTCTTCCCTGACCTTCCGGCGTCGTTTCCAGAGGCGCTCGAAGGCATCGTGAATCAGGTCCTCGCATTCGACCGGATTCCAGAACCAGCGAAACAGGTAGTTGTAAAGCGGCTTCTCGAGGCGCCGGTAGGCGGCCTCCAGAGCCTCCTCCGACAGGGACACCAGTCAATCGGTCCATTCCATGCGTGCAATCAGCACCTGGTAAACCGCTTCCTCGCCCTGTCCGCCGCCGTGGGCGCGACCGAGCACCAGGGCCTTGTCGGGTTGCAGGCGCTGGTCAACATAGTAGGCTGGGGGACGTTGTCCTTCGCTGGGAGGCAGGGCATTGACCTGGGCATGCAGACGCACCCCATCCTCCACGATTTGAAGACCACGATAGTGAAGTCGTGTTCCGGCGCCGGAAGTCAGATTTCGCATGGTCGCCGGACCATCGTGATAGCTTTCAAGAAAGTCCTGGACGCGGAATTCGAATCCGGGAAACTCGCGGGCAATCGGTTCGACCACCGCGTCCAGGCCGGCCGGTAGAGCCTCTCCGTCTTCTTCCCGGCTCATCTGCAGCAGCCAGTATTGAACCCGGAAAGGCCTTGAAGTACCCGCTTCGGGGCCCATCGGACCATTTCTGAGATCATCCAGTATCCGTTCGATTTCACGCTGCAGGCGTTTCGAGCCATTGACCGCCAGCCGATGGTCGTCAAGCAATCGGACCTCGCCACGCAATGGCAGGTCCTCGCGCCTCAGCAGTTCATTCAGATTGTTGTCGAGGTCTTCCACGTTCAGCCCGGAGACATCGTGAACTCTCAGTTCGGGCTGGTCCAGGTCATCGCTGGTACTGGTCACATCCACACAACCGGCCAGAAACAAGGCCAGTACCAGGGACAGGATCATCGGGATTTGACGGGCATTCGGTTGCATCATGACTCCGTGGTCAATTGGTTGGTCTACTTCTTTCTACACACCGGATCGGAAAAGTTTCACGGGGCCGAGACAAACATCACACTGACCGCCAGCATCAGCTGACCGATGTAGTAGGCCGGCAGGCCCCAGGCGCGGTTGATGAAGCCGGCCTGGATCAGCCGGTCGCGGGCCACGCTCAGGTCGCTGACATAAAAGAGGGCCGCACCGGCCAGGATGATCCAGTGGGCCGAATCAGCCACCGCGCCAACGGCCAGCGCCAGCATCAGGCTGATGACGGCGGCATAGGCGATCACCGGCCGGTGCATGCCGGTCTCGATCCGCGGAAGGTAGCGTCGGCCCAGCCACAGGCACAAAACCAGCAAAACGAACCCCGTCACGACCGCCGCCCACGGGTCGAAACCCAGCATCCAGAACGCGACCACATAGGCCACATGCCCCAGCAGGAAGGCCAGCAGCCCGGACACGAAGGCTTTTCGTGACTTGCCGATCAGCAGCACATCGCCCAGCATGGACAGGCCCAGCCCGATCAGAATGTACAGGCCGTAAACCGAGTCCAGCGCCCCGGCCACCAACGCAGTGGCAATAAAACCGGCCGACGCCAGCGGTTTGGACAGCCACTTGCCCAGGCGGCTGGCGCGATACTCGGCGACCAGCAAGGCGGCCAGCGCCAGCACGGTGACCACAATGGGCAAGCTCATCGCGTTCGGCATGGTAATGTGTCCGAAAAATCGAATCACAATCATGCCAGCCAGCCAACGTTATTTCACCCGCCAAGGCCCTTGTGGCCCCATGGTCGTACTACTCGTCCTGCTGCTCAGTGGTTCGATCGCTCATGCACAGACCACATGGACCGTTACCGATAATGGCGACAGCGGAAATGGTACGTTGCGCTCGGCCGTGGCCGATGCCGGAAACGGAGACACCATTGCGTTCGATCTGCCCCCGGACAGTGTCATTACTCTGACCTCCGGACAGATTGCCATCGATGTTGATCTCACCATTGCCGGACCGGGCGCTGCCGATCTGACAGTCAGCGGCAATGGCAGCAGTCGTGTATTCAGCATCAGCCACGGTGCGGACGTGTCAATCAATCACATCACCATTGCCAATGGCCATGTGACCAACGCTCAGGGGGGTGGCATACGCAATGCCGGCAGCTTGACGATTACTGATTGCGTGATGAGCAACAACACCGTGTCAGGCAGTTCAACCAGTATCGCCAGGATCGGCGGCGCTATTGGCAATGTAGCCACCAGCGCCGGTTCGGCCAGTCTTACGGTGGAGCGCTGCACATTCGAGAACAACAGTTCCAGTGGTGAAGGTGGCGGCATCGGTAGTTTCAACCTGGCCGCCACGACTGCCGACCTGACCGTACGAGACAGCACACTGACCGACAATGAAGCCGTCTACGGAGGCGCGATCGCCCAGTACTCCCAGTCTGGTGGCACCGCCCTGGGTGTGCTCATCAACACCACGGTCAGCAATAACTCCTCCACTCTTGACGGAGGCGGCATTGATTCCGATGTGCTGACCGGGAATGGGATCAATCAACTGACACTGATCAACAGTACCGTCCATGGCAATTCGGCCAGCCGCAGCGGGGGTGGCCTGAGTTCCACGATTTCCGGCAGCCTTTATCGATATCGCAATACGATTGTCGCCGGCAACACGGCCTCGGTCGCCGCCGACGAAATTCAGCAGACCAGCCTGGGTACCGACACCGTATTTCAGGGCGGGAACCTGATCGGCAACGATGCCGGCCTGGTGTTCTACTCCAGCCATTCAAGTGACCAGATCGGCACATCGACAGATCCGATACCTGCATTGCTTGGACCATTGGCCGACAATGGCGGCCCGACGCCAACCCACATGCCCGAACCCGGCAGCCCGGCGATCGATGCCGCGCTGGATCTTTTCTGCCCGGACACCGACCAACGGGGCGAGTCTCGCCCGGTCGACGGCAACGAGGATGGCACTGCGGCCTGTGACATCGGCGCGGTGGAGATACAAAGCGATGAGATCGTCGATGTGGCCATGGACTTTGACCCGGTCAGCCTGGATTTTGGAGAAGTCGAGGTTGGGGACAGCAGCCCGCCGTTGACAGTGAACCTGAACAACACCGGAGAAGCCGATCTCAGCGGTTTGGCATTCGCCTTGTCAGACGTTGATTTCGAGGTCGATTCCGATGATTGCTCCGGCGGTATTCCGGTCGGTGGAAGCTGTGAAGTGGTCGTTACCTTCATGCCATCCTCGACCGGCCCGGCCGGGGCCACGCTTGCAGTCGGCAGCACCCAGAATGCCTCGGCCGACCTGCCAATGTCCGGCACCGGCATACCCCGGCCGGATTTGATATTCCAGGATCGCTTTCAGGACTTCGGCGAGTAAAGCGCCGGCCGTTGTACACTTTCGGCCAATGCCGCAACATCCACGCTAATGAATGCCACGGTTGCCCGAAATCCAATCGCCTCCGATGTCCTGGTCATTGGCGGTGGCCTGGCCGGCATCGTCACCGCGCTGGAGGTGCTGCGTAACGGCCAGTCGGTGACCCTGGTCGATCGTGACACGCCGGAACGATTCGGCGGGCTGGCCTTGTGGGCATTCGGCGGCATGGCGCTGATCGGCACGCCCTTGCAGGCGCGCATGAAGATTCCCGACACGCCCGAACGGGCGCTCAAGGACTGGCTGCGTTTCGGACAACTGGACCCGGCCGATCATCATTCCCTGGCCTGGGCCGAATACTACGTGGAACGCTCGCGCGCCGAAGTGCACGACTGGCTGGTCGGCGAAGGCCTGAAGTTCATGCCGGCGGTCAACTGGGTCGAGCGCGGTCGTTTCGGGGACGGCAATTCCGTCCCGCGCTATCACATCGTCTGGGGCACAGCGCAGGAGCTGGTGCGACAACTCGGCGGCGCCATGCGCGAGGCCGGCCAGGGCGACAGGCTGAAGCTGCTGCATCGTCACCGGGTGGTCGAACTGGAACAGGAAGGCGGAGCGCTGTCCGGCGCCATGGCCATCGACGAAGACAGCGGGGCAGAGACTCGTTTGGAAGCCCCGGTAGTGGTGCTGGCCACCGGCGGCATCAACGGCGCTCATGAACAATGTCGAGCCAACTGGCCGGCGGACCGTCCCTTGCCGAAAACCATGCTCAACGGCGCCCACCCCTATGCCGACGGCAAGCTCCATCACTTCACGGCTGAAAAGCTGGGCGGGATCATCGTCAATGCCGGAGAGATGTGGAACTACGCTGCCGGCTTTCCCCATCCCTTCCCGCATTTTCAGGGCCATGGCCTGTCGACCATTCCATGCAAGTCTGCGCTGTGGCTGGACCATACCGGCCGGCGCATCGGGCCCGAGCCGCTGGTCACCGGTTTCGATACCCACTGGTTGTGTCAACGCGTGGCCGAACAGGAACAACCCTGGACCTGGCATTTGCTCAATTGGCGCATTGCCGCAAAGGAATTCGCCATATCCGGATCCGAGCACAATCCGCGCATCCGCGACAAGCAGTTTTTGACCTTTCTGAAGGAAACGCTTCTGGGCAATCATCGCCTGGTCAGGCAGATGCAGTCAGAAAGCGATGATTTCCTGGTCGATGACACGCTCACCGGCCTGGCGGCGCAAATGAACGCATTGACTCGCTCGCACCATATCGACCCGGCCGTACTCGAAGCCACGGTCAATGATTTCGATGCCAACTTCCACAACAAGAACGCACTGAACAACGATGCCCAGATCCGCATGATCAACCATGCCCGCCAGTGGCGCCCCGACCGGCTGCGCACCTGCAAACCAGCCCCCTTGAAGAAAAAAGGCGCCGGCCCGTTCATCGCCATTCGCATGCAACTGATCACCCGCAAGAGCCTGGGCGGCTTGCGCACCGATCTTCAAAGCCGCGTGCTGGATGGTTCTGATCAGCCCGTTCCCGGCCTGTATTGCGTGGGCGAGGCGGCAGGATTCGGCGGCGGCGGTTGCAACGGCAAGCGCTCGCTGGAGGGTACCTTTCTGCCTGGGTGTATTCTCAACGCGCGTGCTGCAGCACGATCGATCCGCTCTGGAGGTTAGGTAAGCCACATGAACAAGACGACGGAGACATTTTCAACGTCGTCCGTCGGGGATGTAACCCCGACCTACGATTCGTTCGCGCTCGCAACACTTGTAGGTCGGGGTTACATCCCCGACGGTCGATAATGAATCCATCGACACGACCGGATTCACGTGTCCGTAATCGGTACCCGGCACATTGTTTCCGTATTGGTTCTTCCGAATAATCTGTCAACG
>SLKT01000035.1 GCA_007134485.1 Wenzhouxiangella sp. | reverse complement strand
GGACCATCGGGGACGTGGCCGAGGCCGTGGGTCGTTGGCGTGCCTTCGCGGAGGAGGCCGAAGTCGACCCGTCCGACATGAGTCGTATCGAGAAGACCTTCCGCATGACGCTGAGGGGCAAGTAGCATGCGCCTCGCAACCCGACTGCAGGGCGCGATCGTTCAAGGGTGTGCCGCGCTTGATAACGTTTGACACCGATTGCAACACGCAGCAGGTCCGCTGCTGTCATGACTGGAATTTTGCACAAAAGCATGGGCCAATCAGCCCTAAACGTCGATCCAGAAGCGTAGGGCGACGGCCAGCTTTTTCATTGACCTTTCATCGAGCTGCCCAATCACTGGCCCAATGCGCTGAATGGGGAGCGTAATCAGCTTGTCCGACATCAGGAAAGAACGCTGCTGAAGACCATTCCGATCATCCGGCTCGACCAGTATTCGAAAATCCTCGGTGTGATCAACAACGAAACTGGTGATCGGGCAGAGGGTAATGCTGCTTGGCTCGGCAAGGGCCAGGTTGTTCTGAACAACGACCGCAGGCCTGGGTTTTCCGTAGGGCCCGCCGGAATAGGTGACAACTGCCCACCGCGTCAGCGCCAATCCGGGAACTCCGGCTCAACCGTCCAGTCGGTGTCGTCTGTCGCCTTGGCGAGCTCTCGGAGCTGTCGTTCGATGCGCGACCGAACCGCGTCATCACTGGTATCCAGGCGCCAAACCTCCGCCGCTCGGTAACCGGCCGCTCGCATTCGCTCACGATACGCCTGGCTGCGCCGAGCACTCGCGTTGGACTTGTTCTCGGAAACGGACATTGCACAATCTCAAGACTGATTTATTCATGATAAACGTCACTAGGGACGGCGCGCAAGCTGGAGCTGTTGCCGAAGACCCCCAAAGTCCTCAGATGGTGCCTGTCCTGGAATTTCTGCGCCGGAGAAACTGCAAACCCCAGAAGAACCGCTTGACAGTGGGGAGGCGTCCATATATGTCCTTTCTTTCTGGGTAAGCCCCTTTGGTCTCAGGTTGCTCTGCAGGCTCTGCCTCAAGATTCCGGTTCCTCTTCAAAGCGACTATTGAAGATGCTGTCGCCCAGGCAGCTTGGACAAACGCGCCAGACGCTGCGGTTTCCGCCGACAGGTGCCTGAACGGTGAACCAAAAACGCCCGGCGTGCGCATGGAAGTTTTCGAGACGGTTGAATTCTCCGGGAACGGCGAAGCTTTCGGCGTTGCTGGGTCCGATGAAAAAGAGGCGCCGTCTGATCGAGCCCTCCAGGTTACTGACCCAAACGCCGCCTTCGTCCTGCGCTAGGCTAGCGCCGGTGCCGGACGGCAAGCCGGGCGCGGGAATGGTTTCGCTATTGATCACGACGGGCTGAGTGCCCTCGGCGCTACCATCGCTACGCCACCATTGGCGACCGCCGTTGGCTGATGGAGGCGACTTGAAGATCAGCTGGTTTCCGGCGGTACCGAACTCATCGTTGGCCACAGTACTAACAGTCCAACCAGACCCAAGATCGTGTCGCCAAAACGTTTCGGTGCTGATTTCAGTGCCCTGGCTGGTTCCCAAGCGCAGGTCATTGCGCCAGAAAGGGTTGTCGGGATTGGTGGTATCCCACTGAGAGGCGAAAAAAAACAGCCGGTTTTGTGCTCCGATCAGGCGGGTGCTGCCACGGAAATCCCCTGCTTCCGGGGGCGAGTTGGCCGGATGGTGCAAACGAATAGCGTCTGTTCCGCCTGCGCCCAGGCGCCAGAGGGCGTGCGCATTGGTGTCGTCGCGTGCGCGAAAATACAGCACGCCGCCGGCCGTCATGAGGTCAGCTGGCGGCACGCGCTGGGGCGACGATCCACCCATGGACCACACCTGAGTGGCCGTAAAGTTGCCGGGATTAATGCGCCATAGGCTGCGATCACCGTCGACGCTGCTGGAGACATAGAGATTCCCGTTAAGCTCGCGCATTCTGTCATAGGCCGCGCCGATGAAAGGTTCTAGTTCCGGTACCCTAATCACGTTGTTCGGTTCCGATTCATTGATGACGAAAACTCGATGCTCATTCGTGTTCAGGAGTGTGGCAGCAAAGGCAATCGTGTCACCGAAGGTGGCGAAATAGCGGATAGACGCAGTGTTGTTGGCTAGTCCGATCGCTTGGCTGTCCACGATTCGATAGGTGCCGGCCTGAGTGCCGTCGCTCACCCAAATATCCAAGGGCAGGCTGGCGACGGTTCGTCGTGCCGTGAAATAGAACCTTTCTTCGGTTCGAATGGTCTGCAGACCGCCAAAGTTCAGGCTCTGGTAGGGCGGGTCTTCAGGTGCAATCACGCTGATCCGCACCGCCGTATCGGCATCGCCGGCGGTTGACCAGAAGCCCAGCTCCTCGCCCGGTGACGGGATGAGAACAAACTCTCCTGCCGATTGGATTATGCCGGGATTGCCGCCGAGAAATTCGTGGCTGAAAATTTCTTCCGGCTGATTGGGGTCGTCCGCAAAACTGAGGGTTAGCGGCAGCGCCAGCGCCGAGAAAATTAAGAAAAAAGGCCGTGGTTTCATTAGTTCGTGTCAGGTCCTGTGCGTGTCTGAGTCTTATTACGCAGGTGGATGGAAATTGCGGCCACATGGGTTTGGGGGAGTCTAGAAACTATAACCGCCCATTTCCGCGAATTCCAGCAGTATCCGGAGCCAAGTCCAGCCGGTGTTTGACCCCGTTTGCAGCCCGCAGTGGTTTGGATTTCGCCCGATTCTCCCCTGTCGTAGCCAATTGAACGACGAAGCACCCCAAACTGCCTGTCATTGGCCTATTCCGGGATGAGCGCCACCGGACCGCACTTCGCTCAAGCGGCTCAAGCGCAAGCTGAACCCGGTTTACTGTGATTCAGGAATGTCCGATTCGCTTGACCGGAGGCGCGCGGCTTTCTGCCCACAGGCCGGGAAGATCCTTGCTGGCGAGGTGAGTCAGTATCCTCTCGATGACCGGTGGGTCTTCGATGGAGTCGATGATCTGGACCGTGCCGCCACAATTCGGACAGGTCTCCACATCGATCTGAAAAACCCGCTTGGGGCGCTTCGCCCAGCGCATCGCCGAACGCTGCTCGGCTGGTGTGCGATCTTCCGACGGTTGTGACCTCTTCGGCTTGCCGCATTGCCCTCGGCGGGCCGGTGTGATCCGCGCTCTGTAGGGACTGTTCGGCGCAAACACCCCGGTCGATTCCAAAAAATGATGACGACCGGCCAGGCTGGAGCGCGGCTCGACCGACAGATTAAGTTGAACTAAACCGCTTCGCGGTAGCTTTTCGTCGCTTGCTTTCAGGGTTTTGTTGATCGTCAATACTCCTTGATGACCCGTGTGGGTCTTTATTCAAGGAGAAGTGACGATGACACCTTTGCGCAAGAAGATGCGCAATGCCATGCGCCAGCGTGGTATGTCGGTCAAAACGCATCAGGCCTATTTGGCTGCTGTCACTCGATTGGCTCGCTATTTTCGGAAGTCGCCAGATACGATCAAGGTTGAGGAGCTGCAAGGCTTTTTCGATTACCTTGCACAGGACTGTAATCTGTCGGCATCCAGTATCCGGCTGTGCTTGAATGGGATACGCTTCCTCTACTTGCAGGTACTGAAATGGCCGTCGTATGACATCGAGTTTGTCATTCCAAAGCTGCCGCAGCGTATTCCCGAGTTGCTCACCCGAGGAGAGATGCGGCGGATATTGCAGTGTTGTTCCAATCCCAAGCACCGGATGCTCTTGGAACTGACTTATGGTTGTGGACTTCGCGTTAGCGAAGTGGTGAGTCTGAAGGTCCGAGACATTGATGGTGAACGAGGCCACCTTCGCATTGTGCAGGCCAAGGGTGCCAAGGATCGACTGGTCACATTGTCGCCCAGTCTGCTGGCAGCACTGCGGCGATACTGGGCGCTTTGCCATCCGCAGGATTGGTTATTCCCCAGCAGCCATGAGCACCATGCTCACATCAGCCCATCTTGCGCGCAGCGCTTCTACCGAAGGGCGAAGTCGCGTGCCGGCGTCACCAAGTCCGGTGGTATTCACGGACTGCGCCATGCCTATGCGACCCACCAGCTCGAGGGCGGGCTGCCGGTCCACGAGCTGCAGCGGCAGCTAGGTCACGGTAGCCTGCAGTCGACCCAGCGATATGTTCACTGGTTGCCGGATCAACAGCGCGCAGGTCAAAGTCACGTTGATCTCATCGCCAACCTGAGCAGGCAGTCATGACGGC
>SLKT01000071.1 GCA_007134485.1 Wenzhouxiangella sp. | reverse complement strand
TTCACACGGCAGGGGTCGCTGGTTCGAACCCAGCATCGCCCACCACCCAACTCCGCCGTTTGCCTCCTTGCAGAGCCTCGCGTCTGCCGGAGAATCGTAGGTCGGGGTCACATCCCCGACCGACAACATTGAACCCACCCGCACCGGTTCACTGGAACCCCCGCCCCCAAACCTTCACGCCGATACACATCGATTTCACCTCGATCACGGAAACCTCGACCGTCGGCCATACGCAAGGGCGGGTTCCGGATACCAGATTGGGTCAATGTGATTTTAGACGGCGGTCGAAAAGCCAGCGCCGGTCTTTCCGGACACTGACTTGCGACATATCCGGGTGAAGGGGATTCATGAGAAAGTTTGATTCATCCGGCACGATCACCGACGGTACTTCGGCCAGGAGCGAATTGCGGCTGTTGGACCAATTTGTTCCCCAATCCAGCGACACGAGGCCAGCCGGTTCGGCATCCCAGCCGATATGGATGTCCGGCTCAAATCGCACGCGCTGCTTCCAGGCACTGTCCGGAATCTCGATGGCAACCAGATAACGGTTCAACGGCAGATCATCACCGCTGTTGAGATGAACCAGCACTTCCAGGCAGGCCAGCGCCCGTGATTCGGAGGCATACAACATCGGTGTGCCGGTCCGATTCCAGCGTCCGCCCGTGATTCGAGCGCCTTCGCCCGATGCGTCGTCAGCGGAATAACTCGGGGTATCGGTCGCGATGCGCCACAAGCGCCGCCTGTCTTTCATGGACAATGGGTCACGAATAAGCGCCCGACTGCATCCTGGCCAGCAGATCAGACGCCATCTGCCGACCATCGGCGGTATCCAGGTAGTCCAACGGCTTTTCACCCCCCAGAGCCGGATTCGGTCGGGCCAGCCAGCGACCCAGCCAGGCTCCGGCATCGAAGTCCTGCTCGTCGGAGGATTCCTCCAGCATGGCTGCCACCTGCCCAATCAGCCGCACCATGCCCATGGCCCGCTCGCTTTCATCCTTCGACAAGCGCTGATGTCGAGAGAGCTTGCGCTTGATCGTCGATGGCGCCAACCCCAGCGCCCGGTAAAGTTCCTCGCGCGCCATGCCGGTGCGCTCGGCCACCGTGTTCAACATCTCGGCCGGCGCCCCCTCACGCACCATCTCGACCCGCCGCACCGGCGCCATCCGGTAAAGCCCGGCAAACGAGGCATCCTCCCGAACCTCCCAGCCTTTGTCCCGAACAGACTCTACTTCGTAGCGCATGCCAAAACCAATTACAGCCCAAATGAGCTTTTAATTTATCTCATATAGCACAAAAGTTCAATAGCGAAGCTTGACACTCAATCCCTGATCCTGCATTCTCGGAAACTACAGCCCCGGCCTGCTTAGGTAGCCGGGCCGCACGGCTCCTACGGGAGCCGTTGCCTTTTCAAGACTTGGCAAACTGGCGATGCATTTGCCCATCGGAAGCGCGACCTCGACCCTGGCTAACTGAGATTCGTGTCCGACAGTCAAATCAGGGCGCTGACAATATCGGTTGCCGAGAAATCATCCCCCTTGAACAACAACGGCTGACCGGTAGCACGAGACAGGGCATAGGCAAAGCAATCGCCGAAGTTGAGACCGGCCGGGTGCCGGCCCTTTCCATAGTCCAGGAAAGCCTGACGGGCCAGTTGGCCCTGTTCCAGCGTTACAGGCTCGACAATGACCTGCGCCCGTTCAAGGAAAAAATCGATCTGCCGACTGGATTCCGCGCCCAACCGATGTTCGATCACCATGAACAGTTCCAGGTGATTGACCACACTGATGCGACAGTCCTCGGCCGCATGGATTCGGCGCACAAAGTCTTCCTGCTCGGGCTCGCCAAAAAAATGGCCACCAAGGCCGATGTGTCGAGAATCACTTCGGCAAGCCTTTTTCGTCGTACAACAGTTCGCCGTGGTCCGGCACTTCTCCGTCAGCACGTTCGGCCACTCGCCGGGCAATGCCGAGCAGTTCAGTGACATCAGCCCGTCTCTGTTCACGGGCCAGCACCTCGTAGCGCTCTTGGAGCGACTCGCGCACCACATGCGTCATGCTCTTGCCGGTTATTCGCGCCATCTCGCGCGCCAGACGATGGACTTCCGGGTCCTTGATGTTCATGCTCATGGTCACTCTCCAGGAACCACCGGTTTGTTCGAAGGTAGAATTCTATACATTATTATACCTCACTTCATTTTGTCATTGTCGCCGCCTCCGTGCGACACATTCGATAAGCGCCCCAGCATACACTCGGACATTCAAGTGCAACCTGAAGATTAAAGTGCAACTTTGCTATTCCTGGAATCCTGGCTCTTGCATCCTCACCGCGCCTCTGCGTCTCTGCGCGAGTGAACTTTTTTGTGTTTGCACCGCGACATCGGCGAATTCGGGACATGTGTGGCTTTCGCATCCGTCCTCGCGCCTGGCGCGCCGAGCGATCGGCTCATTGAGCGCTTTCATCAACCAGCTCGGGCTTCCTGACCGGTTCCCTGGATGCCGAATTCGAGCTGATGATGCTTATTGGTCGATATCCGCCTCGAAGCGATCGATGAACAAGCCCAGGTTGACGGTCTGGATGATGGTCTGGGAGGTGGAATCGTCGAATGATTCCGAGTCGGTGAACCCGGCCTCGACGCCACGATCGCCAACGGTCTCGAAGGTGATCTCACAGGAGTAGGTCGCCGTATTGCCTGAAACCGCCGGATCACTGTCCTGGCAGGTCTCGCCGCTGGTCGCCGTCACGGTCACCAGACCGTCGTCGGGTGCGGCATCCGGGTTGCTGACGTCGACGACAAGGGTCACGACCTCATCGACTTCGGAGGGATTAGGCAGGCTGTCGATAGTGGTTTCAGTGCCCGGGTCCGGTTCCGGGTCAGGCGCAACGCCGCGCAGCACGATCTCGCCGGGGACGAGCCCTTCGTACTGGTTGGTGAAGCTCAGTGAAAACGATTCGCCGTCGGACCAGGTGCCGTCGATCACGCCCGAAAATGGATCGCTGTCGGCGAATTCCGGATACAGATCAACCAGGCTGACACTTTGACCTTCATCCACGACCACCGGCTCCGGCCCTTCGCCGCTGCCGTCGATGTCGACGGTGAAGTCATCGGCAAGCCCTTGAATACGGATGATTGATTCCTCGAACGCACCCAGGCTGTAGGAATCGAGCCCGGGGTCAGCCAGCACCTGACCGTTGCGCATCACGATCAGCGATTCTTCGAGACCAAGCAATCCGAAGTTGCCACTGCCCTGAATGTCGATTTGTCCGCCGCTCATTTCGAACACCGAGCTGCGACCGAAGGCGCCGTGTGCCCCGTTCTGCGGATCGGTCGCTTCACGATCCCCCGTGGTCGTGATCGAGGTGCTGCCGGAGATGTCAACCGAGCCCTCGGCAAACATGTAAATGCCTGGTGCATCCACTGCCGACGCCTCGATGCTGCCGCCAGTCATTTCGATCCGTGAGCGATTGCCTCTTATGCCGGGGCGGTTTTCAATCCCCGTCAGCACCTGGCCGCCATGAACGAACAGTTCAGCACCTCGACCCAGGTTGATCGGCCGATTGGCATCGGACCCGGCCGGCGCCTCGATCTGACCGTCCAGAAGAATCATGCGAGCGCCATCATCGACGTCAACGACACGCCCGGAGGGTGCCGATATCGCGGTGTTTGCGCCACTGATGGTCAGCAGCGAGCCTTCGCCCACGCGAACGGCGCGATTGTGGCCGTTGACGGTGGCCTGATGCAGGCTGATCTGGGAGGACTCCCCGGTATCGATTTGCCCGGTCAGGGTCGCGTTATTGACACTGAGTACAAGCCCGTCGCCGTGGTCCACCGAGGCGCCGTCGGCCGAAGTCACGACACTGCCGGATTCGATCACGATCGTACCGCTGTCGGTCATTTCGATGGCGTTGCCGGGGGTGTCGATCGACGCCCCGTCGGACAGGCGAATCACACCGGCCTGGCCAATATCGATACCGAGTTGATTGGTCCCCAGCCCGGTGATGCTGCCGCCACGCATGTGAATCCGGGCATTGGAATCAGCGCTGATCCCGGCCCGCCCTTCCAGCGCTTCATCATCGTCGAGGATGATCGGCCCTCGCAGGTCCAGCTCCAGGTTGTGATCGGCACTGATGCGACTGTTGAGTTCGGATTGCTCGTCGAGCAACAACTCCACATTGGAAGAAAAGCGGAGCCGGTCGGAGACGGTGCTGTTGATGATTTCAACGACGGCATCGCTGTCAAGCCACACGCGTCCGGGG
>SLKT01000005.1 GCA_007134485.1 Wenzhouxiangella sp. | reverse complement strand
GTTGGTTTGGTTGGTTTGGTTGTTTCTGGGGGTTAGGGGGATGGGGTGTGGCGGCAGATCAGGAAGACTTCGTCGACGCCTTCGGTGGGGATCAGGTCTTTGGACAGTTCCAGGGGTTTCTGGCGTTTCAGGCCGATGGGCATGAACAGGCGGTTGTAGAAGAACATGGCCACCCGGCGGTGGTACTTGAGGAACCACATGCCCAGGTTCAGCAGGGGAGACGAATCGGGTTTCATGCCGAATACCGCGCTTTGCTCGATGTGCAGATGGTTTCTTGCCAGCAATTCGACCAGATCTTCCGGCCGGTAGCGGCGGCGGTGACCAACAATGTTGTCAAACTCGGTCCAGTATTCCGGATGCAGCGGCGTGGACAGCAACACGGTTGCTCCGGGTCTTGCGATGCGGGCCAGCTCGCTGACCGCCTGCTCATCGTCCTCGACATGTTCGATGATATCCAGCGCGCAGACCAGGTCGAAATGGTCGTCGGGCCAGGGTAATTCCTCGATGGGCACTTCGGCGACCTGGCCACCGGCTTGCTCAAGAGCATTGAGGGCGGGTTTGCTGATATCGGCGAAAAAGGTGCCTGTTACGGGCAGACGCGGTCGTAGACCCGGACCGATTTCCACACGCCGCTGTGCATCATCGAGCATGGGTTCGATCAATGGCCAGGTATTGAACTGCCGGGGGTCGATCAGGCGGGCGTTGGACCACAATCGATCGTAGAATTGGCGATTGGACTTTCTCAGCTCCGGATTGCTGGTGGTGAGCTGGTCGGTTTTCGATTTATCAGTAGTTGACATACCGGGGGGAGGAAAGCAGTATTTGCCGAGGGTGATTGATTAGAGTATGGCCGCTGATGACACGTGACAAGGATCCATTCGATATTCTCGGTGATTCCACACTTCAGCGGGCCGAGGAGCTATGCTCGGGTCTGGGTACCAATCTGAGTCTCGATCGCCGTGGCAAGGCACGATTCTTTCGTGGCGCCTTGACCGACCTGGATGATCCGCACAAGAAGGACATACCGGTCACCGTGGCCGAAATCGAGCACGTGCCCTGGTTTACCCTGATCTCTGATCAGACGCTGCCAGCATCCAATAACGCGCTATTGGTCTTTCGGATGCCACCATCAAAGGACATGAAATATATCGGCAAGCACGCGGAGTTCGAGCCCGGCAAGCGTGGAGAGCAGGATCAGGGACGCTTCGTCGTTCGCTTCAACATTATTCGCGACGCGCGAAAAAGCTGATTCACGCCCGGCGCCGTCAGGCTTCAAGCTCTAGGTGAATTTCGATGGTTCGCAGCATTCGCTGCCGGTCAATCCAGCCGACCAGGCGTGATCCGTCCATGATCGGCACCTGGTTGAGATTTCTTTCGCTCATCAACTGAAGCAGCTCGTTGACCGGCGTGTCGGGCATGACCTTGATGACCTTGTCGGCTGGGGTCATGATCTCCCCGACCCGGGTCTGTGGCCAGACATCACGGTTGACGCTCCGTGCATCGGATAGAGTGACCAGCCCGAGCAGAGTATCGTTTTCGGTCACGAAGCAGGTCCGGTTGCCGTCCTGCAATACCTGTTGCTCGACCCATTGATCGATCGTAGTGGACTGATCCACGTGGGGGATATCCGCATTGCCGACATCCCCGGCACGAATGCCTTGAAGCCGTTGACTGAGATCGAAATGCCGACCACTGGCCTCGGCGCTATTGAGCAGGAACCAGGCAATCACCATGATCCACAGGCCACCGATCAGGTTGCCCAGCGCCAGCATGCTCCACAGGCCCAGTCCGAAAAGCGCGTAGGCCACCAGCCGACCACCCATGACAGCGAATTTCATGCCGGTTTGGGCATTGCCGGTAGCCATCCAGACCAGGGCGCGAAAGACGCGTCCGCCGTCGAGTGGAAACCCCGGGATCAGGTTGAAGACGGCGACGATGAAGTTGATCAGCGCCAGCCAGCCCAGTCCGACCGACAATGGTTCGCTGATCGCGGCGGTGGCGCCTGATAGCAGGGAAAACGCCAGCGCCAGGGCAAAGCTGACGATGGGGCCGGCAATGGCGATCCAGAATTCATCCCTGGCGGACTCTGAATCCCGGGAAAGCTGAGCTACACCGCCGAAGATGAACAGCGTGATGGCGCGTACCGGCACCCCGCGCCGAATGGCGACCAGGCTGTGACCAAGTTCATGGGCGACGATGCTGGCAAAGAACGTCACAATGGTCAGTAGCGCCGTGATCAGGACCACCGGCATGGACCAGTCCGGGTAGTGCTGGTGGAATCCGGCGCTGAGAGCGAACATCAGCAGCGCAAAAATGATCAGCCAGCTGACGTGGATCTCGATACGAATGCCGCGAATATGGCCGATTACCAGTACCGACTTGAACATTGCGTTGCCTCCACCCGAATCGAGGTTTCATCCTCGATGCCAAACGAATCCTGATCCATTATGCACAGACGCGACGACCCTCAAACACCGAATGCACCGAGGACGCTCGAAATTCCATTTGGTGACTTCGGTAGTTCCAGAATCCTGGTTTCCACCTCAGGTCGTTTTAGATGGTGAGGTCCGAAAGATATGCAACACAATCCAGGCCAGCCACAGGGTGCACAGAAAGTCGATGGCCGTGGAACCGTAGTAGACCCCGGAGATTCCCATGAATCTGGGCAGCAGCAGGATGACGGGGACATACAGCAACAACTGGCGGGTGACCGAGACCAAGGTGGCCTTGCCGGGTCGCTCGACGGCCGGCAGCAGGGCCAGCGCGGTAAACACGATGGGCAGTATCGGTAGCACCAGGATCAGTACGCGAAAGTGATGGAGATCGGCGGCCGAAAACACCGTATCCGGCAGCATCAGTGCCAGCGTCTGGTCCGGGAACAGGCTCATCATCGCCCAGACCGGGATGATCATCAGCGCGCCGGCGGTGACGAAGGTCCAGTAGGTCTGTTGAACGCGCTGCCACTGGCCGGCCCCGTAATTGATGCCGGCCACCGGCTGATAAGCGCGCATCAGGCCAAACAGTGGTGTCAGCATGAAAATCAGCACCCGCCAGGCCGCGCCGAAAAAGGCGATATCGGCCTCATCGCCGATCCGCGAAAGCATGTTGAAGACCACGATGGCCTGAACCAGACCCATTGATGAAGAAATCATTGCCGGGGTGCCCAGCTTGACGATGCGTGCGCGCAAGGCCGGATGCAGCCCGACATAGCGTGCATTGACCGGGTAGCTGGCCTGACCTCGGGCAAAACGCCGCCAGACCAGCACCCCACCCAGCGCTCCACCGATGTTGGTCGCCCAGGCCGCCCCGGCCACGCCCCAGTCGAACACCACGATGAAGATGGGAGTCAGCACGATATTGGCCAGCAGACCGATGGCCATAAAGGTGGCGGCCAGCTTCATCTTGCCTTCGCCGCGCAACAGCATGTTCAGGGTCAATCCGGCAATGGCGCCGATGCCGCCCAGTGCCGAGGCGCGCAGGTAACTGGCGGCGATGGGAATCAATTCATCGTGCGCGCCCATGCCCCTGACCAGCGGTTCGGCCAGCCCGGCTCCGAATATGGCATAGCCCAGTGACACCACCGCGGCAATGGCCAGGGCCGTACCCGGAAGACAGCGCATCAACTCGCGGTCATTGCGTCCGATGGCGATCGATAGCGCAACCCCACCACCAATGCCGGCCAGCGAGCCCAGACCCAGGGTCAATTGAGTGATTGGATAGGCCAGCACCGCCCCGGCCAGCGCCTGCTGACCGATCAACTGGCCGATGTAAACCGCATCCAGCACGGAATTGAGGCCGAACAGGATCATGACCAGAACGGCCGGCCAGCTCATGGCCCACATGACCCGCCACGGATGGCCGGTCAGGATCAGGCGAGCGTCGGCGTCGCCGGATGGGCAGGCAGCCTTGCTCAAGACGGTTACCGCCCGGTTCGGAGTATTCGCACCGGTGGAGTGGCCAGTACCGAGCGATTGCCCAGCCAGCCGCTGCCGATTACCAGCACCACCGCAGCCAGGAAGCCGACCGCGAACAACTGCCAGGATGGCTGGTAGGTGAACTCGAACAGCTCGCGCGCCAGCAGCCAGCCGGTCACCGCTGAACCGATCGTGGCCAGAAACGCAGCCAGCAGGGCCATGACCCCGTATTCAATCAACAAGCCCCGTCCGACCATGGCGTTGTCGGCGCCCAGGGTGCGGATCAGGGCGGATTCATGGCGGCGCTCGTCACGGGTCGCTTCCAGTGCCGCCAGTAACACCACGATGCCGGCCAGCAGGGTAAAGAAGAACACCACCTGGGCGGCCGAGCTGACCCGGTCGATGATCTCTCCGATGCGCTCGATGATGGCGCCGACATCGATGATGGAGACATTGGGATAGGCGCGACTGACCGGACGCAGCACACTGCCGTCGCCATCGGCCAGATAGAAGCTGGCGATGTACTGATGCGGCAGGATGTCACCGGCCTCGGGGCTCAACAGCACGAAGAAATTGACATTGAAGGAATTCCAGTCGACTTCGCGAATGCTGGTCACGGTAGCGGTGAATTGCCGAGCGCCGGATTCGAAGACCAGCTCATCGCCCAACCGGGCGCCGACCCGCTGAGCCCACATGTCGGCCAGCGACACCTCGCCGGTGGCCTCGGGGGAGAAGAATTCGCCGGCGATCACCTCGTTGGCCGGTGGCAACTCGTCGATCCACGAGACGTTGATCTGGCCGGCCATTCGGTCGTCCTGGCGAATCGTGCCGCTGGAGCCGACCAGGTTGACGTTGGCCATCGGACGAATCTGCAGATTGCGCGCGCCGACCCGGATCAACTCGTCTTCGAAATCTTCGACCTGGTCGGGCTGGATGTTGACCAGGAAATGATCCGGGGTGTCCGGCGGCAGGCTGCCGCGCCATTGTTCCAGCAGTTCGGTGCGCACCAGCATCAGCAGCAACAGTGACATCAGGCCAAGCCCCAACGCGGTGACCTGGATGATGCCGGCCGCGCGACGCCGATGCAGTCCGGCCAGGCCGAAGCGCCAGGCCGAGGTTGCTCGTTTCGAAAGCATGCGGGTGATGGTCATGGCCAGCCAGCCACCCAGTGCCAGGGTCAGGGCCAGCAAGGCGCTGCCGCCCAACACGATCAGGGCCAGGCGCAAATGCCCCAGTTGCAACACCGGTATGGCCAAGGCGCCGGCAATCGGCAGCACCCACAACAGCCCTTTGAGCCCGACCCGGGTATCCAGCGAACGATTGAGAATGCGCATTGGCGGGACGCTACGCAGGTTCAAAAGCGGCGGCAGGGCGAAGCCGGCGGCCAGCAACACGGTAAACAGGCCGCTGGAAAGAACTGGCATGGCACGTGGCGGGGGCAGTGCGCCGGCCGGTCCTTCGGCAAGAATCTGGGCAATGATGGCCTGAGCGCCCAACCCGGCCAGGCCTCCCAGCACCACGGCCACCCCCACCAGCCACAACAGCATCAGACTCAAGGCGCTCATGACCTGGCCGCCGGTGGCACCGAAGGATTTGAGCAAGGCCACCAGGTCGCGCTGGGCATGGGAAAAGCGCAAAGCCGAGAGCAATACAGCCACGGCGGCCAGGATGACCGTGGTCAGCGCGGCAATGCCGAGAAAACGACGCGCCTGGGTCAGCGCCAGGCCGGTCTGGTCCTCGGCATCGGCGACCGTGATCAGCGACTGTTCCTCGCCCAGGCGGGTCTCGATCTCGCGGGTGAATGCGTCCACATCGTTCTCACTGCCGGCGACCAGCATGCGGTAGCGTGCGCGAGCGCCGGGACCGAGCAATTCGCTTTCCAGCAGGTCCTCGAGATTGACCATCATGCGCGGAGCAAGCATGAAGCGGCTGCCGCCGCGGTCGGGTTCGAATACCAGTGAACGGGTGATGGTCAGTTCCGAATAACCCAGCTCGGTGGTATCGCCGACATCGGCATCCAGGTAGCGCAGGCCGCGTGGTTCCAGCCAGGCCGTGCCGCGCTCGGGGATGGCGCGTACCGCCTCGTCTTCACCGCCCAGCCGATCAGCCAGGCGCAACTCGCCCCGCAAGGGATAGCCACCGGCCACGCCCTTGACATCGATCAGCATGCTGTCATCACCGACAAACACCGCCGTGCTCATCAAAATGATCTCGGCGGTGTCCAGGCCCATGGACTCGGCCAGCTCGAAATACTCGCGCGGCAAGCGATCGCGCCCGGCCACGATCAAATCGGCCGCCAGCGCCTCCCCGGCCTCACGCTCCAACGCCCGTCCAACCCGATCGGTAAACGAACTGACCGCCACCAACGCCGCCGTCGCCACCACCAGCCCGGCGGCCAGCAATCCGAGGGCGCCGGAGCGGGATTGGCGCAGCAGGAGCCTGAACGACAAGGAGAATGAATTCATTGACGCTGGCTCCGTTCGATATTGGGTGAACGGTTTCCGGTTTCAGGGAAAAGGTTCAAGGCGCAAGGCGCAAGGTACAAGGAAAACCCTTGAATGCGAATCCTCGACTCTTTCGCTTTTAGCCTTGAGCCTTGAGCCTTGTTCCTTGCTCCTCGCATCATCCTTTATCCACCAGCCGAAACCGATCCCGCTCTTCACCGGCCCTGGCCGTCACCAACCGCCCATCCTCGATTTCCTCGATGCGGCCGCAGCGTCGGGCCAGGTTCAGATCATGGGTGACCAGCACCAGCGCGGTGCCGTGTTCGCGGTTGAGATCGAACAGCAAACGGGCCACTGATTCGCCGGTGTTGCGATCAAGATTCCCGGTCGGCTCGTCGGCGAACAGCACGGACGGGTCTCCGGCAAAAGCGCGCGCAATGGCCACGCGCTGCTGTTCTCCACCGGACATCTGGCGCGGATAGTGGGCCATGCGATGGTCCAGCCCGACCTGGTCAAGGGCGCGGGTGGCGCGCTCGCGCGGACGATCCAGCCCGGCGATTTCCAGGGCCAGCATGACGTTTTCCAGCGCGGTCAGGCTGGGCAGCAGGTGAAAGGACTGGAACACGAACCCGACCCGGCGACGGCGCAAACGTGCGCGCTCGTTTTCATCGAGACGGTTGAGATGTTCCCCGGCCAGCCAGATATCTCCCGAGGTCGGTCGCTCCAGCCCGGCGAGCAGACCCAGTAGGGTGGTCTTGCCGGAACCGGACGCTCCGACAATTGCCAGCGTTTGGCCGGCGTTCAGGTCAATGCTGATATCGTTGAGAATGTCCAGACGACCACCGGGCGCCTGGACCGAGAAGCCCACGTGCTGGGCGCGCAGAATCTGTTGAATGGAATCACTCATGCCTGGATTGCTTGTCCTTCGTTCACTATCCGGAATTCGCCCGGTGCTCTTGGCCCTGGTGCTGACCCTGATGGCTGCGCCGGCCCTGGCCGGGTCCACCACCGTGCTGGTCATCGGCGACAGTCTGTCAGATGCCTATAACATGCCGCGTGAAGCCGGCTGGGCCCATCTGATGTCCGAACGCCTCGGTGATGACTACCGAGTGGTCAACGCCAGCATATCCGGTGAGACCACGGCCGGCGGTGTTCGTCGTCTCGATGGTCTGCTCGATGAACTTCAGCCGCAAGTGCTGATCGTCATACTTGGCGGCAATGACGGGCTGCGCGCACTCTCGCCGCGCCAGATTGAAGATAATCTGGCGGCGATGATCGAAAAGGGCAAGGCCGCCGGTGCCACGGTTGGTTTGATGCAGATCCGCATGCCGCCCAACCTGGGCCCAGCCTACGTGCGGCGATTCGAAGCGATTTACCCGCGACTGGCCGAGGAGCACGGGGTCGAACTGCTGCCGTTCTTTCTCGATGATCTGTTCGACCAGCCCGGCATGATGATGCCCGACGGCATTCATCCTACGCCTGAAGCCCAGCCGAAGATGCTGGAGCGCCTGTGGCCGGCAATTGAACCTCTTCTGGAGCACGAATGAGCCCCGATGGATCGAGCGCCGGGCGAGCGTTGATCATTCGCCGGCGCCCCGAGCACGATGAATACTGGTTCCGCGAGGGCTGCTTCGTAACCGAGCTATCCAATTCCTCGAATGACGAGGAACTGTCGGTCGCCCGCATCCGGGTTCCCCCCGGGGGACAGACACGCTGGCATCGATTGATCGGCACCATCGAGCGCTACGTCATCCTGGCCGGGCAGGGCGAAGTCGAACTGGGCGATCAGCCGGCTACTCAGGTGACTACCCACGACGTGGTCATCATCCCGCCCGATTGCCCCCAGCGCATTCGCAATACCGGCGACCAGGACCTTGAATTCCTGGCCCTGTGCACCCCGCGATTTCGGCCCGAGCATTACCTTGATGAGACCATCACCAACTGAAAAACGCCGTGACTTGATTGCTGTTTCTCCTCCTCAAAGCGATCACCGAAGATGCGCTCGAGTTGTGTCTGGAATGGACCCAGGTCGACGCCGCCGGCGAAGATTCTCGGGTTGCCGTCCAGGTCTTCTTCGATACCGTCGGCGGCTTGCGGGTCGCCGGCGCGGATGGCTGGTGAGTCGGGCTCAAGGCGCAGGCTGCCGGTCGTTGTGGGGGCGTCGTTGAAGTCTACCGGCTCGACAAAGCGCGGATCGGCATCGGCAACGTTACCGCCTGTGTCGTCACCGCAGTCTGGCGTCCAAGTGCCTTCCGGATTGCAGTGCTCGATCAGGGAATGTGAAATGATGGAATCACCGCCCATGAAGTTCAGTATGGAATGCTCGTGGTCGCTTGTTGCACCACTTGACCAATTCCCGTAGACGATACTGTTGTTCAGGATCAGTTCGGAAGAATCAAAAACGTCAATGCCGCCACCCGCTTCGACTACAAGTGTGGCGTGGTTGCCTGCAATACTCGCATGGGTGACGGTTGCATTGGCATCTCCGATGCTGATCCCCCCTCCAAAGCTCGCCATGTTTCCGGATATCCGGGCATTGGCAAGTACAAGATTGTGGCTGTCAGTGACGTGCAATCCGCCTCCTGAATTAAAAGCGCTGTTGCCAACAAAGCGAGCTTGGACGAGGCTGGTCTCACCCGAGTCGGCCGTGGTGAGTCCGCCGCCACTCAGGGCATGATTGTGGCGAAATTCGATGTTCGAGATGACCGGCTCGCCGCCATCGAAGCTGCTCATGCCACCCCCTTCATTCACGGCGCGATTGCCGATGACAAGCAGATCGTTCAGGGTTGGACTGCCACCCTGGTTAAGGATGCCGCCGCCGCGTCGGTCGGCAAGCGAATCCTCATGATTGGCCCACCCACCAGTTATCACGAAACCGTCCACAATGGAGGTTTCGCCTGCGGCACTGGTTTCAAGCACATGGTAGCTGTTTGATCCGGCCAGGTATTGGTAATCCTCGACAATGCCCAGGGTATTGGTGAAGCTGGCGCCCTCGATATCACCGCTGAGCACACTGGGATGAGCGTGGCGGTCGCGCTGGGACATGGAACCGCCGGACGGTGGGAAGCTGCCGAACAGTTCAATACCGTCGGTCAGTTGGAAGCGGGCCGAGCGATCCTCGCTAAGTTGAGTCGGCAGATACCGACCGGCCGCCACCCGCACCTGGCAGGGCGCTTCGACCTGCAAGGCCTCCTGCAGGCTGTTCAAGGCGGTGGCCCAGGCCAGCCCGTCACCGGCCGCGCCGGAATTGCCATCCACGTAAAGCGTGCCGCTCTCGGGACATGCCGTGACTACGCGTTCGTAAGCGCCCATGTCAATGGCCGTGCCGGCAATCCGCGTATTGCCGGCCAGGTCGGATTCCAGCTCGTTATAGTCATCGAAACCGGCATCAATGGCCGGTGAACCGGTCTGCAAACGCCAGTCGCCGGCGGCCATCGGTGCCTCGGCGGCAGCGATCGGTGCGATGAAGTCCGGTTCGAGATCGATCACCGCCGTGCAGTCGGCATCTGCCGGGCAGCCGCCTTCGATCAGACTGTGTGAAATCACCGATGCCGTGCCCGGGTTGTCATGATTTCCTTCGGACTCGTTACCCCAGACGATGCTGTTTCGCAGATCCAGAGCCGCATTGCTGATGACCTGGATGGCGCCGAAGTGGCGGTCAGCCTGGTTGCCGGCAATCGTTACGTTAACCATCTCGATATTACGGCCGGACAGTGTGATTGCGCCCCCATCTCTTTCGGCAAGATTTCCTGCAAACAGCACATTGGTCCATTCATCGGTTTCGTCGTAGGACAGATAAACTCCACCGCCATCCACCGTTGCCTCGTTTCCAGCGACAATGACGTCGTTCAGCAGCATCTGGCCTCGGAAATATCCGTTCAGTCCGCCGGCGTAATTGGCACGGTTACCAATCACCTGGACCCGCTTCAGGCCAAGTACGCTTTTCGGCCAGTCCGACTCATCTCCGCTCTGGACTGACAAACCGCCGCCATCCCCAAACGCATGGTTGCTTCGAATCGTGCCGTCTTCCAGATTCACAATACTTCCCGTACCAACTTGCAGCCCGCCTCCGAATCTCGCTTCATTGTTCTCGATCACTGTATGGGTGAACAATGCCTCGCTGCCGTTGATCATGAGGGCTCCGCCACCTTCGCGGTCAACCCGGTTTCCGATCACTTGCGAGTTTCGCAGGGTGATATCGGCCGCATCGCCGTGAATGCCGCCACCCGAACGCTGCATGGAGTAGACCGGGCCGCTGTCCATGTTTGAAACGCCGGCGGTGATCACGACACCGTCAATAATCGTGCCCGATCCGGTTTCAAACGCCCGGACCACGCTGTAGCTGTTGGTCCCTGCCAGGTCGTCCGGATCGCGGACCACGCCGAATGAATCTGCAGCACTCTGGCCATCGATATCGCCGCTGAGCACGGTCAGATTGTGACGCCAGTTACGCGCTTCCCAGTCACCGCCGCCGGATGGGAAGCCACCGTAGATGGCCACCCCGTCAACCAGCATGAAAGACTGCTCGCGCTCGGTCTCGGTCACATTGTCCGGATCGGCCGGGGTGACGGGCCGATAAAGTCCGGCGGCGACATGAATTTCGTCACCGGACTCGGCGATGTCCAGGGCGTCCTGCAAGTCGGTGTAGGCGTCGGTCCAGCTTTGCCCGTTGTTCTCTCCCAGCGCGCCGGTATCCACGTAATGGATCGTGCCGGCGCCGTTCAAGCGAATCTCGCCATCCCGGCTGGTGTCAATCACGAATTGATCGGCGGCGGCCCCTTCCAGGCTCAGCCCGGGTCCGGACAATTCACCTTCATAGGCGGCGATCAGGTGCGAGCCGGCCGGCAGGTCGGCCAGTGCATCGGTATCCAGCACGCCGTCCACGACCAGGTCACCGGCAACGGCCAGAAGCGCCGGCTGAAGCTGTTCGCCGTCGTCGCGCATGCCGATCACCAGGCGCGCCCCGGCATTCATGTTCAAGCTTTCAAGCGCCAGTGGTGCGGTGTGGGTAATCAGCTCGCCGCCGTGGTCGACATTCACCTCACCCAACTGGCCATGGCCACCCAGCGCACCTGCCTGAACGTGCGCGCTGCCAAGCAGTGATTCGCTCAGTTCGAAGTGACCACCCTCGATGGTCAGCTCGCCGGCAAAAGCGTTGCCGTCCCCACTGAACATTGTTGTGCCGGAGTGTTGTTCGATCCGGCCCGGGCCACTGATTTGCGAGTTCATGGCCAGCGCCTCCTGGCCATGGGCCAGGCGCAGGGAGGCGTCATCGCCATGGAACTCTAGCTCGGTGACGTCGAACTGGACCTGACCCTCACCAATGGTCAGCACCGGACTGACATCGTCGTTGGCGCCGATCCAGAGTCGTTCGGCTTCCAACACACCCGTACCATCAATCAGGATCTCGGGGTCTGGCACCGGGGCATCAGAAGCCGGAGGGGCGTTGTCATTGCGTCCCAGGTTCAACTCAGCTGCGGAGAGCCGGGCATCATGTACATTCATACGCCCGAAGGTGATTCGAAGTTCTTCATCGACCTGGAAAACAGTTTCCGGGCCGGTGACGGTCATCTCCAGAATCCCGCTTTCGGCGTACAAGCTCAGGAGATCGGCATTGTCCACGCTGAGTTGGGCGCCTTCTGTCAACAGCATGCGGCCTTGTACCACCAGGCTGAAAAGTGCATGCCCGGTCCCGATCTGAAAAGTCTCGGCGGAGATTTCGGTGTCGGGTCCGGTGACGATCAATTCAGGGGGCGCTTCGTTCTCCAGATGACAGCCTGCGAGCAGGCGAGTGGCCGTGATCGTCACACCCGGACCGATGGTGGCCTCGATATCACATATGCCCGACCGATTGGACAGGGAGTCGACCCGAAAATCCCCAAGATCCAGGGGCTCAGCCAGATGGCTCATGTCCAGACGGGCATGGTGGCGAACCTCGATATTGGAAGTGAAGTCCCCGTTTTCCGGGCTCCAGCGGGCACCGTCAACGATGCGCCAATCAGCGCTTGCGTTCTCGTGGCCGCGAATAATGAGATGTCTCACTCCCTTGAGTTCGCTATTCTTCCCGGTGACCAGAAGCTGGTTGGCGCCTGGTGATGCCACACTGACTAAATCGCGACTATGCAACATGGCTCCATCGAGCACTTCGATCTCGGCATTCTCGATGTTCACCAGTTCGGGAGAACCCGGTTCCCCTATGGTCAACTCGGCGCCGTCGCCAATCAGTTCCAGGCGGCCTACGCGCCCGTCCTCGTGGCCCAGGGTCAGATTTTCTGACGTTGTAATCGATCCAGTCGGGCGCAAGGCGCCCTCGTCGACCCTCAGCTCGCCGAATTCGCCGGCCGCCAGGTCCAGCTCACCACTGCCTTCCTTGGTCAGGTCGGTACTCGGCGGCAGCGTCGGTTCAAAACCGACGGTCCATTCGTCGGTATCGATCCACAATCCGGCTTCACCGACTTCGATGTCGTCGGTCGTGAAATTCCTGAACAGTTCGGGCTGATCGCCGCTCAACTGAATGCGTGCGCCGTCGAGCAGCAGCTCGGCCTCGCCGGGACCAAAGGGGAAGTTGGGGTTATCGTCCCAGCCGCGCTCGATCGTATCGGTGACCAGTGTGCTGGGCGTCTCGGCATCGCCCACGATCTCCAGCCTTCCCCATGAGCCATCATCGATGGCCAGGTACACACTGCCGGCGTCGACTCGCGCGCCGTCGTGAATCTGCATCTCACCGTGAAATCCGTTTTCGATGTTGCCGTCGCCAATAACAAGATGATCGTCGATCGTCATCCGGCTTTGGGCGCCCATCACACGGATGCGGCTGTGCAGGTCCGGCCAGCCGCCGATGATGATACGGTCGGCATCGACATTGGCGCCGTCCATCACGTCAAGCCGGCCGCCTTCCCCTTGCTGCACTCTGATCGCATTGGAAATGTTCCAGCCGGTGCCCTCGCCCTGGACCGTGACAAGGCTTTTTCCATCCTGGTCCATATACGGAATCAATACGTTGCCACTGGCCAGTGTGGCGCCGTCGGTAAACAGGAACTCGGAATCTCCATCGCGACCGGCACGGAACTCAAGGCCGAGGTCCACGGCGGCGTTGCTGACGGTCATCTCCACGTGGTCCGTCGTGCCCCGGCCGAAATCCAGAGTCAATGCGCTGAGACTGGCGCCATCGTCAATCAGCAGGGTGGATGTCTGGTTGTTCAATATCCACAGGTTCGAATTGACGACCAGACTGGTGTCCTGACCGGTAACCGTCAGCTCGGCATTGCTGCCTTGACCGACGTGCAACTCATTGAATGTCGCGCCGGCCGCCTCGCCGATCCACAACTTGCCCGGATCATCAAAGCCCATGCGCACCACGTTGCCTTTGGCGCTGTTGGAGTCCGCGATCCTGGGGCCGGGCAACTGCTCAATGCGCACCGAACGGTCGGCATCAGGCAGATCGTCATCGACCCAGTTGCCCGGGTCGAACCAGTCGTCGGAAACCACTCCCGACCAGACGGACTCGTCGATCTGGGCCTGGGCGGGTTGAATGACCAGCGCGTTGAAACTTGCGCTCATGACGGCCAGCAAGACCAGCAGCAGGAGATTGCGAATCATAGGTTTTCCCTCAATCAATCTGGTGACAGCATACCGCTCCAACCTGTTTATCGTCATGATGCAGCTGCATCATGCCGACATGGTATTTTCAAAGTGTTTCCAGCCTGAGTTCGGCTTAGTTCGGGTGGAAATTCCCGGGGACGATGACTATAGTGCAGTTGCATTACCCATGCCGGAGAGGCAGAGTCCTTGGACGAATCCATTCTTGATCGCGTGTATGCAGCGGCCATGGATGACCAGGCCTTGTTCGAGGTGCTGGATTATCTGACCGAACGCTCGCGCAGTCGTGGGGCCGGCCTGTTCATGGTTCGAGATGGTGCACTGGTGTGGGAACGTTCGGTCGGTATGCCGGATCGATTCATGGAGGTCTTCACGCGCCACTACGCCCCGAGCGATCCGCGCCTTGCTTACCTGATGAGCTTTCCGGTTCACACCGTCGTGTCGGACCACCATCCGGAATTGAGGCGCCTGATGGCCGAAACCCCGGTACTGGAGTTTGCCGAATCCCACGATCTGCCCTATACCACCGGCGCCCACTTGCTCCGCGATCGCGGTGGCGTCATGGCCATGTACTTCTCACGGAGTCAAGCCGATGGACGGCCCGATGATCGAGCCAGTCGACAACTTGAAGCTCTGGCTCCCCACATGGCGCGCAGCATGCAGCTTCGCCGCATGGGCCGGACACTGTCGCGGAGCTGTCGTCCGGGTGGTTCGTCTCGAGCACTGCATGGACGAATGTTCGTGGACTTGCAGGGTCGAGTCCGCTGGCTGGATGCCGAAGCCGAAGAGATTGTCAGCCGGCTCGATCTGGCACGATTTGGAGCTGTATCATTGCTTTGGCGCCACAGGCCGCTGCGTGACTGGTTCGAACGTTCAATGGATATGGCCCGCGAGCATCGGCGATTCGACTGGCCGGTTCAGTTGTTCCAGCGACCGCTCAAGGGGGTGCGAGGGGAGTTGCGCGTACGTTTCTTGCCTGCATTCCCCGACCAGTTGCCGCCGGAATTGTTCGAGTCCGCCCGCTCATGGATTTGCCTCGCGCTGAGCTGGCGCGCTCGTCGTGCCCGTCATGCGCCAAGCTTGTCGCCCCGCCAGAGCGAGGCATTGATCTTGCTGGGGCGCGGCCTGAACTCTACAGAAGTCGCTCATCAGCTCGGCTGTGCCCCGGCCACTGCTCGCAATCATGCCCAGGCCTTGCTGGAAAAATTCGGTGCCAACAGCCGGGTCGAAATGCTGCGCCGAGCCCGGCACTTCGGTTTTATTCCGTAGTGAGCCTTCGAATCAGTCTGCCCGAGCCCTTTTCCGGGGCCGATGCCGTGCCCCCACCCCCGAGCGTTTTTCGGATGATCGCGAAAATCGTTCGCCATAATCGAAGCCTTCCCCTCATTATCGAGTTTCCCATGTCCGAACGCAAAATCATGGAATATGACGTGATCGTTATCGGCGCCGGTCCGGCCGGGCTAGCCTGCGCGATGAGGGCATGCATGAGGACGACTCGAAGCATGTTTTTCCACTGAATGGGTCCAGGCC
>SLKT01000158.1 GCA_007134485.1 Wenzhouxiangella sp. | reverse complement strand
CTCGTGGCGCTCAGCCCAACGTCGATGATCAGTCACTGGTTCACAGCGGTTACTGGCCTTACGGGCGCGGCAATCATTATCTGTTCGACCTTAACCGTGACTGGATCTACGCCCGCCATCCGGAAACCCGCGGGCGTATGCCGCATATCGTCGACTGGCGGCCCATGCTGTTTGTCGATGCCCATGAAATGGGCGCCCAGGATAGTTATCTGTTCTCGCCGGCACGCGAGCCGCATAATCCGCACCTGCCGCCATACCGGCGCGCCATGGGCGATGTGTTTGCCGACGACATGGCGCGAGCCTTTGATGAATTCGGGTATCCCTATTATTCGGGGGAGTGGCACGAGGATTGGTATCCCGGCTACACCGATGCCTGGGCCAGCCTGCGCGGCGCCCAGGGCATTCTTTACGAGCAGGCGCGCATCGCCGAGGACGGTGTGCAACGCGACACTCACCTGATCAGCTACCGCCAGTCGGTTCACCACCAGATGCTGGCCAGCTTTGCCAACCTGGAGACGTTGCGCCGGGAACGGGTCGAGATGTTGACCGCCTTTGCCAACGACCGGGCTCGCTCGGTGTCGGCAGACAGTCCCTATGCCGAGCGCAGTTTCGTGTTCTTGCCCTCGGCCAATCATGGACGTATGGCTGACTTGAAGGAATTGCTTCGCATCCAGGGATTCGAGGCACACCAGGTGAGCTCGCGCAAGCGGGTGGATACCGCCATCGACCTTCTGGGGCGCGAACTTGAAGTCGTCGAGTTGCCGGCCGGCACCCTGGTATTGCGCAACCGTCAGCCCGAGGCGCGGCTGATTGCCGCGATGTTCGAATTCGATCCGCAAATGTCGCGCTCGGCTCTGCGTGCCGAGCGCAAGCGATTGCTCAAGGAGAGCCGTAGCACCATCTATGACACCACCGGCTGGAACATCCCGATGATGTTCGGACTCAAGGCCATGACGGTGCCCGAGTACCTTGAAGATAACCTGGAACCGGTGGACCTGGATAAGGCCCTGGCCACTGACCACCGCTTTCCCGAACAAGCCAGCTCAATCGCGCTGGTGGTTTCCGGGGCTGACGACCGCGCGGTGGCGCTGGCCGCGCGTCTGCTAGAGCGTGGCTTGGAAGTCCGGGCCAGCCGCAAGGCCTCTGCCCTGGATGGCGTCGATCTACCGGTCGGCTCGATCGCCATCACCCGGGACGACAACCGGGATCACGAAGACTGGAAGCAGGTCGTCGAGCAGGCCGCCGGCGAACTGGGTGTGGAGGTCAATGCCGTTTCGCACGGCCGCGCGCCGGGTGACCTGGCCGATCTGGGCGGTCGTGAATGGCGGGTGCTGAGCCAGCCCAGAATCGCGCTGGTCAGCCGAGGCGCCAACAACATGCTGGATTTCGGCGCCGTGTGGTACATGCTCGATCACCGCATCGGCATTCGCCATAGCCACCTGGATGAAAACCGGGCCGGCAACATGGATCTGCGTCGCTACAACGTCATCTACCTGCCGGACCGCTGGGGCAGGTCACAGCCACCGGATGCACTGATGAATCAGTTGGAAGACTGGGTTCGCGCCGGCGGCACCCTGGTTGCCGTTGGCGGCTCTGCTCGCGCCATTCTGAGCACGGAAGAACCCATGGTGTCGACGCGCCTGCTCGAAGCCGTCCTCGACGAGGGTCTGGAGAGCTACCAGGACGCCATTCATCGCGAATGGCTGGCAGCCGAGCAACCCTTGCCGTCACGCGATGCGATCTGGGCGCACACGGCTGAAGGTGAGGTTGACTGGCCGTGGAGTGATGGGCCCGCACTGCCGGCAGCCGACGAGCGAAAGCGTCGCGATCAATGGCAGGATCTGTTCATGCCGTCCGGGGCGCTGCTCGGTATGCGCGCCGACAGCGACCACTGGCTCAATGCCGGTGGACAGGAGTTCCTGACTGCGTTGTTTTCCAATTCGCCAATCATGATGTCGAAACTGCCGGTGGAAACGCCTTTCCGGATCGGTGTGTACAGCGAGGCTGAAAACAACGAGGCCGGGCTGGTGGGCTGGGCGCCGGTTCCGGACGGCCAGGAGCTGAGGGTGCGCGCCGGAGGTTTGTTGTGGCCGGAGGCACGCGAACGCATCGCTTCGGCGGCCTACGTGACACGTGAGTCAGTCGGGCGCGGCCAGGTCATCCTGTTCGCCCATCCCCCGGCCTTCCGCGCCGCCCAGCTCGGTGCCATGCGGGTGCTTGAAAATGCCCTGATCCTCGGCCCCGGCATGGGCACTAACCAACCCATTGAACTGCCGTAGCGGGGTCGCCTTTTTCGTATTTCGCGCAGAGTCTTCAGTCCCGGTTTCGGGCCTGCTGTCGCGAGGCAAACAGAAAAAAGCTCACTCGCGCAGAGACGCAGAGACGCAGAGAAAAATGAATTTAGTAAGCTGAAGCAATCTTTTTACTCTGCGTCTCTGCCTCTCCGCGCGAGGAAATTTTTTACTGCTCAGGCCAGACGATGGAATCTGTTCGATGAGAGACGCAGGGCCTCAGCGTCTCAGCGCGAGATACCGTTTTTCAGGAAATCACGAACACCGGGCACTTGGCGTGGCGCACGAGCTTGTCGCTGACGCTGCCGAGAATCAAATCGCGCAGGCGGCTTTGACCGCGACGGCCGACGAACAGCATGGGCTTGTCGCATTCGTCGAGAAACCTGAGCAGGGAGTCGGTGGGATCGCCAATCAGGAGCACCGGCTCCATTTCAATCTGGCGTTCTCCGGCTCTTTCCATCGCCCGGTCGAGCAGAGCTGCGCCGAGCTCGAATTCCGGCATACCGTCGGCCGCCTTGCTGACGTGGTCAAGATCGAGCTGTTGGTAATCAGTCCGGTGGGTATCCCTGGGCATGGCCACATGGATGATTCGCACCGGCAATTGCAATGCCTCGGCCATTTCCAGTCCATAGTCCAGGGCTCGCCCGGCGCTGCCGGCATCATCGACGGCAATCACGATCGAAGTATGCTGAAATTCCATGCTGCTGACCTCCCGTGAACGCGAAAGCATTGAAGTGCATGGTAGCCGTTTTGAGTGGCTGCCATTTGAGGCGAATCAAGAGATGGCTGATTTCGCTGCAGATGGAGTTCAGGATCTGCCCGTTTGCGATCGTTTCAGCAACTCGTCACGCATGCGTCGATGAAACGGTTCCTCCCCGAACCAGATCAGAAAGTAGAGTTCCGCCCGGCCATCATCCGGGCAATACTTCAGGGGCTCATTATTGAGATAGAGCGCCAGACCATCTTCGGGATCATAGATGACATCATAGCGGTCGCCGGCTTCGACATCGATATACGCCCTGGCCAGACAATCCAGGGGTTCGGGCAATGCGGCGCCATCGGCCAATTCAAGATTCTTGCGCAGGGTCTCAACGGCCGATTCAATCAAGTCATCACCGGCAAGCGAGCGCGCCAGCTCCAGAGAGAACTGCTTGGGAACCCGATCAATGACCTGGTCTTCGGCGCGTGCGCAGTCGGGAAGGTAGAGTGAAGCGGTTCCAACCCGAAACAGCAGTGCAGCACGCAATTCCAGCTCGGCGCACAGTTGGGGTTCAGGGGCAGCGTCTGCCGTGGGACTCGTGAGCAAAAGGGCCACAAGCCCGACCACGCAGCCGATTTTTTGCATCTGGTTCTTCACAGCCGGTCATGAACCCGGCGGACCATGAAACCGACAACCGGAAGGTGAGCATACAGACCATGGCCGCTGTCCCAGAAGTCCTGGTGCAACACGACCTGGCCTTGCTCGTTGAAACGCAAATGAGTCATGCCGATTGATCGTGAGTGGATGTCGCGGCCGGCGGCACGGGTCTGGAATTCCATCGTCCAGCGTACGAATACATCGGGACCGTCACGCAAGATCTGCTGGATTTCGACCGTGCTGCTGTCAAGGTTGGCGCCGGTCTTTTCCATGTAGTTGACGAGATCGTCACGCTGCTCGAATGTCTTGAGCGTGTCGTTGAAGTACATGGATTCGGCGTAAAGGGCCTGCATGCGCTCGCCAACCCGTGGGTCAGCCAGGTTCCCGAAAGCTTCATTGAAGGCGGCCAGTCCGTGCTCGATGCCACCCACTTCGCCCGGGAATCGCTCTAGCGCCTGATCATAGGGTTCAATAGTGCTGTCGCTCATGGATCCTCCGCGCGCCAGGCAGCCGACGGCAACAAGCATTGCCGCGACCACGATGAATACCAATCTTGTCCAGGGCTTTCCACTCATGTCCGGCATTGTCCGGGTGGGCCGTCAATGGGTGGTGAACGGGAAGTCGGTTTGTTGGTTTTTGGTTTGTTCGTTTGTTGGTTTGTCGGTTTGTTGGTTTGGTTGGTTTGGTTG
>SLKT01000153.1 GCA_007134485.1 Wenzhouxiangella sp. | reverse complement strand
TTCGTCAACGCCTGGCCGGATCTGAAGGAAAGCGAAAAACTGGATGAGCGTTTCTACCGCATGTGGCGCTATTACCTGCTCAGTTGCGCCGGCGCATTCAGGGCGCGCGGATTGAATCTCTGGCAAATGGTGCTCAGCCATGGCGACATTCCGCGTTACGTGCCGGTGCGATGAGCGAATCGGACTGGACAGCGCACCAGACGCGTGTGGAAGCGCTGACCCGGGCGCTGGCCCAAACCACGGGACCAGTGCGCCTGAAGAAATCAACCAGCAACCTGTTCAGGCAGCGGGCGCCATCCGATCGCACCGAGCTCGATGTCACCGGGCTCAACCATGTCATCGAGATCGATTCACAGGCTAAAACCGTCGATGTCGAGGGCATGACGACTTATGCCGAGCTGGTCGACGCTACCCTGCCCCACGGCTTTGCGCCGGCCATTGTGCCGGAACTCAAGAGCATCACCATCGGTGGCGCTACCACCGGTCTTGGCATCGAATCCAGTGGCTTTCGCTATGGGCTGGTCCACGATACCGTGCATGAGCTCGATGTACTGAGCGCCAATGGGACCGTCATCACCTGCTCGCCGAACGAGAACCCGGAGTTGTTTTTCGGCTTTCCCAATTCCTACGGCAGTCTCGGCTACGCGACCCGGGTGCGGGCCGGGCTGATTGCGGTCCAGCCTTATGTGCGACTGGAGCACACGCCTTTCGACGACCCCGACAAGCTGTTCGCCGCCATTGACGAGGAATGCGCCCAACCGAAATGCGACTATCTCGATGGCGTGTATTTCGGACCGAATGAATTCGTGCTGGTGCGTGCCCACTTCGTCCAATCCCTGCCCGCTGGAGCCCAGGCCAGCGACTACACCTGGATGCGCCAGTACTGGAAGAGCCTGCGTGAGCGGCGCGAGGATTACCTGAGCATCCACGATTACCTGTGGCGCTGGGACACCGACTGGTTCTGGTGCAGCAAGAATGTCGGTGCGCAGCTTGCACCGGTGCGCCTGCTGCTGGGGCGAAAACGTCTCAATAGCGTGACTTACCAGAAGATCATGCGCGCCAGTCATCGCTTTCCGCTAAACCTGCTCGGGGCCATTCGCCCACGCACCGAATCGGTGATCCAGGATGTCGATATCCCGATCGCCAATGCGGCGGCCTTCCTGGCCGATTTTGAAAAAGACATCGGCATCCGGCCGGTATGGATCTGCCCGTTCGTGGTCCCCGATGAACGGTTTTCACTGTTTCGGTTACGCACCGACACCGCGTATATCAACTTCGGCTTCTGGGACATGGTCCGTTCCAGTGAACCCGATGGCTACTACAACGCCAGAGTCGAGGAACTGGTCGCCAGGCACGGCGGCAAGAAAAGCCTTTATTCGCGCAGCACCTATGACGAGCAAACCTTCTGGAGTGAATACAACCGGGAGGTCTATGAAGCCCTCAAAAAACAGGTTGATCCTGACGGTCGGTTTCCCGGGTTGTACGAGAAGGCTGTGGGGCAGCAATAGTTATTGAGGTTTCAGGTTTCAGGTTTCAGGTTTCAGGGAAACCTTGACCTTCGATTTCGGTGATGATGGCGGTCAGTTCTCGGGCCGGGTCCAGGTCCTTGTAGCGGGCGGCGAATTCGCTGGCCTGGTCGTAATGGTCCGGGTTGCTGATCAGGCGATTGAGGGCCGTGATGATTTCATCGCTGCGCGGTGGCAGGCGGGACGGGTTGCCGGCGGTCACCGCCGCGCCGGTCTTTTCGGCTCGCCAGGCGGTCAGGTATTGCTCGGCGTGATAGGGCACCACGCAGACCGGGGTGGCGCCCAATAGCATGATGCCGACGGTATCGCCGCCGGCACACACGGCCAGGTCGGCCTGGCGAGCGGCCAGGTGAATGTCGCACAAGGCTTCGGTCAAATGCAGGTTCGATACACCGGCCAGGCGCGCTTTCAGTTGCTGGTCATGGCCCGGAACAATGGCGAGAATGGCCCAGTTCATGCCACCCAGGCGTGACAATAGCTCACCAATGCCGGCAAATGGTCTCAGGTAAACCAATACCCGTGGCCGCGCTCCGGTCTCTGGCCATGGGGGCGGCGGGCCGCCCGGTTCAGCATAACCGCGGTAGGCGACGTGCGTCTTTGGGCCGGTGTGATCAAGTTCCGGCAGGGTCATCAGGTTGATGCTGTCGACACGCCGGAACAAGGCCGACAGCGCTTCGACCGGCTCCAGCCCCTGTTCGACCAGAAATGCATTGACCGATTGGCGTACGTCGTCCTCGATCGCTGCCTGCAGATCGACATATCCGCGCTGCCAGGGCCTCAGGTCGGGCATGCGGGCGGTCATGGTGGGGTGACTGTAACCATTGTCGATCAGCACGCGCCGGACCGGAGACGCCTGGAAGGCCAGCAGGGCCATCGGGCTGAAATCCATGATCACCACGTCGGGGCGGACCAACTCGCCAATTGCCCGCCAGGACGCGCACAGTCGCTGGACCGTGCTCTGGTCGTTGAATCCACAGTTGTACATGATTTCAGCAAGTGAGGCCACCTGCGGATAGTCGGTGGCCTGCCCGGATCGTTGTGGTGTCTGCAGGCAGGCAAGGTCAGGGAAAATCTCCTGGGCCTTTTCCAGGTCACGCACCACCAGCGTGACGCGATGGCCACGCTGAACGAGGCGTTCCACGATCGGTCGCAAGCGCATCAGGTGGCCGAAACCGCCGCCGATCTCCCAGGCGACCAGAATGGAAAGTCGGGACTGCTCGTTCACTCAATCAGTTCCCGGATGGCGCCGGACAATGCAGTCAGGCCGGGATAAATCGCTGGATCATGGCTGCGCCCGCAGGCCTGTGCGGCCTGCCGGAATCGTGGTTCACCGAGCAATTGGTCCAGGGCGGATTCGAATGCCTCGGCATCCGGCTCGGGCCCGGTGCAGTCGATCACCAGCGCGGCGCCGACTTGCCGGGCATTGCCGGCATTGACCTGTTGTTCGCGGTGCAAGGGCAATAGCAACATGGGCAACTCCAGGGCCAGGGTTTCGTGAATCAGGCCGTGCCCGGCGTGGCTGATGACCAGGTCGCCATCGGCAACGCTGTCGAGTGCGACCGGTCGCGGTGAGACCTTGACTTGTGGACCGGCGAAATGGCGCGCAGTGTCCCAGGCCTGTTCAGCGGCATGAATGATGACCCGGTATTGTCCATTGGCAAGCTGTTTCAACAAGGTGCTCAGACCTCTGAAAGGTTTGAGGTAGGCAAATATTCGCGGTCCGTCTCCCTGCGGCCAGCGTACGCTTTCCGGATTGTCGGGACGAACCGGCGCGTGACCCAGGTAGCGCGGAGGCTCGAGACGATCGAAATGGTCAAATTCAGGCGTGGTCGACAGGGCGGTCAGGTCGGTCTCCTGAAAAAAATCGGTCAGGGACTGCATGGTCGGGGCTTCGAATTCGGTCAGCACCCGGTTGACTCGCTCCAGCATTGCGCGCTCCCGGGTCCGCTGCTGCTCGGTAGCATGGCCGGGCAGATGCCGGTAGGCCGGGACAGGGGCGCCAGGCGGCGGGACGTGCCAGCCGGTGCCGACCTGCACCCTGGCCATGGGCAATCCGCGCGAGGCCAGCAGTGACAAGGGGCTGAATTCACAGACCAGCACATCCGGCCTGACCAGGCCGAAAATGTCGCGCCAGGCGCGGATGGCGCCGTTCAAACCCTTCTGATTGTCAAATCCGATGTTGTGGAGCATGTCCGAGAAACCGCGGGGACGCCCAATAGGATTTCGGGCGGGCGGAACAGGCGGGGCCTGCAGCATGCGCTTGTAAAACGGCAGAGAAATCTGGTCGTGCAGGCTCTGAAAGCAATACCACACCTCCACATCGAGTGCGTTGCTCAGATGCTGACCGAACCCGGTCAGTGGGACCACGTGGCCCAGGCCCGAGCCCAGTTCCCAGGTCAGCAATATGCGTTTCATGAAATGAACGAATGGAAGCGCAGTGCAGGTCGTGGGACTCTATCACCGGCAACTTGCAAGCGGAAGCCTTGAGCACATTAGCTCTTGCTGCTAGACTGCTGATCCAGGGAGGCGAAGACCTTGGTTTGAATGGAAAACCCTCCTCCACCTCAAAGAATCGATGGAGAGTTCAAGAATGAGCAGCAAGCAACGTCTGATACGATATTCGACAGCGGTTGGATCATTGGCGGTTGTCGGAACAGCCGCTGGCGCCGTACAGGATATTCCCGAGCAGATCATCGAGGGTGAGCCCGAGGGGCTTGCCAGTGAACAACTTGATCTCAACGGTGATGGGATTGATAATTTCACGGTCCACATCTCGAATTCCTCGGCCGGGTACTCCTACCTGGCAATCACTGGTAACCCGACCAGCGACCCGTACCTCCCCGATAACGCGATCGCCCGCTTTTATGATGGAAGTTCGTTCCTCGCCGAACAGTTCGACGAAGGTGACCTCATCGATGGCAGCCTGGATTTCAGCTCCGGTTTTACCTTTATCTGGAATGAGTTTTTCCCGGTATACGAGGAATTCTTTGAACAGCGTGGATATATCGGACTGCGCTTTGATATTCCCGGCGAAAGCCCGCATTACGCATGCGTGGAGATCACTGTCGATGATGTAACCGGCAATGATGCTCGGGACCTGCATATTCTCGGCGGCGTTTTTGAAGATGAAAGCGAAGTTCCAGTGGAATGCCGAGGAGAAGCTCCGCCGACCGTAGAACCACTCGCCGTACCGGTCAACGGGCTGGTGTTCTGGCTGACCGCGCTGCTGGCCGGAGGCGTCATGCTCTACACCGGTCGACGCCGGCGCAAGCAAGAGTCCTGATCTGAGGGAGGCGAGCTTGGCTCGCACCCTGCTGCTGGTCTGGGAAGCGGCGGACTGGCCGGCAGTCACTGGCCTGATTGACGATGGCCGGTTGCCCAATCTGGCCCGGCTTCGTCGTCGTGGCCTGGGCGGAGCGCTGAATACCCCGGCTCCGCTGGAGCCCATCGCCGTGCTGACGACCCTGGCGACCGGCAAACCTGCGACGGAACACGGCATTTTTTCAGCCTTCAATGCCGGCAGCGATTCAATCGATCCGGTATCGGCCCATGACCTGGACTCACCCACCTTGTGGCAGATTCTGGCCACTAAAGGGCTTTCGGCCGGCGCTCTCAACTGGCCCCTCACCTACCCGGTCAACCATACGTGCGCCGTGGAGATCAGCGAGCCATTTTTTCGACCGTTGCTCGGCGAAGGTCAAGTCAGGCGACCACCGCAGGGCTCCGTGCACCCTGAAGACTGGCTAGAAGCACTGGATGAATTTCGATTGCATGCCTCAGACATGAGCGGTGCCGAGCTGGCTTCATTGGTTCCCGAAGCCGGAAAAATTGATCAGAAACGCGATCAGCGCCTGGCGACGATCGCGGTCAAGCTGGCCGAAACCGTCACCACCCAGAACATCATCAACTACTGCCTGGAGCGACAATCCTGGAATTTCCTGTGCGCTCGGTTTTCAGCCCTGGATCAGATCGGCCGGGTCTTCGGCGGCCTGTCTTCACTGGCCGAATTCACCGCGCAGGAAGACAGCCTGGACCAGGTCGTCTACGGTCCGGTACTGGTCCACTTCTACGAGATGCTTGACCTGATGCTCGGCCATCTTGTCGGTCAACTCGGTGACGAGGGGACGGTCATGGTGGTGTCGCCGCATGGCATGCGTTACCAGCCACTCGACCCATCACGGCGATTGAGCGCGCGAGAACTGTATCGCCCCCAGGGATTTCTCTGTGCTGCCGGTCCGGATGTAAGACCCGATGGCGAATTGCTCGGCGCCAGCGTGCTTGATGTTGTTCCGACTGTCCTGCGACTATGCGGCCAGGTCGAGGCACACGACATGCCGGGCCGTCCCCTCGCGGAGGCCTTTGAATTCGATGCTCGCCCCTCAACGGTGGCAACATGGGATAGTTGCCCGGTGGCGCCCGAACGATCCGCGGATTCGTCCGTACTGCGTTCATTGCTGATCGAGCAGGGTTTGCCGATTCCGGACCGACCTGAACGTCTGCACCTCCAAGTGGCCATGTCCACGGCCGAATCTCTGGCCGAGCGAGGCGCCACCTCCATGGCCTTGGCAGAACTCCAGGCCCTGGATTCGGAGTCCGCGCGCAGTGACCCCGAATACTTGCGAATGATGGCTCACCTGACGTTGGATCTCGGGGACAGTGATCGGGCTGAATCACTGCTCAGAGATTTGATGCAAAATGGCGGCAAGCCCTTCGACGAGGGACTGTTGCGGGCACGCATCCACACGGCCCGCGGTCAGCATGAGCATGCTCTCAAGTCGCTGTTCGAGATTCTCGTGCAGCACCCGTCTCAGGCCATTATTCACCTGTTCATCGGCGACGAATACCGTCATCTGGGTCGTCTGCAGGAAGCCCTCGACGCCTATGCCAACGTCCTCGATCTGGATTCCAATCATTTGCGTGCACGCCTGGGACGCACGGAAGTCCTGCTGGAGCAAGGCGACCATGCGGCCGCCGTGGACTCGGCACTAGACGCCGTCGAATGCCGATTCACATCGCCAGGCGCTCATCGGCTATTGGGTCGAGCCCTGGAAGCCCAGGGCCAATGGGCGCAAGCAGCCGACGCTTATACCGCGTGTCTGAACCTCAACAGTCATGACCTCGAAACCCAGGCCGCCCTGATGCGCCTTTACGAACCGGATCGTCTTGATCGCCCCGAAGAACTGAACCGACAGCGTCAACGCTACAGCCGCCTGCTGGCGCGTCAGGCCGTGTCCGATCACTGAACGACGGCCATGTCAACTCACGTAAGATAACCAGTTGAGAGCTTAGCCGGTTCATCCCCCGGCCGATGGCCAACATCACAGGAGCAATCATGAGATGGATGATTTCGGTGCTGGGTCTTTTGTTTTCACTCCCAGCCCAGGCCTCAGACTTGCAGTCCATCGCCGACGCCTACGTCGAAGAGGCCCAGCGTGCCCCGGCGGTGGCCATGGTTCGGATCACGCCGTCAGGGGTGGAGCGGGCGGTTTCTGGACCCGATTCGGTCAATCCGGACTCGTTGTTCGAGATCGGCTCGATCACCAAGGTCTTTACCGGAATCCTGCTGGCCGACATGGTCATTCGCGGCGAGGTGTCTCTGGAAACAACGGTAGGCGACCTCTGGCAACACGATGAGGAACTCGATCCCGATGTGGCCACCATCACGCTGCAGGAGCTGGCCAGGCACACTTCCGGCCTGGCGCGATTGCCAACAGGCCCGCGCATGCTGTTGCGTGTCTTTACTCAACCGGCCGATCCGTATCGCGGACTGACCACCGATGAGCTGTTCAATGACCTGGCCGCTGTTCGTGCCGATCAACTGCAGAACCGGGGCCAGTTTCAATATTCGAACTTCGGTATGGCAGTGCTGGGCCGATTACTCGAGGAAGTGACTGACCAGAGCTATGAAGCTTCGCTCGAGCAGCGGGTCCTGCAGCCGCTGGGTCTTGAGGGCATGAACTTCATCGATCAGCGCATGGATGACCCGAACCTTCTGGACGCACACCGCGGCAATCTGCAACCGGCCGGTCACTGGCACATGGCCGCTTACGCACCGGCCGTAGGGCTGGTCGCCAGCCTCGATCATCTTGAGCGTTTTCTGGTTCTGGCCATGCAGCCCGAACCCGGCAGCGCCCTTGAAAAGAGCATTCACGAACGCCTGGGGTGGGCGCACAGCGACCATGGCCAGGGCGTGATGATCTGGCACAATGGTCAGACTGGCGGCTTTCATTCCTTTCTCGGGTTCGTGCCGGAATCCGGACGCGGCGTCGTGGTGTTGAGTAACGCCGCCAATGGCGCCGACGACTTTGCGGTCGCATTGCTGCGGGATGAAGAGTTACCGATGCGAGCTGACAGTGGCTGGCTGATGCCGGCATTCACCCTGCTGTTCGCACCACTGGGCGCCGTGCTGCTGGCCGGTTTCATGCTCAAGCCTGCCAGCCGCCTGCATGGCCTGGATGCATTGCTTGCCTCGACCTTTCTACTCGGCCTGACCTGGAAGATCGGCACTTGGGAGTTCATCCCCCTGTTCTACTGGCACCTGGCTGCCTTTGCCACGGTCATGATGGCTGCAATGGCCATACCACGCCTGATATCCGCACCCTGGATTCCAGCCAACAAACCCTGGATCACTGCGGGCAAGTCGTTAAGCGTGGTGTTTTATCTGTTGGTTTGTTTCTGGGTTTATGGCCGGCTTTGACCTGGCAGAGATACTGTGGCAGCAGCGGCGAGAATACAGGTGCCTTGGAAGGTGATAGGCTAACTTGAGCGTTCATGTATGTCTGCACGCAGGAGGCTGGATGGGCACTGTTAGCAGTATCGAGGAAAAGGCCATCAAGGCGACGCTCGATCGCGTCGCGAAGGCCTTGCGGGACAAGGACCTGGATGCCTTGGCCGCCTGTTACAGTCCCGGCGTCGAGATTTTCGATGTCGGCTCGCAACTGACCGGCGTCGATTCACTGCGCCGATTGTGGAAGTCTGTCTTTCCCTACTTCCCCGAACCGATCGAAATCCAGCGGCGGGATGTAAAAATCATTGGCCACGATGGCGTTGCCGTGGTCACCTGTTTCACACGCTTGACCGGAATGAAAACCGACCACCCATCAGCACGCGCCTGGATTCGGACCAGCAGCTGCCTGAAAAAGATCGACGGCGAATGGAAGATCTTTCACGAGCACGCCTCCATGCCGGTCGATTGCGACGAGGATCGTATCGACTATCTGCTTGATGCCGGTTAGGGGTCAGGCAAAGACCGCAGCAACGCCCACAAGACCGATCACGAAAATCACGAAAAACAGGGCCGCCAGTCCCAGCAGCAAGCTGATGTAGCCAAGCACAAGCCCGGCAACCGCCATGCCGTCCCCACCGAGGGTGCCCCCGGAGCGACGAATTTCCCCGCGCGCCATGTGTCCAGTGATAATGGCCACGATCGCACCGATGATTGGAATCAGCACCCAGGCCAGGATCCCGAAGACCAGGCTGACGATCGCCAGTGTGCTGGTTTCCGCTCTGTGTTCGGTCATTGGTTTCTTCCTCGTCGATGATTTGGCCAACGGATTCGCGCAGGATGTCGAAACCCGGCCCCTGATTCTACGCCATCGCTGACCGGTCGGAAACCGTCTGGGCCATTGGTATAATTCGGCATTCTCGAATTCTCCGGAAACCACCATGTCGCAGATCGCCCGATCAGATGCCAATTCACCCGTGATCCGTTCGCCGCATGGCACTGACCTGAGCTGCAAGGGCTGGCACCAGGAAGCCGCGCTGCGCATGTTGATGAACAATCTCGACCCGGATGTTGCCGAACGCCCGCAGGACCTGATCGTTTACGGCGGCACCGGCAAGGCGGCACGCAACTGGGATTGCTACCACGCCATCGTCGCCACCCTGCAAAGGCTCGAGAACGATGAAACCTTGCTGATTCAGTCCGGCAAGCCGGTCGGTGTGCTGCGCACCCACGACCAGGCGCCCAGAGTACTGATCGCCAATTCCAACCTGGTGCCACGCTGGGGCAACTGGGATGTGTTTCGTGATCTCGAAGACAAAGGCCTGACCATGTATGGGCAGATGACGGCCGGCTCATGGATTTACATTGGCTCGCAAGGCATCGTCCAGGGCACCTACGAAACCTTTGCCGAGCTGGCCCGTCAACATTTCGACGGCTCGCTCAAGGGCAAGCTCACCGTCACGGCGGGACTGGGCGGCATGGGCGGCGCCCAGCCACTGGCGGTGACCATGAACGAAGGCCATTGCATCGCGGTCGAGGTCGATGAATGGCGAATCGATCGTCGGGTCGAAACCGGCTACTGCGATGCCAAGGCGACTTCCATTGATCAAGCCCTGGACCTGATCGAAAAAGCCGAGGGTCCGCTATCGGTAGGGCTACTGGGCAATATCGCCGAAGTGCTGCCCGAAATGCTCGCCCGCGACATCATTCCCGATTGTCTGACCGACCAGACCTCAGCCCACGACCTCAGGCATGGCTATATTCCGGTCGGCCACTCGCTGGAACAGGCCACAGCCCTTCGCCAGTCCGATCCGAAAGCCTATGACGAGAAGGTGCTCGATTCCATGGTCATCCATGTCGAGACCATGCTTGAGATGCAAAAACGTGGCGCCATCACGTTCGACTACGGCAACAATTTGCGTGGCCAGGTGGCTGATCATCGCGGCATGAAGAACGCTTTCGATTTCCCCGGCTTCGTGCCGGCCTATATCCGTCCCCTATTCTGCCGTGGCGCAGGTCCTTTCCGCTGGGCCGCCTTGTCAGGCAATCCGGCCGATATCGCCGCAACCGACAAGGCCATCCTCGAACTCTTTCCGGAAAAGGAACACTTGAAACGCTGGATCCACAAGGCCCAGGAGCGGATCCACTTCCAGGGCTTGCCGGCACGTATCTGCTGGCTGGAGTACGGCGAGCGCGCCGAGGCCGGTGAAAAATTCAACTGGCTGGTCGAAAAGGGCAAGGTCGAAGCGCCGATCGTTATTGGTCGTGACCATCTTGACTGTGGCTCGGTCGCCTCTCCCAACCGTGAAACCGAAGCCATGAAGGACGGCTCGGATGCCATTGCCGACTGGCCAATCCTGAATGCCCTGGTCAATACCGCATGCGGGGCAAGCTGGGTTTCGGTCCACCATGGTGGTGGCGTGGGCATCGGCTATTCATTGCATGCCGGTATGGTCTCGGTTGCCGATGGCACCCGTTCGGGCCATGAGCGTCTGCAACGCGTACTGACCGCCGACCCGGGGATGGGGGTGTTTCGACATGTCGATGCCGGTTATGACGAAGCCATCGCAACGGCCAGGGAACGCAACGTCGATGTGCCAATGTTGGGGTAATCCCTGCAAACCCCGAGCATCCCTGTTATACCAGGACTCAATCAATACGAATCAAGCACAAAATTCGATGCTTCGCATCGTTTCAAGGTTTGTGCGGGTAATTCAAACAATAGAGGATCGTTCATGAAACGCGTATGCAACTTCAGTGCCGGCCCGGCCACACTGCCCGAGGCCGTGCTGCAACAAGCCGCCGATGAGATGCTGGACTGGCATGGGTCGGGCATGTCGGTGATGGAAATGAGCCATCGCGGCAAGGAATTCACCGACATCATCACGACGGCCGAATCGGACCTGCGTGAGCTGATGGACATTCCCGATCAATACAAGGTGCTGTTTCTTCAGGGTGGCGCCAGTCTGCAGTTTTCCATGGTGCCGCTGAATTTGACCAGACCTGGTGAAAGCGCCGATTACATCAACACCGGAAGCTGGTCCAAAAAGGCCATTGCCGAAGCCGAGCGTTACTGCTCGGTCAATATTGCCGGTTCAAGCGCGGATGACAACTTCACCTGGATTCCCACCCAGGAGCAGTTGCAACTCAATGCCGATGCCGCCTACTGCCATATCACCACCAACAACACCATATTCGGCACCGAATATCATGAGCTGCCCGATACCGGTGAAGTGCCGCTGGTGGCGGATATGTCATCGAACATTCTCTCCAGGCCCATCGATGTCAGCCGCTTTGGACTGATTTATGCCGGCGCCCAGAAAAACATTGGTCCTTCCGGGCTGACCGTGGTCATCGTGCGTGAGGACCTGATCGGCTCGGCCCGTGAGGCGACCCCCAGGATGCTGGATTACAAGACCCACGCCGATGCCGGGTCCTGCTACAACACCCCGCCGACCTATGGCATCTACATGGCCGGACTGGTGTTCAAGCACCTTCTCAAGCTGGGCGGGCTGAAAGCAGTCGAGAATCTCAACCGGAGAAAGGCGGCCAAGCTCTACACCGCCATCGACGAGAACGAGTTTTACAACAGCCCGGTGCGTCGTCAGGACCGATCGACCATGAATGTGCCCTTCACACTGGCCAAGCCGGAACTCGACAAGACATTTCTCGAGAAAGCCGAAAGCAAGGGCCTGGTCAACCTGAAAGGCCATCGCTCGGTGGGCGGCATGCGGGCTTCCATTTATAACGCCATGCCTGAAGAAGGTATTGATGCCCTTATTGAATTCATGAAGGAGTTTTCCGAACGTTATGCCTAAGGTTCTGATCAGTGACAAGATGTCATCCACGGCCGAAAGAATTTTCGAGGAGAACGGAATCGAGGTGGATGTCAGGACCGATCTGACGCCCGAAGAACTGGTTGAAGTCATCAGTGACTATGATGGCCTGGCCGTTCGCTCCTCGACACGGGTGACCGGGGAAGTGCTGGATGCGGGTGATCGACTGCGTGTTGTCGGTCGCGCCGGAATCGGTGTCGACAACATCGATATGAAGGCCGCCTCTCACAAAGGCGTGATCGTGATGAATACGCCGTTCGGCAATACGGTGACAACCGCCGAGCACGCCATCGCATTGATGGTGTCGGCCGCCCGCATGGTGCCACAGGCCACGTTGTCCATGCGATCGGAGAAGTGGGAAAAGTCCCGCTTCATGGGCGTCGAAATCAATGACAAGGTATTGGGGGTCATCGGCACCGGCAATATCGGCAGCCTGGTCATCGAACGAGCCCATGGACTGGGCATGAAGGCCATTGCTCACGACCCCTACATTTCACGTAAACGTGCCGACGATCTGGGGGTGGAACTGGTCGAGCTCGATGAGTTGTATGCTCGTGCCGATTTCATCACGATCCATACGCCCATGACCCGTGCGACCCGATACATGATCGATGAACAGGCGTTTGCAAAGATGAAGGACGGCGTCATCGTCATCAATGGCGCGCGCGGCGGCATTGTCGACGAGCAAGCACTGGATGCGGCCCTTGAATCAGGCAAGGTCCGCGCTGCCGCACTGGATGTGTTCGAGAACGAGCCGGTTCACGGTCACAGACTGATGCGTCATGAAGGCTTTATCTGCACGCCACATCTCGGGGCTTCGACCCTGGAGGCCCAGGAGCGGGTCGCCGAGCAGATCGCCCGGCAGATCAGTGACTACCTGCTTCGAGGCGTCACCCAGAATGCACTCAATATCCCCTCGGTGGCAGAGGATGAAATGCATCTTTTGCAGCCGTACCTGAACCTGGGAGAGCGACTGGGCTCGATTCTGGGCCAGATCTCAGAGGGTGGCATGAATCGACTGGAAATCGAGTACGCCGGCAAGGTCTCCGGGTACAACCACAAGCCAATCACGACCACGATTCTCAAGGGGCTGCTCAACCCCATCCTTCAGGAGTCGGTCAACCTGGTTAATGCACCGCTGCTGGCCGAGCAGAGAAATATCGATATTGTCGAGACCACCCGTCAGATGGCCGGAGAACTGACCAGTCGAATCCGGGTCAAGCTGGTCACCGACGCACGCGAATGGCTGGTCGACGGCACTACGGTCAACGGCGTCCCACGCGTGGTCGGCCTGAACGGCATCGAGGTGGATTTCGTGCCGCAAGGTCGACTGTTGTTCATGACCAACTGGGACTTGCCGGGATTGATCGGGCGCATCGGCACCATACTGGGCGATGCCGGGATCAACATCGCCGGCTTTCAACTCGGCCGCAAGGAGCCCGGCGGCAGCGTGATTTCATTCATCAGCATCGATGATGAGGTGCCCGAGTCTCTGCTTGAAAAGCTGGCCGCCACCGAGCATGTCAAGAGTGTCCGGCAGGTTGAGCTTTGAGGGTTCAGGGTTCAGGGTTCAGGGATTGGGGGTCAGGGGTCAGGGACCGGATGAGTCAATTTGATCAGCCTCGATGACCTGGCGAAGCTGGTGGGCCAGGTCGGCCTTTCGATAGGGCTTGCTGAGCATGGCGCGGTCCGGTGAAAGGCGGCCACGCGATTGCAGTGTTTCGATGGCATAACCCGAGGTCATCAGCACTTTCAGGTCCGGTCGAATCCTGACGGCCTTTTCGGCGAGATCGAAACCACTGATGCCGCCGGGCATGACAATATCGGTAAAAAGTACGTCTATGGATTCGTCGCTTTCTATCAAGCCCATGGCCTCGTGACCATCCGTTGCAGCCATGACGCGATAGCCCAGACTTTCCAGGCAATTGCGGGCATGGCTGAGCACGAACGGGTCATCTTCGGTGACCAGGACTGTTTCGTTGCCGCGCGGGAGGTGCGCCTGTGCTTTTCTGGTCAGTTTTTCGGCATCCAACGCGTCCTCCTCGCTGGCGGGAAGGTACATTCGCACACAGGTGCCCAGATCAGGTTCACTGTAGATGGTCAGATGCGCTCCTGACTGCTTGACGAAGCCATAGACCATGGAAAGACCCAGGCCACTGCCACTGCCAACCTCCTTGGTGGTAAAAAACGGCTCGCACGCGCGCTCGAGCACCTCCTCGGGCATGCCGTTGCCTTCATCGCTGATTATGATCATGACGTACGATCCGGGTGAAACCTCCGGGTGATAACTCTCATCAACAATGATGTTTTCGGCCACGATACTGAGATTGCCGCCGTCAGGCATGACGTCGCGCGCATTGATGACGAGGTTCAGGACCGCGGTCTGAAGTTGCGTTGCATCGGCATAGGCCGCATGAAGCTCCGGGTTGATCGTGGTGCGGATCTCGACATCTTCGCGCAGCGTGCGGCGGATCATCTTCTCCATGCCGGAAATCAGGTGGCTGCAATCGATTCTGGCCGGTGTCAGAACCTGGCGTCTGCTGAAGGCCAGCAGGTGATTGGTCAGGTCAGCACCGCGCATCCCGGCAGACTGTATCGAATCAGCCATCTGGTGAAGGTCAGGCCTGGCTTTGAGCTGTTCGGCCAGCGCTTCGGCATTGCCGATGATCACGGTCAAGAGATTGTTGAAATCATGGGCGATGCCACCGGAAAGCTGACCCACTGACTCCATCTTCTGAACCTGGATCAACTGTTCTTCCGCCCGCTTGCGCTCACTCAGGTCATGAATGACGCCGACAAATATCGCTTCCCCATCCTTCTGGGTCTCGCCAACCGACAAATCCATCGGGAAAGTGCTTCCGTCCTTGCGCTTTCCAACCACCTCACGCCCGATTCCGATGATCTGGCGCTGCCCACTGGTGCGATAGTTCTCCAGGTACTTGTCGTGTTCTTCATGGTAGGGCGATGGCATCAGGACATTGACATTCTCGCCAAGGACCTCGTCCGCGCTGTAGCCAAACAATCCTTCACAGGCCGGATTGAATACCAGGATCCGCCCATGAGCGTCGATCAGCACGACGCCATCCACCGCAGTCTCGACCACCGCCCTGAACTGTTCCGCACTTTCCCTGAGGGCCTGTTCGGCCTGTTTGCGCTCAGTCAGGTCATGCAGGACGCCGACGAAAGTGGTCTCCCCTTCCTCTTTCGACTCGCCAACAGAAAGGTCCATCGGAAATGTGGTGCCGTCCTTGCGCCGCCCAACGACCTCGCGACCGATCCCAATGATTTTCTGCTGCCCGGTCCGACGATAGTTTCCCAGGTAATCGTCATGCTCGTCGCGGTAAGGTGATGGCATCAGCATTTTGACATTCTTGCCAAGGACTTCCGCACTGGCATATCCAAACAGACGCTCACAGGCCGGATTGAACATCAGAATCCGGCCATGATCATCAATGAGTATGACGCCATCAACCGCAGTTTCAACTACCGCTCTCAGTCGCGCTTCATTCAGTGGCTTGGACATGGCGGGACTGCGAAAAGATGCCTGACTGACGCACATTATAGCGTCGAAGTCAGGGGGCGGGGGTCCGAGGTCCGAGGTCCGAGGTCAGAGGTCAGAGGTCAG
>SLKT01000191.1 GCA_007134485.1 Wenzhouxiangella sp. | reverse complement strand
CACACCCCCCCCTCCTACTTGCCAGCAGGGCTGCCTGAGTAGTAACTAAACAGCTTAAGTTAAGGAAAATTCAAGCAAAATTTAATTTTCGGGCTGCTTCCAGTGCCTTGATAAGCCAATCATGGGCGTCATTGTGTTTTTCAGCATCCCAGGCAGCCAGTGCCGCCGTCAACGCCGGTTCAATGGCTGAGGCAAGTGCTTGCTGGTCCGGTTCAAACAATTCCCGAGCATAGTCAATCGCTTCAGATAATTGCTCCTTTTCGATAGCAATCTGGATCAACGGCCACCACGCCATCCACTTAAGGGGATAAGGTGACCTATGTTTTTCCCATGCTTCCAACGCCTTCAACGCTAGGTGCTCTACTTTTTGTAAATCAAGCGCTTCAAGCGGGTCTGTCTGGCGCAGCACCGCCCAAGCCAACCCAGCCTGACAGACGCCAATATAATCGTACATTTTCGCCAATTGTGCCAAAGGCAGGCAGCGATTGGCTAGTTCTTCCACCCGGTTTATGTGCCCCTGAAGGCGATGAACCACAACCTGGTAAGCCATTACACGAACTTGCATGTCCACAATCCCGGTTTTTTCATACAACCTGAATGCCTCACACAGTTCACGTTCGGCCTCCTCATATTCCCCGTACCAGAGAAGTGTAAAACCAAGGGCAAACCGACAGTTACCCTCCAAATCAGGGTCAGCAGACTCGGGCAGTGCGGCTATGGCCGCACGGGCAGCAGCAACGGAGTCATCGGTGGAAATATACCGATTTCTTAGAAAAAAATATTGCATTAATTTTATATTAAAATAGGCCTGCTGTTTGGGGCTGCCATATTTTTCGATCAGCGGTTTTGATTGCTTAATCAACTGATCAAACGCATCGGTGTGCTGCCACCAATACAAGCAATCCTGCTTACCAAGCTGGATCTCACACCAATCCTCCCACCAGGATGAGTCCCTGTTATCATGCGGTTCACCCAGTAACGCCTCTGCATATTCAAACTGGGCAAATACTTCGTCAAAACCCACGCGCTCACATTCCATAATCCTGCCGATTTTGTAAACAATCCTGGCCTGGTCAAGGTTTTTCGATGCGGGGGAGTTTGACAGGGCCAACTGGTACGCACGACGCGCTGGTTGATGAGCTGCGGTTACCATCTTCAAATCCCCCAAGTTTTCTTGAAGCTGCGCGGTCAGCGCTTGGCGAGCAGGGCCTTCCGGGAGTTCCGGGAGCAAGCGCAAACCATTTTCCAGTGCAGCTAATTCTTCCTCATGGGCATAGACCCGGTTGGCAACCGCTGCTGCCCTTTGGTAGTAGCTGATCGCTTTGTCAAACACCTCTGCAGCTTCATAATGACCAGCAATAACGGAGACTGCTCGATCAAGCTCGTCAACATAAATCTTTTCTAAAGTCTCAGCGATCTGCTTATGCAGCCAACGACGCCGGGTCTCACTCAGGCTGTCGTAAGCAACTTGGCGAAGTTTATCATGACTGAAATCATAGGCGCTTTCTCCCTGCTCACGGATGATGCGGCGCTGCCAGCATTCATCCAGGCAACGCACCAGCCCATCTTCACTGAGATGGGTGACCTGGGCTAAAACTGGGAAGGTGAAATCACGCCCAATCACCGATGCCTGCTCTATCACCTCCCGCGCCAGGGGTGAGAGCTGCGCCAGCCGGGCTTCCAGCACCTGCCGCACCCGGTCTGGCATGGAAACGCTCACTGAAACGATGGCTTCCACCTGTTCCACAGAGAGCAGACGCGCCGAACGCACCAGTTCAACAATGAAAAAGGGGTGTCCTTCCGTGGCCTGAAAAATATCCCTGCTCCTGCTAGGGTCAATCGGCTGCCCGTAAATATGCTTAGCCAATGCCAGTGTGTCCGCCTCGTTCAGCGGGCCCAACTCATGCACCACCAACCGCTCAGCTCTGATCAGCTGCGCCTGCCATTTAGCCATGTGAAAGACCGAGTCACGGTCTTCTGTACGCAGCGCACCAACGACCAGCAGTTGGTATTGACGCTCAAATGGATCAACTGCGGTCAACAAATACGCAATCCAATCCAGGGTTTCCCGGTCACACCATTGCAAATCATCAATAAAGAGCAACAGGGCTTTTTGTCCAGTCAACACCGCCTTCGCCAGGGATTCAAAAAGGCGCAGCCGCTGCCATTCTTTGGTCATCGGCTTTGGAGGTTCAAGATCAGGGTGGTCTGCCTGAATTTCGGGCAGGAGCCGCGTCAGTTCACCCAGCCAGTTTCGGTCTAGACTATCAAGTGGGCATGCGCGCAGCCAGCTCACAACCGGAGCATAAGCTAGTTTTTCCTCTGTGGGATAGCAACGCGCCCACAACACGGTGATCCCCTGTCGTCTGACCCAATCAACAAAAGCCTCTGCCAGGTGGGTTTTTCCAATACCAGCCTCACCCTGGATCAGCACCATTTGGGGACCACGCCGTGCTTTACGCCAGGCTTGTTGAAGGTTCTCCCAACTCTTATCTCGCCCTACCAGGGGAACCATCACTTCAACGGATGCTTGGGTTTCTTCCCTCATTTCAGCTTTCAACAGCCGTTGATAAAGCTCTTTAACCCTTACACCAGGTTCAACACCAATCTCTCGCTCTAACAGGCTTGCACAGGTATGATAGGTATGCAGCGCAGCAGCCCGATCATCCATCGAAGCCTGCAAGCGCATTAAGTGCGCATACGCCGGTTCATGTAATGGGTCATGCTGGATTAAGGCCCGTGCATAACGAATGGCTTGTGGGTATTGCCGGTTTGCCTCTAATAAAGCTGCCAGTTCTGACAAAGCCTGTCCATAAAGCTGGCCCAATCGTTTTCGTTCAGAAAGCAACCAGTCTTCGTAATGGCCTGGCAAAAGTTCACCCCGATAGGCTTTTACCGCCTTATCCAATAAATCAAGCTTCGCAAAATGGAAACTGGCGCTCTGCGAATGATCAATGGCATCCTCAAAAACCACTGCATCACAAAGAAACGGTGCGTCATTTTGCCATTGTAAGCTGGCACGATCCGCCTTAATAAATGTCTCCAGATCAGGCAATATCCGCCGTAAATGGAACCACAAGTTTCGTAAGTTCGCCAGCGCTTGGGTCTCATTACTGTCCGGCCAGAATATAAATGCCATATTGGAACGGTTCACCGCCTGACCACGGTTTACAAGGAGGTATACAAGCACTTTTTGTAAGCTGGGACGTTCTAAACCAGGCAAGGCTTTATCACCCCTGTAAACCGAAAAACCACCCAGTATTTGAATCGATAAAACCTGGCCCTTATCCATCAGTTACGCTTTTTATCAACCTTTCCTGATTGCGTTCCTGAGTCTCTTGGCAATGTTAATACAGTTTTTTTGCAGTGAGATTTTGTTGTGGCTGTATTATCAGAAGTTGTGCTGTGCAGATAACTGACACTTATATTATAGTATAATATTAAAATACATGTCAAGCTTGAGCTTCAGGAACACCACAAAGTGGGGGATTTTTAAAGTATCCCCTTTCATGGTTTATCAGACCCTATCCACATGGTACAGCCAGTGTCCCAATTTGATCTTCTTGTCTTGTCAATACCATGATCGCCAGTCTACTTAGTGCATAGCGTCCTGTCTGCGTAGCGTCCTGCAAGGAAAAGAAAGGAATGGATTGCGAAGCGTCCTGGAAGGACCTGAGCAAACTGCCGATCACGCCGGTCTCCTGACCGGCGAGGTATGCCATTAACATAATAAAATGGAGACCTGCGGTCAGTCACACCCAGATGAATATTATTTAATGCATTTTAACATTTTGGTACTGGGTATTTAGCACCTCTAAAATTCCTGATTCTCGATTACGATACAGGAAACAGCCAATGAAACGAAAATTATTCCCAGGCTTATGAGTAAAGCAGGCCAAGCTTCGCACTTCCAGCCACTGATGGCATTGCCAGATCGAAGTGTGCTGTTCACAAACTGGTTCCCCGCCCAAGTCATTAAATACGTGGGTGAATACTGCTCCAGTGAAGGGAAAAAGCCAATCAGAGAAAAAACCAGCATCATCCCGAAAGACAACCCCGCCCCGGCAGCTTGTGAGCTGAGTATGGTACTGAATGCCAGGGTCAAAGCCACATACACAAGGATCAGCAGCCATAGCACCCCTGTCATGTGAAACCATGCTGCCGGTTCAGGAAGGGCAAACAAGACGGTGCTGTAATAATAGGCACCCAGGCTGGCAATAGAGATGCAGACCAGGAATGAGATCGCCAAGGCCAGGAATTTCGCCAGGATAAATGTACTGCGAGAAACGGGCTTTACCAAGATCATACTGGCTGTACCCTGGTCTTTTTCTTTTACAAACGACCCCATGGTTAACAGGATTCCCAGGAT
>SLKT01000021.1 GCA_007134485.1 Wenzhouxiangella sp. | reverse complement strand
TGGTGATGCCTGGCGATAACGTGCAGATGCAGGTTGAGCTGATCGCGCCGATTGCGATGGAAGAAGGCCTGCGTTTTGCGATTCGTGAAGGTGGCCGCACCGTCGGCGCCGGAGTCGTGGCCAAGATCCACGAATAATAGCGGTCAAAGGCTCAGGAAGACGGACGTCAAGGTTTTCCCTGACCCCTGAATCCTGACCCCTGACCCCTGGTAAAAATCAACAGGCGAGTAGCTCAACTGGCAGAGCAGCGGTCTCCAAAACCGCAGGTTGGGGGTTCGAGTCCCTCCTCGCCTGCCACTGCTTAAGCAAGGCGACGACGGTAATTATGGCAGTCGAAAAGACATCACCACGCGACAACATGCTGTGGGCAGCGGGCTTGCTGATACTGGTGGCGGGCCTGTACGGATTCTTCTATTTTGCCGGCGAGGTCATGACCCTGATTCGGGTGCTTGGCCTGCTGGGCGCGCTGGGCGTTGCCCTGGCGGTGGTTTACCAGACCGCGCGCGGCAAGATGATGTTTTCCTACATGCGCGAGACCGATGTCGAGCGGCGCAAGGTGGTCTGGCCCAACCGGCAGGAGACTCTGCAGACCACCCTGATGGTGCTGGTCATTACCGTGATTGTGGCCATCATGCTGTTCATCATGGATACCATTTTCGGCTGGATCGTGCGGCGCCTGATCGGCGTGACCGGGGGCTCTTGATGGCCAAGCAGTGGTATGTGGTCCACGCCTATTCCGGATTTGAAAAGTCGGTCAAGCGCTCCCTGGAAGAGCGCATTCGTCGAGCCGGTATGGAAGAACAGTTTGGCGAGATTCTCGTTCCCACTGAAGAAGTGGTGGAAATGAAAAAGGGCGTCAAGCGGCGCAGTGAACGCAAGTTCTTTCCCGGCTACGTGCTGGTGGAAATGGAAATGAACGACGACACCTGGCACCTGGTCAAGGATGTACCCAAGGTGATGGGATTCATCGGCGGTCGTCAGGATCGTCCCGCGCCGATCAGTCAGCGCGAGGCTGACCAGATCCTGCAGCGGGTTGCCGAAGGCGTCGACAAGCCACGGCCGAAAGTGCTGTTCGAGCCGGGCGAGATGGTGCGGGTCACGGATGGACCGTTCAATGATTTCAGTGGTGTGGTCGAAGAGATCAACTACGAAAAAAGCCGGTTGCGCGTGGCGGTGTCGATTTTCGGCCGCTCGACCCCGGTAGAGCTGGATTTCCAGCAGGTTGAAAAACTGTAGCGCGATTTTGCGCGTTGTGAGCCGAGGCGAAGAGCCGGCCGACGCGAGACCCCCGTCTCCCGTCTCCCGTCTCCCGTCTCACCGTTAAACCAACGGGGAGCCGTGGCCTGGATGGTCCGGCGATTGAACCCGAGGAGATGAAACAACATGGCCAAGAAAGTCCAGAGCTACATCAAGCTTCAGGTGCCGGCCGGCCAGGCCAACCCGAGCCCGCCCGTGGGCCCGGCGCTGGGTCAGCACGGCGTCAACATCATGGAATTCTGCAAGGCATTCAATGCCTCGACCCAGTCGATGGAAGCCGGCATGCCGATTCCGGTGATCATTACCGTCTATTCCGATCGCAGCTTCACCTTCGTGACCAAGACACCGCCGGCCGCGGTGCTGTTGCGCAAGGCTGCCAAGATCGACAAGGGCAGTGGTGAGCCCAATACCCGCAAGGTTGGCAAGGTCACCCGCGCCCAGCTCGAGGAGATCGCCAAGACCAAGGAGCCGGACCTGACTGCCGCCGACATGGATGCCGCGGTGCGCACCATTGCCGGTAGCGCCCGTTCCATGGGCTTGAATGTGGAAGGAGTTGAATGATGGCCAGAAGCAAGCGAATCCGCGCCATGCGCGAACAGATCGAGCCGGGTAAGTCCTACGCCATCGACGAGGCGCTGGATCTGCTGAAATCCATGAGCAAGGTCAAGTTCACCGAAAGTGTGGACGTGGCCATTCGCCTGGGCGTTGACCCACGCAAGTCCGACCAGAATGTGCGTGGCGCCATCGTGCTGCCCAACGGCACCGGCAAGAGCGTGCGCGTGGCGGTATTTGCCCAGGGCGAGAATGCCGACAAGGCGAAGGAAGCCGGTGCCGATATCGTCGGCATGGACGACCTGGCCGAAACCATCAAGGGCGGCACGATTGATTTTGACGTCTGCATTGCCACCCCGGACGCCATGCGCGTGGTCGGACGTCTCGGCCAGGTACTGGGCCCGCGTGGCCTGATGCCCAATCCCAAGGTGGGCACGGTGACCCCGGATGTCGAAACCGCGGTGCGCAACGCCAAGGCCGGTCAGGTTCAGTTCCGAACCGACAAGGCCGGCATCATTCACGCCACCATCGGCAAGGCCGACTTCGAGGTCGAGATGCTCAAGGGCAACCTGAAGGCGCTGGTGTCCGAGCTGGTCAAGGTCAAGCCGCCGGCAGCCAAGGGTCAGTACCTGAAGAAGATCGCGGTGTCCACGACCATGGGTCCTGGATTGACCGTGGATACCGGCAGTTTGAGTCTGTAAAAAAGAACGGTTTAGGGTTTCCGGTTTACGGTTTACGGAAAGAAATGAAGAGATAAGGAGAAGGAACGGATATACGGGTTGCGGATCAGGTTTTTTGGTGGCGCGAGTTTGCGATTGTCACTGTGGGTGACGCTTTCTCGACTTCCCGGAAACCGGAACCCGGAACCCGGAAACCGTCTCTTTTCCCGGGCGATCGCTCCAAGGAGCGTCCGTCCAAGACCGCGGGTCGCTCGTCCGGTCACTTTGACGGACACGGTAATGGTCTCATGACCGCCCGCGCAGATGGTGTCGCCCGATCCCGATTTTCGGGAAACGGCCACCAAGGGTCCGGCGCCTGGTTTCCAGGTTCCGGAATGTGGTAAGGGCAATTGTCAATGATGCAATTGTTCAAACAGAAATGGAGGTAGCCAATGGCGCTCACTCTTGTGCAGAAAAAGGCAGTGGTGTCGGAGGTAGCGGCAGTAGCCGAAACCGCGCACTCTGCCGTCGCTGCCGAGTACCGTGGTCTGACCGTCAGTGACATGACCGAACTGCGCCGCAAGGCGCGGGCCGAAGGTGTTTATCTGAAGGTGGCCAAGAACACGCTGGTGCGCCGAGCCGTCGAAGGTACCGACTTCGAATGCATGGCCGATGAATTGACCGGTCCGTTGCTGTTCGCCTTTTCCCTGGAGGACCCGGGTGCGGCGGCACGACTGATCAAGGACTTTGCCAAGGACAATGACCGTCTGATCACCAAGCTGGTTGCCGTGGGCGCCCAGCTCCATGGTGCCGGCGAGCTGGAGCGGCTGTCGAAGCTGCCGACTCGCGATCAGGCCATTGCCATGCTGATGGGCGTGATGAAAGCGCCGATCGAGAAGTTCGTTCGTACCCTCGCGGAGCCGCATGCCAAGCTGGTTCGTACCGTCGCCGCGGTGCGCGACAGCAAGCAAGCTGCCTGACTTTAAGTATGGAAGACGGGAGACGGTAGACGGGAGACGGGATTGGGTCAAGTCAATATGACCGGATTCGTCGAACGAGCCGCGCTCTGAAATAACTTTTTAGGAGATTTACACAATGGCCGTTTCAAAAGAAGACATTCTGGACACCATTTCCAACATGAGCGTGATGGAGGTTGTTGACCTCATCGAAGCCATGGAAGAGAAGTTCGGTGTTTCCGCCGCCGCTCCGGTGGCTGCCGCTGCTGCCCCGGCAGCCGGTGGTGAAGCCGCTGCCGCGGAAGAACAGACCGAGTTCGACGTGGTTCTGGCAAGCTTTGGTTCCAACAAGGTTGCGGTGATCAAGGCCGTTCGCGGCATCACCGGACTGGGACTGAAAGAAGCCAAGGACCTGGTCGAAGGTGCTCCGGCTCCGCTCAAGGAAGGTGTTTCCAAGGACGAAGCCGAAGAAGTCAAGAGCAAACTGGAAGAAGCTGGCGCGACCGTCGAGGTCAAGTAAGCATCTTCTTGAAGGTGTTGCAATTGAAACAGGAACAGGGCTGGGTGCCTCGGGCGCCCGGCCCATTCCCGTTTGCTGGATTCCGCCAGCATCAGAACTGCATGGCCATGACCGGGTGCCAGGCGAGTTTAACGATTCAAATCCCGGCCGATGAATTCTCAGGTGGGTAAGACGCTCATGAGTTACTCCTTTACGGAAAAAAAGCGCATTCGCAAGGACTTTGGCAAGCATGATCAGGTACTTGAGGTGCCGTTTCTGCTGTCAACCCAGATTGCATCGTACAAGCAATTTCTGCAGGTCGATGAGCGCGATGATGATCGCGAGGAATATGGTCTGCATGGTGCGCTGAGTTCTGTTTTTCCGATTGTCAGCTATTCTGGCAATGCCGCACTGGAATACGTGAGCTACAAGCTCGGGGACCCCGAGTTCGATGTCACCGAGTGCAAGCTGCGGGGCATGAGCTACGGGGCACCGCTGCGGGTCACCGTTCGCCTGGTGATCTACGACAAGGACAGCCCGGCGCGCAACAAGAAGGTCAAGGAAGTCAAGGAGCAGGACGTCTACATGGGCGATCTGCCCCTGATGACGGATACCGGCACCTTCATCGTCAACGGTACCGAGCGGGTCATCGTCAACCAGATGCATCGCTCGCCCGGCGTGTTTTTCGACCATGACCGAGGCAAGACCCACTCCTCGGGCAAGCTGTTGTACTCGGCCCGGGTCATTCCCTACCGCGGTTCGTGGCTGGATTTCGAGTTCGACCCCAAGGACTGCATCTTTACCCGCATTGATCGCCGCCGCAAGTTGCCGGTGACCATTCTTCTGCGTGCCCTTGGCATGGAAGAAGAGCAGATTCTTGACTACTTTTTCGAGAAGACGAAGGTCACCCTGCGCAAGGGTGATGCCAAGATTGATCTGGTGCCGCAACGGTTGCGAGGCGAGAACGCGTTGTTCGATATCGTCGATGGCGACGGCAACGTCATTGTTGCTCGGGACCGTCGCATCACCGCGCGCCATGTCAAGCTGATCGATGAGGCCGGGGTCAAGACCCTGGATGTGCCCGATGACTACCTGATCGGCAAGATTCTGGCCCATAACGTGGTCGATACCGAAACCGGCGAGCTGGTTGCACGGGCCAATGACGAGATTACCGAGGAAGTGATCGGCGCCCTGCGCGAGGCCTCGATCAAGCGCTTTGACATTCTCTATGTCAACGACCTGGACCAGGGTCCGTACATTTCCAATACCTTGCGCATCGACCCGACCAGCAACGAGCTCGAGGCGCTGTGGGAAATCTACAAGATGATGCGTCCGGGTGAGCCGCCGACCAAGGAAGCGGCCCAGAACCTGTTCAATAACCTGTTCTTCACCGCAGAACGCTACGACCTGTCGGCGGTGGGCCGGATGAAATTCAACCGCCGGGTGGGCCGCAAGGAAATCACTGGCTCAGGCACCCTCGACCAGGAAGATATCCTGTCCGTGCTTGGAGTGCTGATCGATATTCGAAACGGTAACGGCACGGTCGATGATATTGATCACCTGGGCAATCGCCGGGTGCGCTCGGTTGGCGAGATGGCCGAGAACGTGTTTCGCATTGGCCTGGTGCGCGTCGAGCGCGCCGTGCGCGAACGTCTGAGCGTGGCCGAAAGCGAAGGCCTGTCGCCACAGGACCTGATCAATGCCAAGCCGGTGGCGGCCGCAGTCAAGGAGTTTTTCGGCTCCTCGCAGTTGTCGCAGTTCATGGATCAGAACAACCCGCTTTCGGAGGTGACCCACAAGCGCCGTGTCTCGGCACTGGGTCCCGGTGGGCTGACCCGTGAGCGGGCCGGTTTCGAGGTGCGCGACGTGCATCCGACCCACTATGGCCGCTTGTGTCCGATTGAAACGCCGGAAGGCCCGAATATCGGTCTGATCAACTCGCTGGCCGTGTATGCCCGCACCAACCAGTATGGTTTCCTGGAAACCGCCTATCGCAAGGTGGTCAATGGCCAGGTCACCGAGGAAGTGGAATATCTGTCGGCCATCGAGGAAGGTGATTACGTCATTGCCCAGGCCAATGCCAGCTTGGACAAGAATCAGCGTTTCGTCGATGAGTTGATTCCCTGCCGCCACCTCGGCGAGTTCACCCTGAAATCGACCAGCGATGTCGATTACATGGATGTCTCGCCACGCCAGATCGTGTCGGTGGCCGCCTCGCTGGTGCCCTTCCTGGAACACGATGACGCCAACCGGGCCTTGATGGGTTCAAACATGCAGCGCCAGGCGGTGCCCACCTTGCGGGTGGACAAGCCGCTGGTCGGTACCGGCATGGAGCGGTCCGTGGCGACCGATTCCGGGGTCACGGCCGTGGCCTTGCGCGGTGGCGTGGTCGACCAGGTCGATGCCGGCCGGATTGTCGTTCGCGCCAATGAAGACGAAGTGGGCGAGGACGACCCGGGTGTGGATATCTACAACCTGGTCAAGTACCAGCGCTCCAACCAGAACACCTGCATGAATCAGCGACCGCTGGTCAAGGTCGGTGATCGGGTCGAAAAGCGTGACGTGCTGGCCGATGGCCCATCGACCGACCTGGGCGAGCTGGCCCTGGGTCAGAACATGCTGGTCGCGTTCATGCCCTGGAATGGCTACAACTTCGAGGATTCCATCCTGATTTCCGAGCGCGTGGTCCAGGAAGACCGCTTCACCTCGATTCACATCGAGGAGCTGACCTGCGTGGCGCGTGACACCAAGCTCGGCACCGAGGAAATTTCCGGCGACATTCCCAACGTCGGCGAGACCACCCTGGCCAAGTTGGACGAGTCAGGCATTGTCTACATCGGCGCCGAGGTCAAGGCCGGCGACATCCTGGTCGGCAAGGTCACGCCCAAGGGCGAAACCCAATTGACCCCGGAAGAAAAGCTGCTGCGCGCGATCTTTGGCGAGAAGGCATCGGATGTCAAGGACACCTCCCTGCGCGTGCCGACCGGCATGGACGGCACGGTCATCGATGTCCAGGTATTCACTCGCGAGGGCGTTGAAAAGGATGCCCGTGCGATTGCCATCGAAAAGGACGAGATCCGCCAGGTCCGCAAGGACCTCGATGATCAGTTGCGGATCATGGAAGACGCCATTTTTGCCCGCCTGGAAACCGCGCTGGTCAACAAGGTCGCCGACAAGGGGCCGGCTGGTCTCAAGAAGGGCGCCAAGGTCACGGCGGCCTACCTGGCCGATCTCAAGCGCGATGACTGGTTCAAGCTGCGCATGCGCAACGACGAGGCCCAGGACATGCTCGAGCGCGCCGCGCGCCAGATCGAAAAGCAGCGCAAGATCTTCGACAAGCGCTTCGAAGAGAAAAAGGACAAGATCACCCGTGGTGATGACCTGGCGCCTGGCGTGCTCAAGATGGTCAAGGTCTACATGGCGGTCAAGCGCCGCATGCAGCCCGGTGACAAGATGGCCGGCCGTCACGGTAACAAGGGCGTGATCTCGACCATCGTGCCGACCGAGGACATGCCGTTTACCGAGGATGGCGAACCGGTCGATATCGTGCTCAACCCGCTGGGCGTGCCCTCGCGCATGAACATCGGCCAGGTGCTGGAAACCCATCTGGGCTGGGCCGCGCGCGGTCTGGGCAAGAAGATCCAGGCCATGCTCGAGGCCAACGAGAAGACCACGAAGGTGCGCAAGTTCATCGGTGATATCTACAACTCCGATCGCAAGCGCGTCGACATGGCTCAGTTCAGTGATGACGAGATCACGGAAATGGCCGGCAACCTGATCGGCGGGGTGCCCATGGGCACGCCGGTCTTCGATGGTGCCGCCGAGGAAGAGATCAAGAAGCTGCTGAAGATGGCCGACCTGCCCGAAAGCGGCCAGACCACGCTGTATGACGGACGGACCGGAGATGCCTTCGACCGCTCGGTGAGCGTGGGGTACATGTACATGCTCAAGCTCAACCACCTGGTGGATGACAAGATGCATGCCCGTTCGACCGGCCCCTACAGCCTGGTCACGCAGCAGCCGCTGGGCGGCAAGGCCCAGTTCGGCGGCCAGCGTTTCGGGGAAATGGAGGTCTGGGCCCTGGAAGCCTATGGCGCAGCCTACACCCTGCAGGAAATGCTGACGGTCAAGTCCGACGATGTCGCCGGACGTAACCAGATGTACAAGTCCATCGTCGACGGCAACAACCAGATGGTGGCCGGCATGCCGGAGTCCTTCAACGTGCTGGTGAAGGAAATCCGCTCGCTCGGTATCAACATCGAACTCGAAGAATCCTGATTCCCGGAGGAACAGACAATGCGTGATTTGTTCAATCTATACAAGCGTCAGAACCAGATTACGGATTTCGACGCCATTCGCATCGGTCTGGCGCCGCCGGAGCTGATTCGTTCGTGGTCGTTCGGCGAGGTCAAGAAGCCCGAAACGATCAACTATCGCACCTTCAAGCCCGAGCGCGAAGGGCTGTTCTGCGCGGCCATTTTCGGCCCGGTCAAGGACTACGAGTGCCTGTGCGGCAAGTACAAGCGCATGAAGCACCGTGGTGTCAAATGCGAAAAGTGCGGCACCGAGGTCACCCTGACCAAGGTCCGGCGCGAGCGCATGGGGCATATCGACCTGGCCTCGCCGGTCGCGCATATCTGGTTTTTGAAGTCGCTGCCCAGCCGCATCGGCCTGATGCTGGACATGACCCTGCGCGATATCGAGCGGATTCTCTACTTCGAATCCTACCTGGTGCTGGATCCGGGCATGACGCCGCTCGAGCGCGGTCAGTTGCTGACCGACGATCAGTACTTCGAGGCGGTCGAGGAATACGGAGACGAGTTCGATGCCAAGATGGGCGCCGAGGCGGTCTTCGACCTGCTCAAGAACATCGATCTGGCCTCGGAACTTGCCCAGTTGCGCGAGGAAATCTCGGCGACCAATTCCGAGACCAAGATCAAGCGCCTGACCAAGCGCATCAAGCTGATGGAGGCGTTCACGGAGTCGGGCAACCGGCCCGAATACATGATCCTGACCGTGTTGCCGGTGCTGCCGCCGGATCTGCGCCCCCTGGTTCCGCTGGATGGAGGCCGCTTTGCGACGTCCGATCTCAATGATCTGTATCGCCGGGTCATCAACCGCAACAATCGCCTGCGTCGTCTGCTTGATCTGAATGCGCCCGATATCATCGTGCGCAACGAAAAGCGCATGCTGCAGGAATCGGTCGATGCCCTGCTCGACAATGGCCGTCGCGGTCGTGCCATCACCGGCACCAACAAGCGTCCGCTGAAGTCGCTGGCCGACATGATCAAGGGCAAGCAGGGACGCTTCCGCCAGAACCTGCTGGGCAAGCGTGTCGACTACTCGGGCCGTTCGGTCATCGTGGTCGGTCCGACACTCAAGCTGCACGAGTGCGGCCTGCCCAAGAAGATGGCGCTGGAGCTGTTCAAGCCGTTCATCTTCTCCAAGCTGCAACGACGTGGCCTGGCCATGACCATCAAGGCGGCCAAAAAGCTGGTCGAGCGCGAGGAATCCGATGTCTGGGATATTCTCGAAGAAGTCATTCGCGAGCACCCGGTGCTGCTCAATCGCGCGCCGACCCTGCACCGTCTCGGCATTCAGGCGTTCGAGCCGGTGCTGATCGAGGGCAAGGCCATCCAGCTCCATCCGCTGGTATGTACCGCCTTCAACGCTGACTTTGACGGTGACCAGATGGCCGTGCATGTGCCGCTGAGCCTGGAAGCCCAGCTCGAGGCGCGTGCGCTGATGATGTCGACCAACAACATCCTGTCGCCGGCCAATGGCGAGCCGATCATCGTGCCCACCCAGGACGTGGTGCTGGGTCTGTACTACATGACCCGCTCGCTGCCGGGTGCGCGTGGTGAAGGCATGTCATTTTCCAGCGTCGGCGAAGTTCATCGTGCCTATGCCAACCGGACGGTCGAGTTGCAGGCGGCGGTGACGGTGCGGGTGCGGGAGCACGAGCTGGACGAAAAGACCGGCGAGATGACCGAGGTCGTCAATCGCTACCAGACCACGGTGGGACGAGCATTGTTGTGGGAGATTTTCCCCAAAGGCATGTCCTACGAGCTGGTCAACGAGGTACTCAAGAAGAAGCAGATCTCGAAGCTGATCGACGAGAGCTATCGCAAGCTGGGCCTGAAGCAGACGGTGATCTTTGCCGACAAGCTGATGTACACCGGTTTTGCCTACTCGACCCGTGCCGGTGTCTCCATCGGCCTGGATGACCTCAAGGTGCCGCCGGAGAAGAAGGAGATTCTCGACCGCGCCGAAAAGGAAGTGCTGGATATCCAGAACCAGTACGCGTCCGGCGTGGTGACCTCCGGGGAGCGCTACAACAAGGTGGTCGATATCTGGTCGCGGACCAACGAAGAGGTTGCGCGCGCCATGATGAAGCAGATCGGCAAGGAGATTCGCGTCGATACCGAAGGCGTCGAGCACGAGCAGGACTCGATGAATTCGATCTTCATCATGGCCGATTCCGGCGCCCGTGGTTCGGCCGCCCAGATTCGCCAGTTGGCCGGCATGCGTGGCCTGATGGCCAAGCCGGACGGCTCGATCATCGAAACGCCGATTACCGCCAACTTCCGCGAGGGCCTGAACGTCCTGCAGTACTTCATCTCCACCCACGGCGCGCGAAAGGGTCTGGCCGATACCGCCCTGAAGACCGCCAACTCGGGATACCTGACCCGTCGCCTGGTCGACGTGGCCCAGGACCTGGTGGTCATCGAGGAAGACTGCGAAACCGAGCAGGGCCTGGAAATGCTGCCCATCGTCGAAGGTGGCGATGTGGTCGAGCCGTTGCGCGAGCGTATTCTGGGCCGGGTTGTGGCCGAGGACATCTACCCGGCCGACAGTGACGAAGTGCTCTGTCCGCGCGGCACATTGCTGGACGAGAAGTGGGTGGATCGCCTGGAATCCAACGGCATTGACCGTGTCCTGGTCCGTTCACCGATTACCTGCGAGACCCGTCATGGCATTTGCGGAACCTGCTACGGTCGTGATCTGGGCCGCGGTTCGATCGTCAACCAGGGCGAAGCGGTAGGCGTGATTGCCGCCCAGTCGATCGGTGAGCCCGGCACCCAGCTGACCATGCGGACCTTCCACATCGGTGGCGCCGCATCGCGTTCAGTCGCGATTGACCATATCGAGGTCAAGTCCGGCGGCAGTATCCGCTTCTACAACCTGAAGTCAGTGGAAAACGCCGAAGGCAAGCTGGTGGCGGTTTCCCGCTCCGGAGAGTTGTCGGTCATCGACAGCCAGGGTCGCGAGCGCGAGCGCTACAAGATTCCCTATGGCGCGATCCTCAGTGTCAAGGAAGGCGACAAGGTCGAGATCGGCGAGAACGTCGCCAACTGGGACCCGCACACCCACCCGGTGGTATCCGAAGTGGCCGGCTCGGCCAGCTTCCAGGATTTCATTTCCGGCGTGACGGTCACCGAGGAAACCGACGAAGTCACCGGCTTGAGCTCGATTGTCGTCACCGACCCGAAAAAGCGCGGCAGCGAAGGCAAGGACCTGCGCCCGATCGTGCGTCTGGTCGACAAGAAGGGCAAGCCGCTGATGATTCCGGGCACCGAGCAACCGGCCCAGTATTTCCTGCCGGCCGGCGCTGTGATCAACGCCACCGATGGCCAGGAAGTGCGTGTCGGTGACATCATCGCCCGCATCCCGCAGGAATCCTCCAAGACCCGTGACATTACCGGGGGTCTGCCGCGGGTCGCCGACCTGTTCGAGGCGCGCAAGCCCAAGGAAGGCGCCATTCTGGCCGAAGCCTCGGGCGTGGTCAGCCAGGGCAAGGAAACCAAGGGCAAGCAGCGCCTGGTGATTACCGACGAGCACGGTGAGGCGCACGAGGAATTGATTCCGAAGTGGCGTCAGTTGCTGGTGTTCGAGGGCGAGCATGTCGAGAAGGGCGAAACCGTGGTCGATGGCGAGCCCAACCCGCATGACATCCTGCGCTTGCTGGGTGTGGAGCGACTGGCCGACTACCTGGTCCAGGAGATCCAGGATGTCTACCGCCTGCAGGGTGTGAAGATCAACGACAAGCATATCGAGGTGATCATCCGCCAGATGCTCAGAAAGGTGGAAGTCATCGACGGTGGCGACAGTCGCTTCATGCGCGGCGAGCAGGTCGACTATGTTCGCATGCTGGAAGAAAACGAACGACTGGAGGCCGAGGACAAACGACCGGCGACATTCCAGTACGTCTTGCTCGGCATCACCAAGGCCTCGCTGGCCACCGAGTCGTTCATTTCGGCAGCCTCCTTCCAGGAAACCACCCGGGTACTGACCGATGCAGCCGTTCGCGGTACCGTCGACAGCCTGCGCGGCCTGAAGGAAAACGTCATTGTCGGACGCCTGATCCCGGCCGGCACCGGCCGGGTCGCCATGGCCCGCCGTAAGGCCCAGCGCGAAGAGCATCAGGACACCGAGGCCGAATTGGCCGCCCTGCTGAGAGCCTCCGAGGTCGAACAGGCCGAGGACGCCTCTGCTGGCGAGGACTAGAGCCGGGGCTGGCGCCCCGGCTGGGTAGACGGGAGACGGGAGATGGAAGACGGGTAACCCCGTAGCTTCGTCTCCCGTCTCCCGTCTCCCGTCTCCCCGTGTCAAAGGCGCAACGCGCCCTTGACACACCCCACTCAACCCCTTAGAATTCCCGTTCTTCGGCAGGCCGCTTTTGCGGGTCTGTCGTTTGTTTTCTTAAGGCTCGAAAAAATGTCCACTATCAATCAGTTGGTCCGCAAACCCAGGCGGCCGAAAGAGTACAAGTCCAATGTGCCGGCGCTGGAAGCGTCGCCGCAAAAGCGTGGTGTCTGTACACGTGTCTACACGACCACGCCAAAGAAGCCGAACTCGGCGCTCAGGAAGGTTGCACGTGTGCGCCTGACCAATGGCTACGAGGTCACCAGTTATATCGGCGGCGAAGGGCATAACCTGCAGGAGCACTCGGTGGTGCTGATTCGTGGCGGTCGAGTCAAGGATCTGCCCGGTGTGCGTTATCACACCGTGCGCGGCAGTCTCGATACCGCCGGCGTCAGTGATCGTCGTCAGGGCCGTTCCAAGTACGGCGCCAAGCGCCCCAAGAATTGACAGAGTAAAGCCCCATGTCCCGTAAACATTCCAATTTCGAGCGCGATATTCTGCCCGACCCCAAGTTCGGCAACGAGATGATCGCCCGTTTTATCAACATGGTCATGCAAAGCGGCAAGAAATCGGTCGCCGAGCGGATTGTCTACGGCGCGATTGATGAAATCGAGGGTCGTGGACACGCCGAGCCCCTGGAAGTGATCGAAAAGGCGCTCGAGCACGTGGCGCCGGCCGTCGAGGTCAAGTCACGACGGGTTGGTGGGGCCACCTACCAGGTGCCGGTCGAGGTCCGGCCCAAGCGCCGTCAAACGCTGGCCATGCGCTGGTTGATCGATGCTGCGCGCAAGCGTGGAGAAAACACCATGCCGCGCCGTCTGGCCGGTGAACTGATGGACGCCAACGAGGAACGCGGCAGCGCGGTCAAGAAGCGCGAAGACGTTCATCGCATGGCCGAGGCCAACAAGGCTTTTTCGCACTACCGCTGGTAACTTGCCGGCGGGTATTGCCCCGAATTGATATAGAGGTTCTAGTACCGTGTCCCGCAAAGTTTCCATCGAGCGCTACCGAAATATCGGCATCATGGCGCACATCGACGCCGGCAAGACGACCACGACCGAGCGTATCCTGTTCTACACCGGCGTGTCCCACAAGCTGGGCGAGGTGCATGACGGCAATGCCGTGATGGACTGGATGGAGCAGGAGCAGGAGCGCGGTATCACCATTACCTCGGCGGCCACCACCTGTTTCTGGAAGGGCATGGACCAGGACTGGCCGGAATACCGCATCAACATCATCGACACCCCGGGACACGTGGACTTCACCATTGAAGTCGAACGTAGCTTGCGCGTGCTCGATGGCGCCGTGGCCGTGTTCTGCGCCGTCGGCGGTGTCGAGCCCCAGTCCGAAACGGTCTGGCGTCAGGCCACCAAGTACCAGGTGCCGCGCATGTGCTTTGTCAACAAGATGGATCGCACCGGCGCCAATTTCACGCGCGTGGTCGGCCAGATCAAGGATCGCCTGGGTGCTAATCCGGTACCGATCCAGTTGCCGATCGGCGCCGAAGAGAATTTCGAAGGCATTATCGACCTGGTCAAGATGCGCGCCATTTACTGGAATCCGGAAAACATGGGGACCACCTACGAGGCGCGCGATATCCCCGCCGAGCTGGCTGATGAAGCGGACGCGGCGCGCGAGCACATGATCGAAGCCGCCGCCGAGGCCGTCGAAGAGTACATGGAAAAGTATCTCGAGGGCGAGGAGCTGACCGAAAAGGAGATCATTGAAGGGCTCCGCACCGGTACGCTCAACAATGAGTTCGTTCCGGTCCTGTGTGGCACCGCGTTCAAGAACAAGGGTGTCCAGGCGCTGCTTGACGCAGTCATTCAGTACATGCCGTCTCCGACCGAGGTCAAGGCGATCCGCGGCATCGACGAGAACGAGGAAGAGGATCTGCGCAAGTCCGAGGACGATGCGCCGTTTGCCGCCCTGGCCTTCAAGATCGCCACGGATCCGTATGTCGGCAGCCTGACTTTCATTCGTGTCTATTCCGGCGTGCTCAAGTCCGGCGACACGGTTTTCAATCCGGTCAAGGGCAAGAAGGAGCGCGTCGGTCGCATCCTGCAGATGCACGCCAACTCTCGCGAGGAGCTCAAGGAAGTCCGGGCCGGCGATATTGCCGCGGCCGTGGGACTGAAGGATGTCACCACGGGTGACACGCTATGTGATCCGTCGAATGTCATCACGCTCGAGCGCATGGAATTCCCCGAGCCGGTGATCTCGGTGGCGGTCGAGCCCAAGACCAAGACTGACCAGGAGAAGATGGGCATTGCCCTGTCCAAGCTCGCCCAGGAGGATCCGTCCTTCCGGGTGCGCACCGATGAGGAATCCGGGCAGACCATCATTTCCGGGATGGGCGAGCTGCACCTGGACATCATCGTCGATCGCATGAAGCGCGAATTCAAGGTCGAGGCCAATGTCGGCAAGCCGCAGGTCGCCTACCGCGAAACCATTCGCAAGGCCGTCGAGGCTGAAGGCAAGTTCGTGCGCCAGTCCGGCGGTCGTGGCCAGTACGGTCATGTCAAGATCAAGCTCGAGCCCATGGAGGAAGGTGGTGGTTTCGAGTTTGTCGATGAGATCGTCGGCGGCGTGGTGCCGAAGGACTATATCGGTTCTGTCGGCAAGGGTATCGAGGAACAGATGAACAACGGTGTGCTGGCCGGCTATCCCATGGTCGACGTGCGCGCCCGCCTGTTCGATGGTTCCTACCACGAAGTCGACTCCAGTGAAATGGCGTTCAAGATCGCCGGTTCCATGGCGTTCAAGGACGGCGCATTGAAGGCCAATCCGGTATTGCTCGAGCCGATGATGAAGGTCGAGGCCGTGACCCCGGAAGAGTACATGGGTGATGTCATGGGTGATCTGAATCGTCGCCGTGGCCTGGTCCAGGGCATGGAAGACGTGCCGGCCGGCAAGGTGATTCGCGCCCATGTCCCCCTGGCCGAGATGTTCGGCTATGCCACCGACCTGCGCTCCATGAGCCAGGGTCGTGCGACTTACTCGATGGAGTTTCTGCACTACGCCGAAGCGCCGACGAGTGTCGCCGAGGAAGTGATGAAGAAGTCGGCCTGAGATCGGCCATAACGAATGGAAAGATAAGGATCAGCAACCATGTCCAAGGCAAAATTCGAACGCAGCAAGCCGCACGTGAATGTGGGCACGATTGGTCACGTTGACCATGGCAAGACGACTCTGACGGCGGCCCTGACGAAGGTGTGCGCGGAAGCTCGC
>SLKT01000020.1 GCA_007134485.1 Wenzhouxiangella sp. | reverse complement strand
ACGGTTTACGGTTTACGGTTTACGGGAAAGGCTCAAGGCTCAAGGCGCAAGGAACAAGGTACAAGGTTTAAGGAAAATCCATTCGCCCATTTGCCCATTGGCCCTTTCGCCCTTTCACCCCCTGACCCTTTACAATCCTCTCCCGTCTCCCGTCTCCCGTCTCCCGTCACCACCCCATGCACCAACTCCCCGACATCAACCCATCGGAGCTCATGCAACGTGATGTCGCGTGGCTGAAACGGCGGCGGGCGCAGTTGATCAAGTTTCGCGGGCCCGGCGAAAAACGCGAGCGATTGCGGGCCGAGTTCGAAGCCAGGCTGGAGCGTTCTCGTCAAACCCTGGCGCAACGCGATGAGGGTGCGCCCGGGGTCGAATTCAATGCCGGGTTGCCGATTGATGATCATGCCGAGGCCATCATCGAGGCCATCGAACATCACCCGGTGATCGTCATCGCCGGGGAGACCGGTTCAGGCAAGTCGACCCAGTTGCCGAAGCTGTGCCTGGCTGCCGGACGTGGGCGACGCGGGTTGATCGGCTGTACCCAACCGCGCCGGATCGCTGCGCGATCAGTGGCCCGCCGGGTGGCCGAGGAGCTGAACACGCAACTGGGTCAATCCGTCGGGTTCCAGGTTCGATTCAGCGACCGAACGTCGTCCGACAGCCTGGTCAAGTTCATGACCGATGGCATTTTGCTGGCCGAGATCCATCATGATCGCTATCTCGATACCTACGACACCCTGATCATCGACGAGGCGCACGAACGCAGCCTCAATATCGACTTTCTGCTCGGTTATCTCAAGCGCCTGCTGGACAAGCGACCGGATCTGAAGGTCATCATCACCTCGGCCACCATTGATACCGAGAAACTGTCGGAGCATTTCAACAATGCTCCGGTGATCCATGTCGAGGGGCGCGGCTGGCCGGTCGATATCCAGTACCAGCCCCCGTCCGAAGACGAGCCCTTGCCGGCCCAGGTCCGACGGGCCGTCAGTACCGTCAGTCGTATTGATCCGCGCGGCGACATCCTGGTGTTTTTGCCCGGCGAGCGCGAGATCTTCCAGGTTTCGCGAACACTCAAGCGCACCGGACTGACACATACGGAGGTGCTGCCCCTGTATGCCCGCCTGCCGACCACCGCGCAAGACCGGATCTTCAAACCCGGCGGCGAACGGCGCATCGTGCTGGCGACCAACGTGGCCGAAACCTCGCTGACGGTGCCGGGCATTCGCTTCGTGATTGACTCGGGGCTGGCCCGGATTTCACGTTATGCCGCCCATTCAAGGGTGCTGCGACTGCCGATCGAACCGGTGTCCCAGGCCTCCTGTCAGCAGCGCGCCGGACGCTGCGGCCGGATCGGTCCTGGCACCTGCATCCGCCTGTTCGAAGAATCCGACTTCGAGCTTCGTCCCGAACACACCGAGCCGGAGATTCAGCGCTCCGGACTGGTCGGGGTGGTGCTGGAGATGCTCGCCCTGGGGTTGGGCGAACCCGAGGCATTTCCGTTCGTCGACCCTCCGCCACGCAAGCTGCTGGGCGAGGCTTGGCAGAACCTGGTCGAGCTTGGTGCAGTCAATGACCAGCGCCGCCTGACCCGACTGGGTCGACAACTGGCCCGCCTGCCGGTCGATGCCGGCCACGGGCGCATGTTGATCGAGGCCGCCCAACGCGGGTCTCTGGCCGAAACCCTGGTGCTGGTGGCGGCCCTGGGCTGTGCCGATGTTCGAGAACGCCCACTGGACCAGCAGCAGGCCGCTGACCAGGCCCATGAGCAATTCATCGTGCCGGAATCGGACTTTCTGACCCTGCTCAAGCTGTGGCAGTGGTGGCAAAAGACCCGCAAGGATCATTCACGCAACCAGGCCGACAAGCGTGCCCGCCGCCAATTCCTGAGCCCGCAGCGCCTGCACGAGTGGGGTCAGCTCCACGGACAGTTGCAGCGCATTGCCCGCGACGAGGGCTGGAAAACCGGACGGATCGGCAAGGCCGATGACGAGGCCGTGCATCGCGCCCTGTTGGCCGGGTTGCTTGGCATGGTGGGGCAGCACATCGAAGACGGTGAATATCGGGGAGTGCGCGGTCACAAGTTCCGGATCTTTCCCGGCTCGGCCCTGGCGCGGCGCCGACCCGGCTGGGTGATGGCCGCCGAACTGGTCGAAACCGCCCGCACCTATGCGCGCACCGTTACCGCCATCAAACCGGCCTGGCTGGAGCACCAGGCCGCCCACCTGCTTCGGCGACGGGTATTCGACCCGCACTGGGACCGGCGCAGCGGGCGAGTGATGGGCTACGAGCAGATCAGTCTTCATGGCCTGATCCTGGTCGAAAAACGCCGCACCCATTACGGACCCCACGACCCCAGGACCGCGCGCGAGCTGTTCATCCGCCATGCCCTGGTCCGCGGCGAGATCAACCTGAAATCCAGTTTCCTCAAGAAAAACCGGCAATTGCGTGACGAGCTGGCTGCCCATGAACATAAACGCCGTCGCCGCGACGTCCTGGCCGGAGAACGCGATCTCGAGGCGTTTTTTGATGAAACCCTGCCGGATGAAATCTACACGGCCAAGGCTTTCGGGCGCTGGTACGGAAAGCTTTCAAGCGATCAGAAGGACCGCTTGCTCTACGACCGGGCCACCCTGTTGCGCGAACAAGCGCCGCTGGCCGGCGCCGAAGCCTACCCGGAAAAACTCAGGATCGGCAATGAGGCTTTCAGGCTGGTTTATCGGTTCGAGCCCGGCCACGAGGAAGACGGCGTCACCCTGCACTGTCCATTGCACCTGCTCAACCGGCTCGATGAAAATCGCTTGCAATGGCTGGTCCCCGGACTGCGGGAGGAAAAGGTTGCCGCCCTGATTGCCAGCCTGCCCAAATCGAAACGCCGCTTGCTGATCCCGGTCGCCGAGTACGCCCGCGCCGCGGTCGAAGCGCTGGGCCCGCCCGATGGCGGCCTGCTGGAACGACTGGCCGGCCAGTTGCAGCGCATGTCCGGTGCGGACATCAACATCGAGGACTTCAAGACCGAAAAGCTGGACCCGCACCTGAACTTTCTGATCCATCTCCACGATGAGAAGGGTCTCCTGATCGGCAAGAGCCGGGACCTGGCCGAACTCAGGGAACGATTCGCCGGTAGAGCCCGGCGCGAATTCATGCAACGCCAGACTGAACGCTGGCAGCAGGACGGCCTGGGCCCCGCCCAGATTCCCGAGTTGCCCGAATCAGTGACCACGCGCGGCGGCCATCGTGCCTGGCCGGCCCTGGTCGAGCAGGATCGGCAGGTCGGGGTTCGCTTGTTTGACCGCAAACGTGAAGCCATCATCGCCCATCGCGAAGGCATTGTCGCGCTTCTACGAGTCATGCTGCGTGACAAGCTGAAGTACCTGGCGCGCAACATCGAGCTGAGCCAGGCAGCACAACTGGCCTGGACACGGGTTGAAGACATCGTTGAACTGAGCGAGGCACTGCGCGAGCTGTGTCTGCGCGAACAAGCCTCCGGCGCCTGGCAGGTTCGCGACAAGATAGCGCTTGAGGCCTTGTCCGGCCAGGCCCGTCGCGACCTGGTCGAACGCTATCGGCAACTGGCCGGCATCCTCGATGAGTGCCTGCAAGTCTGGCACGAGATCATGCGCCAGCTCGACAGCCTGGATCAGGCCGCCCCGACCGCCGTGGCCGACGTGCGATCACAGATCGACGATCTGATGTATGCCGGCTTTCTCGGCGACATCCAGGCCGAGCGCCTGGAACATTATCCGCGTTACCTGAAAGCCATCAAGTTGCGTCTCAACGCCCTGGAACTTGATCCGCTTCGCGACAGTCACAGGCTTGATCAGATCAAGCCGTGGTGGCGACATTACCTGGAGTTCCTGGAAAGCGAGGGCTGGTACACACCGGAACTCGATCGCTATCGCTGGCTGGTCGAGGAATTCCGGGTCCAGACCTTTGCCCAGCAGCTGGGAACAGCAGAAAAGGTTTCAGCCGAGCGTCTTCGACAAGCGTGGGGTGCGGTAGACCGCCCAGCTTCCCAAGCCGACAAGTAACCGTCAAAACGTGACCCAAATGCCGGTTTTTACCGCAATTTCATGAAAATTAAACGGTGACCGGGGCCTGCCAAGGACTTATAATATGCGTTGGTATTCTGACCCAGGTTCTGCTTCAGTGCGCAAGTCTCCCCTCTTCCCCGGGCTGCTGTTGGCCTTCGTGTTCGGCTCAAGCATGATCGTCATGGCCCAGGCGGCCGAAGATCCTCCCGAACTCATGCAAGCCATCGCCATGGGCGATCCGGCCGATAGCACGCTGGAGCTGATGGTCATCGCTCCGGATGACGGAATCAGCTCAGCGGGCTTTCCGGTCCTCGGAAATACCACCGGCGAACTGCTTGACTATGATTTTGAATCCGGCACTATCGCTTTCAATGTCCAGGGTCCCATCAGCTGCTTCGACCTGCGCGAGAACTGGCAAGACTCGGCAGTTGTGTTGGATGTTTTCGACAACAATGCCACCGAAGTCGATGACCAGAAACTGGGCGAGGTCATTCGTCTGGGACTGAGTGCGGACTTCCAGTACATCTTTGATCTGGACGTTCTGGCGCTCGACGGCGACAGCGACACGGCCTGCTTCTACGATGCCGGCACCGGCATGGGTTATTTTGGCAACAGCACGGCGCAAGGCGATCTGTCCGTCACCGTCACGCCGCAAGCCCCGGCCAACTGGCCCAATGTCAGCATCGATGATGACGTGATCTACGAGATCGTCGTTCAGAACAACGGCTCCAGTGACATCGAACGGTTGGCCGTACAGGAGCTTTTTACCCTGCGTTTCTCGACCGGCAACTTCCCCGTCGGACTCTCACACGACGAAATCATCTGCAACCCCGGCCCGGGAGCAGACTGCGCCGACGCCATCCCGCAATTGTTCGAGATTGCCGGCAGTGACGTGCAGGAACCCTTCATCCGCGGTGAAGAATTGTTCCTGCCGGCAGGAGCCAGTATCAGCTTCATGGTCGAACGCAAAGTACGCCTGTCCGGCGGTGCCGTTTTGCTGGATGCTTTCGGGCAATCCCTGCCGATTCACTTCGTGGCCGTCGACCTGGACAACCCGTCCAACCATGCCGCGACGACCGAAACCTTGCAGATTGTCAGCACCGGACAGATCGAAGCCAGCGCTGACAATCCCGGCCCCACCGTCTCGGCCGACGGCACGGTCTCCACGTCGGTAGCCGTGCAAATCCTGAATAACGATGGTCAGCCCATGCAGGAAGCCGGTATCGAAATCCAGGCCACAGTAGCTGATCCGGAACAAACCGGAGATATCAATTTCCCAGCCTCCATTCTGACCGACACCGACGGCACGGCCAGTTTCTGGATACAGTCGGAGAAAATCAGCGAATATGAAATTCAGTTCACCGCGCCGGCGCTGCTGGATGAAAACACCGACGAGCCGGCCAGTGACTCGGTCACACTCGACTTCCAGGCCGACGAGGTGACCGGCTTCGAGTTCTTTTTCAACTTCAACGATCCGAAGCTGTCTCCATCCACGCTGCCCGATTTCCAGGTCACCGCGGTTGACCAGTTCGGCAATCCCAGCGATTTCGATGAGGAGCGCATCAATGTCAACCTCATCGGGCCGGGAGGCGTCGATGACTCTCTGGGCAACGAGGATGCCGTGGGCACTACGGCCTCCTTCTCCGGGCTGACGATTCCGGCGGGGCTGTTCGGAGAGGAGTTCTACCTTCAGGCGCGTCGCACGGACCTGGACCTTTTCGGAGACAGCAATGAATTCGAACTGATCCTGGCCCCGGAAAGCTCGCTGAGCGTCGATCTCAACGAAGCACCCATCCACATGCAGTCAGTGGATCAGGCCAGTGTCAATCAACTCGAGATCCTGGTGAATGATGTCGATAACCTTGCCCCCGGCACCCAATTGGCCTTGCTGGTTCATGGGCAAGGTCCGGAAGACTCGGCCCCTCGCCCCATCGAAGAGTTCTGCTACGAGCTGTTCGTCAACAACGACTGCGATGCCCTCGTTCTGGCAACCGGGCTTCAGGCCGGGTTCAGTGTCGATACCATCCTGTTCTTCGATGACGTGACCGTTCGCGCCGATGCCAACCCGGGCGAATGGTGGCTGGATTTCCAGCGCGTGTTGATCACCGATGACACCCCGGGCGAAGAGCAGTACTTGCCGATCGATACCCTGTCTGCCGAACTGACGGTCGACAGCGTGCCCGATGCCGCCACCGGTTTTTTGACTGCCGCCCGTAACGGTGAATTCCTGGATCCGTCCGTCCAACATGTCGTGCGCGAGGGTGAATTGGTCGAGTTCAGCCTTTCAGCACTTGGTGCCAGCGTCCAGGACGATCGGCAACTGGCCGTGGTCTTTGATGGCCAGAGCCCTAGTGATTCATCCAACCAGGACGGCATGGATGTCTGCCTGGCGTTACTGGAGGTCGACAGCTGCGCCGCGCTGATCGACTTGATCGATTTCGACAACCCCTTCTCTGCCGATATCGATCTGATCGAGGATCTGCTGATCCAGGTCAGACAGGATGCCGAGCTGGGCGACTGGACATTCAACTTCTACCTGGTCAGCTTCGACCCGCAAGACGCGGATCCGCAAGACAACGACATCATCATCGATATCCTGACCCTGGATATAGAAGTCCAGGACAATCCGGCGGATGGCTCACTGCAAGTCCATTCCAATGGAGAGTCGGCCGGCAGCGGGATCCTGACCCTGGTTCAGGGCCAGGCTTTCGACCTTGAAATCGATCTGACCAATGTCGACCCCAACGGGCTGGATGGATTGGCAGTCCTCTGGCAGCTCGACCGTCTCGAATTCCTGGAGCCTGTCGACAGTGAAGAAGGCTGTTTGTGGCTGCTGCAATCACAAAGCTGTGATGCTCTGGCCGAGGTCACCGGTGTGGACAATCCAGTCTTCAGCAGCGGCGAAAAAATCTTCAACCAGCCGGTCACCCTGCAGCCCGATGCCGATCAAGGCGCCTGGCAATTGATTTTCTGGCTGGTCGCCGTGGAGAACGGAAACATCATCCTGATCGAAGAGCAAATCCAGGACATCGAGGTCATCAGCGACCAGTTGTTTAGCGATTCATTCCTGGAAGCATTGGTCGAATGATGACTCCGCGGGCCGGTCCGATGCCGGGCCGGCCCGCGGATGAACATGCACCCTCGCCCACGGGGACCCGGGCGCAACCATGGCTGAACAACCGATCGATGCACTCAAACGCTGGCTGAACAGCTACCAGGAAAAGGCCGACCACTCGATTCAATTGGACATTGATGAGTGGTTGAGCCAGCTCGAAGTCTGGCGCGATGAAGTCAGTCCCAATCGCATCGAATCCACATTGGCCACGCTGGATGCGCTGGCGCGCCTGTCTCCCGACGCGGAAACCGTCACCGCAGCCCTGCTGCTGCCCTGGCTGGTTGATGACACCGACATTCCCGAATCGCTGCGCTCCGATCTCGCGCCCGAGGTCATCGAGCTGGTCGAACAGCTCAGGCGTCTGACCCATTTCGGGCGTACCTATCTGCCCGACGACAACACCCGGGCAGAGGGATTGCGTCGACTCCTGCTGGCCCTGGTCGCCGATGTTCGCGTGGTGCTGGTCGCCCTGGCCTGGCAATTGGCCCGCCTCAAGCTGGCCGACCAACTCGACGAATCCATGCGCACATCGATCGCCAGGGAGACCCGCCTGATTCATGCCCCACTAGCCAACCGGCTTGGGGTCTGGCAATTGAAGTGGGAACTGGAAGATCTGGCCTTTGCCTACCTGGAGCCGCGCACTCACGAAAAGATTCGCGCCCTGGTCGCCGAGCGACAGACCGAGCGCGAAGCATTCATCTCTTCATTCATCGATGATCTGCGCGCGCGGTTGGCTGAAGGCGACATCCAGGCCTCGATCAGTGGCCGGGCCAAGCACATCTACTCGATCTGGCGCAAGATGCAGCGCAAGGGCCTGGACTTTCACGAGCTTTTTGATGTGCGCGCCGTTCGGGTGCTGGTCGACAGCGTGGCCGATTGCTACGCCGTTCTGGGCCTGGTCCACACCCATTGGCAACCGGTGCCCGGAGAATTCGATGACTACATCACCAATCCCAAGCCCAACCTGTATCAATCCCTGCACACGGCCGTGACCGGGGCCGGCGGCCGGGCCATCGAGGTCCAGATCCGAACCCACGAGATGCATCGCCATGCCGAGCTCGGGGTGGCCGCCCACTGGCGATACAAGGAGGGCGGTCCACGCGATGCCGGACTGGAAAAGCGCATCGGGGTGATGCGCAAACTCCTCGAAGGCATCGAACAAGATGATGACGACGAAAGCCTGCTCGAGAGCTTTCGCAATGTCACCAGCGAGGAACGCGTTTACGTGCTCACCCCCCAGGGGGAGGTCAAGGATCTGGCGCGCGGCGCCACCCCGCTGGATTTCGCCTATCTGGTTCACACCGAAGTCGGCCATCGTTGCCGCGGCGCCCGCGTCAATGGACGGATCGTGCCCTTGACCACGGAACTGAAAAATGGCGATCGGGTGGAAATCCTGACCGCCAAGGAACCGCATCCGTCCCGGGACTGGCTGAGTCCTCGCCTGGGCTATATCCGCACTGCAAGGGCGCGAGCGAAAGTGCGGCACTGGTTTCGGCAATTCGATTACGAGGACAACCTGGCTGCCGGTCGCCAGACCGTTGAAAACGAATTCAAGCGACTCGACATCGACCTTGCACGACTGAACAGCGTGCTCGATCACTTCAATTTCAAACGCGTCGAAGACTTGCTGGTCGCCGTGGGCAGCGGTGATCTCAGTGCCGGCCAGATTGCCGGAGCCATCGAGCGCAAGGACGCCGATCGCCAGGCACCGCCATCCACCTTGCCTTTGCAACGCCCGCGCGGCGAACCCGAAGACAGTGATGACGTTCGCATCGAAGGCGTCGGCAATCTGCTTCACCAGATGGCGCGCTGCTGCCAACCCGTGCCCGGTGACCTGATAGGCGGCTACATCACCCGCAACCGGGGCATCAGCATCCATCGCCAGGACTGCCCACAGTTCATCAACCTGGGCAATCGACAGCCCGAGCGCATCATCGATGTCCGCTGGGCCGCGCGCGCCGGATCACGATACCCGGCCCGGATCGTGATCGATGCCTGGGACCGGCGCGAACTGATCCGCGACATCGGCACCCTGCTGGCCAGCGAACAGGTCAATGTCAGCGCAATGAATGCTCATCATACCGACCAGTCCGACCAGGCACGAATCGAGCTGACCGTTCAGGTCAATGACTTTGACCAGCTCTCCAGCCTGCTGGCCAAAATGCAGTCGATCCAGGGCGTGACCGGTGCGCGGCGCGTAAGATAGTCCGATGAATCGCAAGATCCCACAGGCCACCGTCATCATTCCCAACTGGAATGGCGCCGGGCATCTCAGGGAATGCCTTGACTCGCTGGCAGCCCAGACTTTCAGAGACTTTGAAACCCTGTTGGTCGACAACGGCTCGACCGATGCCTCGGTCAGCCTCGTGGAACGCGATTATCCATGGGTTCGAGTCATCGGACTGGCCCAGAATCTCGGATTTTCGACTGCCGTGAATGTCGGAATCCGCGAAAGCCAGTCAGAGTACGTGGTGCTGCTGAACAACGATACCCGTGCACGTCGTGACTGGCTGGAAGCATTGATCAGGGACATGTCGCACTGGCCGGAAGCCAGCTTCGCCGCCAGCAGGATGCTGCGCTACGAACCGCCTCACCTGGTCGATTCGGCCGGCGACCATTTCAGTCTTCTTTCAGGTGCCGGCAACAACATTGGCGCCGGTGATCCTGAGGGCCTGCACAAACAGCCGGCCTGGATATTCGGCGCCTGCGCCGGGGCGGCCATCTACCGTCGCAGCCTCTTCGAGGATATCGGGGTGTTCGACGAGGACTTCTTTCTGGTCTTCGAGGATGTCGATCTGGACCTGCGCGCCCAGGTCGCCGGCCATCACTGCCTCTACATTCCGGATGCCGTGGTTCTGCACAAGCGTGGTGGCTCGACTGATGCGACCAGTCTGGAAGTCGCCGTCAGAAGCTGGCGCAACCATGTCTGGGTGGCCGGGAAGAATCTTCCTCCATTGCTTTTGACCTGGTGGTTCGGGGTATTTGTCTTGCGCATGCTCGCTCACTTGGTGACCGGGGCCATTCGCCGGGCACGGGCATTGCTGTCCGGTTCGCGCTCAGCCGGTCAGTCCGAGCCGAAAACGGGCCCACGTGATCTGCGCAATTTGCCAACACACTACCTGCCAGTGCTCAAGAGCGCGCTGCGCGCGCTGCCGGCAAAACGTCGTGAAGTGGCCCATCTGCGACGCCTGGGCAGCTTGAAGCTTCTGTCAAGACTGAGGCGCTTGCCCAGCCCAGTGACCAGCCATCGGTCCGGCCGATGACCCAGCCATCAAGGATCGGCGCGATCATCGTTGCCTGGCACCCCGACCGCGCACAGTTTGCCGGTCTGCTGCAATCGCTTCAGCCCCAGGTGGAGCGCATCGTCATTATCGACAACACGCAACCTTCGATCATCCGCCACTGGAGCGAGTCTCAAGTCCAATCCATTGAAATCATCGAACCGTCTTCCAATATCGGCGTTGCAGCCGCCATCAATCAGGGCTTGGAGCGGCTCATGACAAACGGCTTCACTCATGCCCTGCTGCTTGATCAGGATAGCCATCCGGCCGAGTCCATGGTGGCCACTCTGTTGGATCGCATGCAGGCACTGGAATCAGATGATCACAAGGTTGCGGCCATCGGTCCATCACTGCGTGATCGAAATACCGGCCAACGGGTGCCATTCGTGCGTTTTCGCCTGCCGATGAACCGGCGCCTGAACCTTCAATCGGGCGTCATCGCCAGTGATTTCCTGATCACTTCGGGAACACTGGTCAACCTCGAGCACTTGCCCGAGATCGGTCCCATGCGTGAAGCCTGGTTCATCGACAGCATCGACCTGGAATGGTGCTTTCGAGCCCGTCGCAAGGGCTTCTCGATTTTCGGCTGCTTTGATACCGAACTGCTTCACAGCATTGGGGAGAATCGTCGCCTGTGGTCGGGTCTCAGCGTCCCCGTCTATCGCCACCACTCTCCGGAACGCCTCTATACCATGATGCGCAACCGGGTATTCCTGTACCGCTCACACGCTCCGATCGCCTGGATCCTCCAGGACCTGATCCGTGCCGCGGGAAAACTTTTCCTGTTCAGCCTGATTCGTCCTCGCTGCAAAAACCTGAGATCGATGCTTCGCGGCTTGAAAGATGGTCTACTGACACGGCCGGTACCCTGATCAGGCAACAACGATTGCATCATCCCACGCCCGAACCCGGACATTGGTCAGCAAGCTGACCGGGGCGCGTTACACCTCGGAAAAGTGGCCAGTTCATGGCCAGTGATACACTTTACATATCCAGGAAAGACGGTTTCGATGAGTTTGTGAGGAATCTGGACGACGGTTTTCGATTGGGAGACTGGGATGTTCATCCCCGGCAGAATCTGCTGACGGGTCAGGAACGGGAGGTTCACCTGACACCCCGGTGCATGGATGTGCTGGTCCTGCTGGCCAGACATTCCGGCCAGGTGGTCGATCGAGACGAATTCAGCAAGAGCATCTGGTATCCGGCTGTAGTCACCGACGATGCGCTGACTCGCCATATTTCGACGCTCAGAAAATCGCTGGGCGATGATCTGGAACAACCGAAGTTCATCGAGACCATTCCCAAGCGCGGTTACCGGCTGCTCGCCACTGTCAAACCCTTGGCATCGTCGCCACCTCCCGAGCGAACCCCTGCAGTGGTCACTGCTTCTCGCGCCACAAGCCGGAAGGTTGATCACACTGCCCGCCCTCTCCGCCCACTCGGACTGGCTCTACTGGTTGTGGTGGCCGGTCTGGCTGGCTTGTTGATCCACATGACTCGACCAACCGAAGCCGTGGCGCCGACTTCGATTGCGGTCTTGCCATTCGAGGCATTCGGGATCGAAGAAGACGACCTGTTGACGGATGGCCTGCATCACGACCTGCTCACTCGCCTGTCGCACATCGACGATCTGCGCGTCATCTCCAGGACTTCGGTCAAGCGCTATCACGACACCATACTTCCCATAACGGATATTGCAGCAGAGCTGGATGTCGCCTGGATCGTGGAGGGCGCAGTACAGAAATTTGGCGACGAGATCCAACTCAATGCCCAATTGATCGACGGCGCCAATGACAGTCACGTCTGGGCGAGGACGTATCGACGTGATTTGTCCGCCGAGAATATTTTCGCCATTCAGAGCGACATTGTCGAAGACATCGCTGCATCCCTGGAAACAACCCTGAGCCCGGTTGAGGAGGAACAACTCCATGCTGCTCCGACTGACAGCCTGGCCTCCTACACCCTGGCCGTTCAGGGGCGGGCGTATCTTGATGCTCGCACCGAAGACGGTGCCGAACAGGCGCTGGTGTTTTTTCGCAACGCCATAGAACAGGATCCCGATTACGCCATAGCCTGGGTCGGCCTGGCCGATGCCCTCACCATGCTGCATGACTATGGCTACCGCTCCCCTGAAGAAGTCCTGCCCGAGGCTGAAGCCGCCATCGAACACGCGCTTGAACTGAATCCGGAACTTGCCGAAGCATACGCGTCACTGGGAGCGCTTTACAGCACCCGCGTCAAAATGCCTGAAGCGATCAGGTCGCTGAAACGCGCTACCGCACTTCGACCCGGTTATGCCGAAGCGCACAACTGGTTGAGCTGGAACTACCAGTTGATCGGAATGCCTGCAGAAGCGCTGGAGAGCGCCAGGATCGCCGTGGAACTCAATCCGTTTTCGCTGGAAGCGCAGGCCAACCTCGCCGGCTCACTGATCGGCGAGGGGCGATTTCCCGAGGCGCTTGAGCAAGCCCGATTCATGGATACGCTGTACCTGCCATTTACCGGCAACTTCAACAAAGCCCTGGCGCTATACCTCAACGGCAAGTACCGTGAGACCATCGAGATATTGGAGCCGATGCAGGTCGCCTGGGCGGGCGGTGGTCCAAAGGCAGTTCGTGCCTTGTCCCATATCAAACTTGGCGAACGCCAACAGGCTGAGACTTTACACGATGAACTGTTGGAGCTCGGTCACCATTTCTCGGCTGGTCTGATTTTGGCTGCCCTGGGTGAGATCGATGCCGCATTCGCGCTGATGGATGAAATCGAACATTGGGGCCACTGGCCGGCACTGGCCATGAATCTGTACCTCGAAACGATGGTGCCCGAACTGGTCGATGATGCACGTTTCGCAGAGCTGCTGACCGACCTTCGTCGCCAACACGGCCTGGACGCTGACGGACGGTTGTAGTCACTACGCCTTGATAAGGCGGTCGATGCCCTCCAGCGCGTGTCGGGCGGCAGCACGGGAGAAATGACGCTCGACATTGCTCAGCCCGCCTCTTGAAAGTTGCTCCCAGAGTTCACGGTCCTGGTGAGCGCGCACCACTTCGCGGGCGAATGCAGCGGCATCATCGGCGACCAGGACATCCTTGCCATGCTCCAGAAACATGCCCTCGGCCGCACAGGTCGTGGCCACCACCGGCAGGCCATGGCTCATGGCCTGGTTGACCTTGCCCTTGACACCGGCCCCGTAACGCAGCGGAGCCACCGAGACCCGGCAACCATCGAGAAAAGGTTCCAGGTCCTCAACGAAACCATGTACTCGAACTCCAGGGGCGTTGATCGAGAGAATCTCTGACGGCATGCGGCTGCCGATCAGATGCAGCTCCACATCCGGGACTTCGGATCGAACCAGGGGAAAAATCTCATTGACCAGCCAGCGGGCCGCGTCGACATTTGGCAGGTGCTGAAAACCACCAACGAACATCAAACCGTTTCTCTCTTGCCAGCCACGATCACTGCCATGGACATCGTGAATATTGGACACGACACGCACATCGGCATCGGGCAACAATCCATTCAGCAACTCCTGCTCCACCGGTGACACGACCAGGGTGGCGTCACTGGCTTCGATCAAGGCCAGTTCTTCCCTACGAGTCGCCCTGGCCTGTTCGGCCACGCTGTCCGAACCGGTAACCTCGGCCTCGCGCTCCTCGCGCAGAAAATGCAGATCGACGGTATCGAACACCAGGAAAGCGTGCGGACAGTAGTGACGGATCATTTTCAACATTGGCGCCAGCACGTAATGGCGCGAGACCACCACCAGATCGAGATCGGATCCGTGCTCGGCCAGCCACGGTTCCAGTGTGGCCACATGCGGTGCACACAACACCTCGATGCCGGCCTGCTGCAGATCTTCGGAATAGCCATCCACCGACAGTCGATTCTCGGGCATGAAACTGACCTGGTAACCCATTGCCCTGAACAGGGTCATCATGGCCACGATTCGCACCGATCCGGAGTCATGATCGGGTTGCGGCGTGACCGCATCGATCAGCAGCATGCGACGCCGGAAACGCCGAAAGCGCGCATGACGAATCGGATCCCGGCGACTGAAATCCGGCTCCGGAGGTGGATGATCGGCCAGTACATCGGCCCACTTGTCACGAAACTTTTCACGGTTGACCACCTGGTAACGCTTGACACCACCGGACTCATCGGTGCCCGAAGTCGCCCCCTCGTGATGGACAATGGTTGCCGCAGGCTGAACCATGACCTTCTTGCCACGCGCACGCATCTGAAAACACAGATCGGTATCTTCGTAATAGGCGGGCCGGAAACGGGTATCGAATCCACCCAGTTCGATGAAGTCAGCTCGTCGCACGGCCAGACAGGCTCCGGATACATAGTCGGCCTCGCTGACAAACGAATACTGGGGTCGATCCGCGCTCTCGTTGCGGCCGTAGTTCCAGCCACTGGCATCGTTGAAGATGATGCCGCCGGCTTCTTGTAATCGACCGTCCGGGTAAACCAGCTTGGCTCCGACCACACCCGCTTCAGGGTCTGACCTGAAAGTACTGATCAATGCATCCAGCCACCCCGGCTTGACCGTGGTGTCATTGTTGAGAAAGATCACAAACTCCCCGCGCGCCTGTTCAGCCCCGCGGTTGCAGGTATCAATGAAACCGGAGTTGACCTCGTTGCGCAAGGCCAGGATGCCGGAACACTCGGACAGGAATGCCTCGGTTCGGTCGCTGGAACAGTCATCGACCACAATCACCTCGTAATCAATGTCCGAAGGTGTTCGCGCGATGCTGTCGAGGCAGGCGCGAGTCAGTTCCACCTTGTTGTAGACGGGAATGACGATGCTGGCCAGTGGTGCTTTCGAGTCCGGGAAATGAACACCATCCAGACTGTGCGACTGTTCTTGCGCGTCCGGAGCCAACGCCGAAGGCTCGTCCGAGGCCTCGCAGTCCGAATCGGCATGCGTCGTTGCATCGCTCGGTTCGGTCAGGCCCGGCACCGGCTGGTGATGCAGCCGCGCAAGGGTCTGACGCCAGCCCAGGGTACGAATGCTGTGGACAAACCGGGACACCAGCGCCGGCCAGGCCAGCGGATTCCAGGCCTGGTGGGTCAGGAGCTTTCGCAACAGCCGGGTCGCGAATCGGATCGGCCGGGTCATTCGCCAGGACTTGCTGTTCAACACCACGGCCAGGTGGTGTTCCAGTTGGACCCGGCGTTGCTCCAGGTTGGCCAATTCACTGCGCTGCTGAAGGTTGACCCGCTCTAGACGATCGCGTTCAAGCCGGGCCTGTTCAAGCTCATGGCGAGCTTGAACCAGATTCTGCTCCATCTCGTTCAGCGCTTCGCGCAACTCGTCATTGGCCCGGCGCATCTGCGCCAATTTGCGATCCAGATCGCGGGCCCAGCGAGTGCGTTCATCCAGCTCCTGTTCCAGGCTCAGACAACGCTCAGCGGACGCCTCGAGAGACCGGCGGGCCTCGGCGAGTTCGCGGTCAAGCGATTTGGCCCAGGCCGTGCGTTCGTCGAAGTCCTTCTCCAGTTGCCGT
>SLKT01000156.1 GCA_007134485.1 Wenzhouxiangella sp. | reverse complement strand
TTGGCCAGTGGGCCACGACCGGTATCTCTGCACGCGATTCCAGTCAAGTCATCCTTCGTGATGTCAATATCCACGGCCTGGCCAATCGCGGCATTCATGCCGGCCGCATCAGCGACTGGACACTCGAGCGCACCCGGATCAATGCCAACGGCTGGGTCGGCTGGGATGGTGATATTCCCGGCGAGAACAGCGCCAATAGCGGCACGCTGACCTTTCGCCAGGTCGAAATCGCCTTCAATGGGTGTGCCGAGCGCTGGCCCGACGGCGAAATATTCGGATGCTGGGCACAGGGTGGCGCCGGCTACGGGGATGGTCTGGGCACAGGAGAAACCGGCGGTCACTGGGTATTCGAAGACAGCCAAGTCCATCACAACACTTCCGACGGCATCGACCTGCTCTACCTGACCGATGGCGGCCGGGTCACGATCGAGCGTACGCGGGTCGAAGGCAATGCCGGCAACCAGGTCAAGGTCTCCCGTGCCAGCCGGATCAGTGACAGCGTGATCATCGGCAACTGCGGGTATTTCTCCGATCAGGCCAACATGCACGATTCCGATCACTGTCGCGGGATGGGTGATGCCGTTTACGTGGGCTTGAGCGACGGGGCGCAAACGCAGTTGATCAACAATGTCATAACCGGTCAGGGCAATTGCCTGGTCAGCAGCGGCGAAAGTGATCGTCACTCGCGACTGCTGCTGGCCGGCAATCTCATGGTCGGCAGCGACTACTGGCATGATCCGGGTAAGAAAACCTGCCTGTTCCATGCCGGCTCCCGCCACGGGATGGTGGAATGGCAGGCCAACACCATCGACCGGGTTCGCCACGGTCACTGCCCGGCCGACAGCCATTGCGGCGCAAAAGCAATCCGTGATGATGGCCGCCTTGACCGTATCGAAATGTTCGAGCCGGTGACTCCGGCAAACGTGCCTTCGCGTTCGTGCAGAGTTATTCAGAGGCTCTTTGGGCTCCTTAATCAAGGTCAACTCCCATTGTGTCAGTGAACAGGTTGACGCATTGAAGCGGTCGCCATCTGTTCGCTAGCGCACTGAACCGGCATGACGGGTGGGAGACGATGGCAGCGTTGAGACAGGGTACTTTAGATGAGACGTTTGGGTCGCTGTCACACCCTGACCGATGAAGCATTTGGCACCCAGCTTGCAGTGAAGATGGATGCCACCGAAGTGACCAAAATAGAATCCCGGACCGAATGACCACACCGCAGCCAGGTAAGACGAGCGTGCTGGTGCACTACCTGCGCTATCTGGGCGGGAACCTGATGATCATCGCGGCGGGATTCGTTTCCTTCCCGGTCATGACGCGGCTGCTGGACAATCACCAGTTCGGAGTCCTGGGCTACTACGAGGCCTGGCTGATGGTCATTGCCGGCATGCTCAAGCTCGGTGCGCAGCACGCCATCCTGCGTTTCTACCCGCACGAGGGTAGCGCCGGCGCTTTGAGCCGCTTTCGCACCAACTACCTGCTGTTGCCGTTTGGCCTGTCGCTGCTGCTGTGGATGGTCTGTGCGGCCATTGTCGTGCTGACGATTGAACGCTTTCCGGCCGCCGAGCAGCCGATCCTGTGGGTTCTGATCGTGACCCTGCCGCTGCTGATCTGGTCCAGTTTCGTCGAGGCGATCATGTATGCCCTGGAACGCTCGGATATTTCCCTGTGGCTCAAGACCGTGTGGCGCTGGAGCGAACTGGCCCTGGTACTGCTGACCATCTGGATGATCGAACGCAGTGCCCTGGGCGTGTTCAGCGCTCGTCTGGTCGTGCTGATGGTGGTCGCCGCCTGGCTGACCCTGTGGTTTCTGCGCTGGGGTCGTGGCCGCATCGCCAGGCCAAGCCGCGCGCCGATCGCTGCCGGCATGACATTCGGCGTGCCGATGATGTTCACCGAGCTGGTATCTGTCCTGTTCGGCTTCGCTGACCGTATCCTGTTGCGCGCACTGACCGGCAGCTTTACCGAAGTCGGCATCTACACCATCGGTTACGGCCTGGCCATGGCCGTGGCCGCGGTCATGGGTCGGACTCTGGCCGAGGCCTTTCTGCCGACTGCGTTGCGGCTATACAAGGCCAGTGGTGCCCGGGCCGTGGTCGAGCTCAAGCGCGAGATGCTCGATATCTGGGTGCTCGTGGTGGGCCTGGCCACCGCTATACTGCTGTGCGTTGGACAGGATTTCCTGATTCTGCTGGCAGGACAGGACAAGGCCGCCTCGGCTCCGGTTTTCGTGGCCATCAGCATCGCCATGGTCTGGAGCTCGTTGTTCACCATTGCCCAGTACGGCCTGCTGCTGCAGCGCCGGGCCGTGCGGGTGCTGTTCATCACGTTGGCCGCTACCGTGCTGAACCTGGTCCTGAATGTTCCACTGATCCTGACATGGGGTGTGACCGGTGCCGTCGCCGCCACCCTGCTCAGTTACGCCTTCCTGGCGGTGGTTCAGTATTGGCAATGTCCGGCCGAGCTGCGCTACCTGCCGCCGCTGGGTCGCATCGCCGGGGCAGCCCTGTTTGCCCCGCTCATGCTGGCCCTGTTGGTCCAGGTTGAGTATTTCGGCGCCGTCTCGCCGGTTTCACGGTTGCTGGTCGGAAGCGTGACGGTCATGCTCCCCGCGCTCGCGCTGGCTGCACTGGACAGGACATTGCGAGCCCGCATCCGGCGGATTCTTGCCGCACGGGTCAAGCCATGAGTCCACTGCAGAGTTGTCCAGAGGCTCCCTGGATTATCGGGCAGATGTGGGGCAACGTACAGAACAGGCGACGGCGTGCCTCTAGTCTTATGGTTCGGCTGGAAATCACGAATGGCAACCGGCCGGGTAGTCGCTACGATTCTATCAACCCATACACGAGGATTCACCATGAACAAGCATCAAAATCCCGACGACAAGCGTCGCCAACAAGAACAGCAGGACAAGTCCAACCGTCAGCCTGGCCAACAAGAGCAGCAGAACCAGTCTGACAGCAAACGTCAGCCGGGACATCAGCAGGAGCAGCAGCAGGACAAGTCCCACAGCAACCGCCAGCCTGGCCAGCAAGAGCAGCGGGACGACAACAAGAGTGACCGTCAGCACCAGGAAAAGGAAGGCAAGGGCAAGATTGCTACCAGCTCTCCCGGTGGCGAAAAGTCCGATGGTTCACGATTCTGAGTTGTTGGAAATGATCCACGTTTGATTAAGCGCTAAAGCCCCTGCTCTGGCAGGGGCTTTTTTGCTTGCAGTCGACCAAATTTCATGCAAACAGTGCCAGACCTTTCGAAAGACCGATCATGCGAAAGTATCGATTCGCCGCCAGAACATGTCATTTCGATCTGCAACGATGCATCGGCTTTCAAGAGACTTCGTCCGGAGTGGGAAGCGTTGCAGGAACAATGTAAAGTTCAGAATCCCTTTCTGAGTTGTGACTGGTTTGCCACCTGGTGGCGTGCCTTTGGCAACCATCGCATGCTATATCTTGTGACCGCCCGGCAGCAAGGTCATTTGCGCGCGGTTCTGCCACTGATGAAGGAACTGACCTGGCGACATGGCATCCCATTGCGCCGACTGGCAGCGATTGGCAATGATCATACACCCAGCTTTGATCTGGTTCGAGCTGGCGACGATGGCGATCTACATCGCGCCATCTGGAATCACCTGATGACGCTCCAGGATCAATGGGATGTGCTCGATTTCTCTCGCCTGAACGTCGACTCAATCACCACCGATTGCTTTGTCCGACTGGCCGAGGAGCAGGGCGTGCAATACAGCCTCTGGCCACGGGCACCGCGATCCCCCTGGATCGATATCCAGCCATCCTGGGATGATTACCTTGACTTGCGCAGCGCGGGTTTTCGCAAGTCATTGCGCCGCAAGATGCGGCGACTGACCGCCCAGGGAAGGGTCGGCCTCGAAACGTTGGCCGGTCGTGAAGGGCTGGACCAGGGGTTGGCCGACGGTCTGTATATCGAGGCTGAAGGCTGGAAAGGTTCAAACAAAACGGCCATCCTGTCACAACCGCTGGTCACGGACTTCTATACGGAGCTGGCCGAAATCATGGCAGACAGGGGTCAATTGCGGCTGCACTTTCTGATCCTGGACGATGTGCGCATCGCCTTCGACTATTCCATTATCTCGAATCGTTGCCTGTATTCCCTCAAGGCTGGCCACAGCAGTACCCATGCCCGTTTTTCGCCCGGCACCCTGCTGCTTGGCCTGATTCTTCAACGGGCCCATGAGGAAGGCCTGGTCGGAATGGACCTGCTGGGCGATTCGGATGAATTCAAATTGCACTGGACCGATGCCACCCGTAGGCACCAGTGGCTGCATTGCTACTCGGACTCCATGCGCGGGCGACTGTTGCATATCATCAAATGCAGATTGCTGCCGACTATACGAGGGAGCCACTGAATAAGCCCGAGTTCGTCCCTGAATCCGCTTTCGATCAGCAAATGGGGAATAAAGATTGAACCACAGAGAACACAGAGGGCACAGAGAAAAAGTAATTATTTA
>SLKT01000061.1 GCA_007134485.1 Wenzhouxiangella sp. | reverse complement strand
TTTAAATGACAGGCCGCAGTGTGGCTTTCGTCAGACTGCGTTATCGAAACTTGCTGTAGGAGTGCTACAGCGGCGTTTCGCTGCCTTGCTGACGAAAGCCACACTGCGGCTGAATGCGATCTACATACCTGCCGGGTTAACAGGTGGCACAATGCGCCAAGTCGAAAGACTTGATGGCGAACACCTGGATCGTCGATTAGGAGAAATTGATGGAATTGCTTGCCGAATACGGCATGTTTGTAGCCAAGGTGCTGACCCTGGTCATCGCCACCCTGATTGTGGCAACCACCCTGGTCAATCTGGTTCGCAGTCAGCGTACCGATCCCGGACAGCCGGGTGAGTTGCAGGTCCGGCATCTGAATGCCGACCTGGAACAGGCCGCCCTGACCATTCGTTCGGCGATGATGCCCGCCAAGGCGCTCAAGACCGCGCGCAAGAAGTTGCACTCCCGCCTCAAGCGTGGTCCGGACGAGTCTCGCCGACGCATTTTCGTCGTCGATTTTCACGGCGACCTGCGCGCCACCGCCCTGGGGAGCCTGCGCCAGGAGATCACCGCCGTGCTCAGTGTTGCCCGGGAGCAGGACGAAGTGCTGGTGCGCCTGGAAAGCGGCGGCGGGCAAGTGCATGCTTACGGGCTGGCCGCGGCGCAATTGAAGCGTGTCACGGACCGGGAGATCGCACTGACCGTTGCCGTCGACAAGATCGCCGCCAGCGGTGGCTACCTAATGGCCTGTGTGGCCAACCGCATTCTGGCCGCGCCGTTCGCCATCGTCGGATCGATCGGAGTCATTGCCCAGCTACCCAATTTCAACCGCTTGCTTAAACGGCATGACGTGGACTTCGAACAATTCATGGCGGGCGAACACAAGCGCACCGTCACCCTGTTCGGTGAAAACACCGAGGCGGGTCGTGAAAAATTCCAGCAGGAGATCGAGGAGGTTCACGGACTGTTCAAGGATTTCGTCAAGACCCATCGGCCGAAAATCGATCTCGACCCGGTGGCCACCGGCGAGTACTGGTACGGAAGCCAGGCGGTCGAGCGTGGCCTGGTTGATCAACTGATCACCAGTGACGAGTACCTGATGAAGGCCAGCGAGGAGGCCGAGTTGTTCCAGGTGCGCCACGCCGGCCCGAGGCCGCTGCTGGCCCGCCTGATTCGCCAGGGAAGTGACGGATTGGCAAGAGCCATGGAGTCGTTCAGATAACCCATCGGGTTTTCGGACTCATGCTTTGACCCGATGTTGAACATTGAGCTGGACATTGACGTTGCCACGCCAGCGATTGACCTCCAGACGATAGGTCAGGTGAATCGGATCAGGTAGCTCTTGTTGAAACAGCTCACCGGCGCGAAAGGCGATGGCGTCGAGCTCCGGACCGCCACCGCTCGGACGCAGGCGCAGTTTGAGATGACGTTGTCCGACAATGCGCCGGTCGAGCACGTGAAAATGCCCGTCGAACAGCGGCTCCGGCCAGGCCTGACCCCACGGGCCGGCCCGGTGCAAGGCCTCGGCAACTCGCACATCAAAATCTTCCGGGCTCAATGCCCCGTCGGTGACAACGGTTTCTGAAACAAATTCCAGGGTCTTGACGCGTTCTTCGAAAGCGCTCCTGAATGCTTCGAAACGTTCACGGTCCAGGCTCAGACCGGCGGCACGCGCATGACCCCCGAAACGCTCCACCAGTCCCGGGTTCTCCTGGCTGATATCAACCAGCAGGTCACGCATGTGAACACCTTCGGGGCTGCGTGCCGATCCCTTCAGCTCGTCGCTGCCGGTCTCCGCCGGGGCAAAGGCGATCACCGGACGTTGCAGCCGCTCCATCAGCCGACCGGCCACCAGGCCGACCACGCCCTGATGCCACTGACTGTCGTATACACACAGGCCATCGAGACGACCATCAATGCCGGCGGCCAGCTCATCGGCCTGTTGTTCGGCCATCATTTGCATGTCGGCCTGAATGGACTGACGTTCGGCATTGAGCTGGTCAAGCTCCTGGGCCAGCTGGCGAGCCTGGTTGTCGGAATCGGCCAGCAGACAGCGGATGCCGACACTCATGTCGTCCAGTCGCCCGGCGGCATTCAGGCGTGGGGCAGCGGCGAACCCCAGGTCTGCGGCGCTGATGTGGGCCAGGTTTCTTCCGGCAATTTCGAGCAGGGCCTGGACGCCGGGCGTGCACTGGCGAGCGCGCATCCGCTCCAGACCCTGGAACACCAGGCAGCGATTATTGGCATCCAGCGGGACCAGGTCGGCCACCGTACCGAGGGCCACCAGGTCCAGCCACTGCGCCAGCGACGGTTGCGGTCTGGACTGAAAATGACCGCGCTCGCGCAGTCGAGCGCGCAAGGCCATGACCAGGTAGAACATCACCCCGACACCGGCCAGCGCTCGCGAGGGAAAGTTATCGTCTTCCAGGTTGGGGTTGACGATGGCCTCGGCCTGCGGCAACTCATCGCCCGGCAAATGATGGTCGGTGATGATGACCCGCATGCCACGCTCGCGCGCCATGGCCGCGCCCTGGACCGAGCTGATCCCCTGGTCCACCGTGACCAGCACATCCGGGTACGGGGTCTCGATTTCGGCAACAAGTTCGGGGCTCAAACCATAGCCATGCCGAAAGCGATCCGGGACCAGCCAGCGTACCCGACTGGCGCCAAGTGCGCGCAAGGCCCTGACAGCCAGCGCCGTGCCGGTGGCGCCATCGGCATCGAAGTCCCCGACGATCATGATCGATTGATCATTCTCGATGGCGTCGGCAAGAATATGACCGGCCTGGTCAAGACCACTCATGGTCGGCGCCAGCAGGTTGCCGAGGGAATAGTCGGGAGCCTGTTCGAGGCCGCGACCGGCCAGTACCCGGGCCACCACCGGATGCAAGTTATCGTCGATTGCAGGCCGATCCGCTCGACGCTGGATGTTGACGTGACGGATCATGAAACCGCCCGCTTGCGACGCTTCCAGAAGCGCCAGGAATCCCGGGGTCTGGTCCGCCAGGCGCGGCGCCGACCGGAAATCTCGATGGCCTCGATTCGACCCAGCCGCAAGCGTCGCCAGGCCGGTTTCAGAAACGCATCGAGCTTTTCGAGATTTTCATCGGCCGACCGATCAAAACGCACCGGCCATTCGATCAGGGCACCATCCCCCGGGCAAGATTCCAGGGACTCGTTGCTCTCACAGGGCAAACCCAACCAGTTCGCAAGGGACACCAGCACGGGATCCGTCGCGACGATGCGGCGCACCCGGGGCGCAATGGTCCGGCGCTCCGGCAACTGATCGGCACCCCAGAACCACAGCCCGCCGGGCACATCCTCGCCGCGATCACGATGCTGATGCATCAGGATCTGGCACTCGCTGAGCAACTTGCGCCACCGACCGGCCCCCTCGCCGCGGGGCATCAAATCTTCAAGGCTCACCCCCGTCAAGTTCCATGGCGGTTCGAATTCGCACTCGGGCAGCGAGTCAAGTTGCAGGTAACCGCGCTCGGCATTTGGAAGCTCGAAGCGCAGGCCGAAGTCGGCGAACATTGCCTGCAATTCCGTGACCAGCGCAGCGCCCGGGGACAGTCGTGCCTGCGGCTGAATCCAGACCGCATTCAGGTCAGGCTGGAAGCTGACCGGATCGGCACGCATCCAGATGCCTTCGGCGTCGTCAACGGCATCCAGCCTGCGCGTCAGGGGCGCGGCCGCTAACGCCTGCCCGGTCAGCAACTGGCTTTGGAAGGCATCCTCCTGGAGGGATCTTTCAGCACCGCGCTCAAGCAGACGAGACAGTCGGCCCGGCAAACGGCTGGACTCGGCCAGCAACGCATCGAGCTCGGGAATCAGTACGCTCAGCACGACTTCAGTGGCCGTAAGCGACCTCGAGGATTTCGTAGACCCGAGTGCCGTTGGGCGCCTGAAACTCGACCACATCGCCCTCTTCCTTGCCGATCAGGGCACGGGCCAGCGGTGCGCTGATCGCCAGGCGGCGTTCATCGACATCGGCTTCCATGTCGCCAACGATCTGCCAGGTGATTTCCTCGGCGCCATCGGCATCCTCGAGCAGAGTCACGCGGGCGCCGAACACCACCTTGGTCCCGGCATTGAGACTGGCGACATCGATGATGCGAGCCTGGCCAAGGGTCGATTCCAGGGCCTGGATTCGACCTTCGATGAAACCCTGTTGTTCGCGCGCGGCATGGTACTCGGCATTTTCCTTGAGATCGCCGTGTGCGCGGGCTTCGGCAATGGCTTCGATCACGGCCGGCCGGTCCTTTTTCTTGAGCCGGTCAAGCTCCGATCGCAAGCGCTCGGCGCCTTCCCGGGTCAGCGGCGTCTGAGTCATGATTGCTCCTTGATCTGATACAGCTCGGCGAGACTGCTTACGCCTCGCCGGTCCCAGTAATCCAGCGCCTCAAGAGTCGCACGGGCGCCGGCGATGGTGGTCGAATAATTGACCTTGTTCTGCAGGGCCTGGCGTCGAATCGAATAGGAATCGGCGATCGCCTGGCGGCCCTCGGTGGTATTGACGATGTAGTCAATCTCACGATTCTTGATGCGGTCGACAATATGCGGGCGGCCCTGAACCACCTTGTTGACATATTCGCACTCGATGCCGTTTTCAAGCAGGAACTGGCAGGTGCCGCCGGTGGCGACCAGTTCGAACCCTCTTGCAGTCAGTTTGCGGGCCACCTCCAGCAAGCGTTCCTTGTCGGCATCGCGCACACTCAGAAAAGCCCGCCCCTCGAATGCAACCCGAATTCCGACACCCTGCTGGGCGCGGGCCACGGCGGCTCCGAAACTTGACCCCACGCCCATGGCTTCGCCTGTCGAGCGCATCTCCGGGCCCAGAATGGGATCGACACCAGGAAACTTGATGAACGGATAGACCGGTTCCTTGATCGAGAAGAACGGTGAGCTGAGATCCTTGTCAACGCCCTGCGCTTGAAGCGTCTTGCCGACCATGCAGCAAGCCGCCACCTTGGCGATCGAGGTGCCGGTCGCCTTGGCCACGAACGGCACGGTTCGCGAAGCCCTGGGGTTGACCTCGATGACGAAAATGTCGTCACCACGCACCGCAAACTGAACATTCATCAGTCCAACAACTTTCAGCGCCAGGGCCATCTGCCGGGTCTGCTCGGCGATCCTGGTGATGACCTCCGGCTGGAGCGAGAATGGTGGCAGCGAGCAGGAGGAATCCCCCGAGTGCACACCGGCTTCCTCGATATGCTCCATGATGCCGCCGATGATGACCTGCTGACCGTCGCAAATGGCATCCACGTCGACCTCGATGGCGTGATCCAGAAAGCGATCCAGCAGTACCGGTGAGTCGTTGGACACCTTGACCGCCTCGTTCATGTAGCGGCGCAGCTCCTCCTCGCCGTGGACGATATCCATGGCGCGACCACCCAGCACATAAGAGGGTCGAACGACCAATGGATATCCGATCTCGCGGGCCAGCCGAATGGCGTTTTCGATATCCCGGGCGGTGCGATTGGGCGGCTGCTTCAGGCCAAGGCGGTTGAGCAATGCCTGGAAACGCTCGCGGTCTTCGGCCAGATCAATGCAATCGGGCGTGGTGCCGACAATCGGCGCGCCCGCCGCTTCCAGGGCACGGGCCAGTTTTAGCGGCGTTTGTCCCCCGAATTGAATGATGATGCCCTCGGGCTTCTCGGTCTCCACGATCGAAAGCACATCTTCGAGCGTCAACGGCTCGAAATAGAGCCGGTCGGAGGTGTCATAGTCGGTCGAGACCGTTTCCGGATTGCAATTGACCATGATGGTCTCGTAGCCGAGATCACGCATCGCAAGGGCGGCATGCACGCAACAATAGTCGAACTCGATGCCCTGCCCGATCCGGTTCGGTCCGCCACCGAGCACCATGATCTTGCGCCGGTCGGTGACGTTGGCTTCGCAAGTCTCGCCCCACGTGGAGTACATGTAGGCGGTTTCGGTGGCGAATTCGGCGGCGCAGGTATCGACCCGGCGATACGCGGGTCGAATATCGGCACGCGCGCGGCGCTGCCGGATTTCAGCCTCGAAGACACCGGTCAGCACGGCGATGCGGGCATCGGAAAAGCCCATCCGCTTGTATCTCAGCAAGCGTCCATCATCCAGACCGTTCAGACCCAGCTCGGTGATTTCCTTTTCGGTTTCGATCAACTCGCCAATCTGATCCAGAAACCACGGGTCAATCCGGGTCAATGCGTGAATCTCTTCGAAGGACAATCCTCTGCGGAACGCCTCGCCGACGTACAGCAGCCGATCGGGTCCGGCCTCACGCAATTCTCGCCTGAGCATGGTGAGCTCGTCGGCCTCACCGGGTTCGATCTCGACCGGATCCATTCCGTTCAGGCCGGTCTCGAGACTGCGCAATGCCTTTTGCAGGGATTCCTGGAAAGTCCTGCCAATGGCCATGGCTTCACCCACGGACTTCATCTGGGTGGTCAGTCGATCATTGGCGGCCGGAAATTTTTCGAAGGCAAAGCGCGGAATCTTGGTGACCACGTAGTCGATCGTGGGCTCGAACGAGGCTGGAGTCGCGCCGCCGGTGATCTCGTTTTGCAATTCATCAAGGGTATAGCCAACCGCCAGCTTGGCCGCTACCTTGGCAATCGGGAATCCAGTGGCCTTGGAGGCCAGCGCCGAGGAGCGCGACACGCGGGGGTTCATCTCGATGACCACCACCCGGCCATTGTCGGGATTGACCGCGAATTGCACATTGGACCCGCCGGTATCCACGCCGATCTTTCGCAGGACGGCGATGGCGGCGTTGCGAAGTTCCTGGTATTCCTTGTCGGTCAGGGTCTGGGCCGGAGCGACCGTGATCGAGTCGCCGGTATGCACCCCCATGGGATCAAGATTTTCGATCGAGCAGATGATGATGCAGTTGTCGGCCGAATCACGCACCACCTCGAGCTCGAACTCCTTCCAGCCCAGCAGCGACTCGTCGAGCAACACCTCGTCGGTCGGCGACAAGTCCAGGCCATGCTCTACGATCTCGACAAATTCCTCGCGGTTATAGGCAATGCCGCCTCCCGAGCCGCCCATGGTGAACGACGGTCGGATGATGACCGGAAATCCGATACGCTGCTGGATTTCAATGGCTTCTTCAAGGCTGTGTGCGACATCGGCCTCCGGGGACTCCAGGCCAATCTCGCGCATCGCCTGGCGGAATTCCTCGCGATCCTCGGCCATGTCGATGGCCTCACGTGAGGCGCCGATCATCTCGACACCAAAGTCCTTCAGGACCCCCTCGCGGACCAGGTCCAGGGCGCAGTTGAGCGCGGTCTGTCCACCCATGGTGGGCAGCAACGCATCCGGACGTTCCTTTTCGATGATGTCGCGAACCACGTCCCAGCGGATCGGCTCGATGTAAACCACATCGGCAATCTCCGGGTCGGTCATGATGGTCGCCGGGTTGGAGTTGACCAGGATGACCCTGTAGCCCTCTTCGCGCAGCGCCTTGACCGCCTGGACTCCGGAATAATCGAACTCGCAGGCCTGACCAATCACGATCGGTCCGGCGCCGATGATGAGGATGGTTTTGATATCTGTGCGTTTGGGCATGGCTGTGCTTTCAGGGGTCAGGGGTCAGGGGGTGGTTACTCGGCTCTTCAATCATGCCGACGAAGCGCGCGAACAATGGCCTGAGATCATGCGGACCCGGGCTGGCTTCCGGGTGACCCTGGAAACCCATGGCCGGTTTGCCTTCGATACGGATGCCCTGCAGAGTGCCGTCGAACAGTGAGCGGTGGGTCGGGATGACGTGGGACGGCAGGCTGTCTTCGTCGACGGCGAAACCATGGTTCTGGCTGGTGATCAGTACCTGGCCGGTGTCGAGGTCCTTGACTGGATGGTTGGCGCCGTGGTGTCCGAATTTCATTTTCACGGTTCGGGCGCCGGCTGCCAGAGCCAGCAGTTGATGGCCAAGGCAAATGCCGAAAACCGGGATGTTTCGCTCAATCAGTTCACGAATGGCCTCGATGGCGTAACCGCAGGGTTCGGGGTCGCCGGGTCCGTTGGACAGCATCACGCCATCGGGCTTCAAGTCCATGACCTTGTCCAGCGGCCACTTGGCCGGAACCACGGTGACCCGGCAGCCGGCATCGACCAGCAGCCTGAGAATATTGCGCTTGACCCCATAGTCGAAACAGACGACGTGATGAGCGCCGCTGGTGGTTCGAAATGCACCGGTATCGAGCTGGAACGTCCCTTCGTCCCAGGTTTGTGGCTCGTCGATGCACACCTCACCGGCCAGGTCGCGTCCTTGCATCGGCTCGCACTCGCGTGCCAGCGATACCGCCTTTTCCGCGTCGACCTGGTCACCGACCAGAATGCAGCCATTGCAGGCGCCGTTTTCGCGCAGATGAATGGTCAGGCTGCGGGTGTCAAGATCGGAAATCGCACCGATCTCATGTTTGACCAGATAATCATGCAATGACGTTTCGGCACGCCATGAGCTCATTCGGCGCGGATATTGACGAATGATCAGCCCTCGGCAATGAACCCGAAACGATTCGGCATCGGCCTCATTGACCCCGGTATTGCCAACATGAGCGGCTGTCAGGGTCACCAATTGACCAGCGTAACTGGGGTCAGTAAGAATTTCCTGATAGCCCGTCATGGCGGTATTGAACACCACCTCGCCCACGCTCATGCCTGGCGCGCCGAGCCCGACACCGGAAAACGTCGTGCCGTCTTCCAGTGCCAAGATTGCCTTCATTCGGGACAAGTTACGACCTCCGGGTATACAAAAAAGGCCGGGATCATGACATCCGCGGCCCGCTCGTCAGAGGGTCGACCAGCCCGGTCAACCCGCTATTGATTCAATTGTAACCAAGCCGAAGCAATTCGACCAGTCTGAAAGCGCTCAAGTTGCCGCCGGCTCCGGCTCCGACAGCGGTGCATTGCCCGGCGGCAAATCCTCGGATGGCTGCAGTGTGCTGGCGCTGTGGCCCTGGGCCAGTAGGTAGTCGAGCCACTTCAGCAGTGCACGATTCAGGCGCCAGTTGCGAACCACCAGGCCGTGCAGCGGAAGCTCGGGCCCGGCCAGGCGCTGAATGCCCTGCTCGGGGCTGAAGGCGGTCGCCTCGGCCATGCGGGCATCGTGGTACACGCGAATGTGGGCATTCGGGTTGTGCTGCTGCTGATCACCGATCACGTAGGTCAGGCGCAGAAAGGTGGTGTAGTCATGCTGCTCGATGACCTGCAGGTACAGGTCCGGCCCGCTGGAAATACGCGATACAAGACAGTCACTGCGCCCCAGGCCATCCGGCAAGAGCACATTGAGCGCCCGAAATACCGAGCTATGCAGCTCGGGCAGGCGACGGGCGAGCACCCGAGGCGGTGGATGCAGATTGCGAGCGGTGGTCAGCATGAGAGAATTCAGCCCGGTTGATGTTAATGGTTCTTATTTTTCACAGAGTCAGGAATTACTGACACAGCCACGGCCGGTTGGTTCCGAAGCTGGGCCAGACGTTAGTCTGGGCATTGCGCTTGCCGGTTGCAAGTCCCGACCGTCAGAATAAATCGCGTTGCAGTCCCAACTCAAGCAGAATTCGACTGGCCAGCTCCTCGACCGATGAATCCGTGGTCGACAAACTGGGCACTTTCTCGGAACGCATCAGGGCTTCGGCCGCTTCGGTTTCGTACCGGCACTGCTTGAGGGATGCATAGCGACTGCCGGGTCGCCGGTTCTCGCGAATCTGGGACAGGCGCTCGGGGTCGATGGTCAATCCGAACAGCTTGGCGCGGTGCTGACGCATGAATGACGGCAGGCGCGGTTGCTCGAGATCTTCCTCGGTCAGGGGATAATTGGCCGCCTTGACGCCGTAATGAAGCGCCATGTATAGACAGGTCGGGGTTTTCCCGCAGCGCGACACCCCGATCAGGACGACATCGGCATCATCGAGTTTCTTGCTGATGCCGTCATCGTGGGCCAGGGCGTAATTGGTCGCCTCCATGCGGTCTTCATAGGTATGCGAATTGCCCATGCCATGGGCCTGTCCGACCTGCGGTGAGCGCTCCACTCCGAGCACCCGTTCCAGCGGCTCCATGAAGGTGGCGAACATGTCGAACACATGGCCGTCACAGTCGACCAGTTCCTGGCCGATCTCGCTGTTGACGATGGTGCTGAATACCAGCGGCTCATTGGCATCGGCCTCGGCGGCGCGATTGATCAGGGCCACCGCATCGCGGACTTTTTCCCCGGTATCCACGAACGGCAGGCGGATCTGGCGAAAATCCACCCCGCCGAACTGGGTCAGCAGGCTGTGACCGAAGGTTTCAGCGGTAATGGCGGTACCATCCGAGACAAAGAAAACGGTTCTGCGCATGTAATTGGTCGTTCCGGTCCGGTGGCGGTTACAATAACGTCCTTTCCAATCCAATGAAAGACAGGCCCCCCGTGACTGAGTACATTCTCTGGCTCGAAGAGCTCGGCATGGCTGATCTGGAGCAGGTCGGCGGCAAAAATTCCTCACTCGGAGAGATGATCTCCCAGCTCAGCGATGTCGGGGTCAGCGTTCCCGGCGGCTTCGCCACCACTGCGGCGGCGTTTCGCGAGTTTCTCGACCAGTCCGGACTGGCCGAACGCATTCAGGCCACGCTGTCCGAACTGGATGCCGAAGATACCCGCAAGCTGGCCGAAACCGGCAAGCAGATTCGCCAGTGGATCATGGAAACCCCGCTCCAGGAACCGCTGGAAACCGCCATTCGCGAGGCCTGGGCAACCATGCAATCGCGCTACGGCGAAGATCTGGCGGTAGCGGTACGCTCGTCGGCAACTGCAGAGGACCTCCCGGACGCCTCATTTGCCGGTCAGCAGGAAACATTCCTGAACGTGCTGGGCATCGAGGCGGTCCTGGAAAAGATCCATGCCGTCTTCGCCAGTCTGTACAACGACCGGGCCATCGCCTATCGCGTCCACCATGGCTTCGAGCATCACGAGGTGGCCCTGTCGGCCGGAATCCAGTTGATGGTGCGCGCCGGTGAAGGGGCTGCCGGGGTGATGTTCACCCTCGATACCGAGTCGGGCTACCGCAACGTGGTGTTCATCACCTCCAGTTACGGGCTTGGAGAGAGCGTCGTCCAGGGAGCGGTCAATCCGGACGAGTTCTACCTGTTCAAGCCCAATCTGCGCGAAGGCAAGCCTGCCGTGCTGCGTCGGACCCTTGGCAGCAAGGCTACACGCATGGTGTTTGCCGACGATGGCGGCGTGACCACGGAAGATACGCCGGAGGATTTGCGCCAGAAGTTTTCCATTGACGACGCCGACGCCACCGCCCTGGCCGAGATGGCCCTGACCATCGAGGACCACTACGGTCGGCCCATGGACATCGAGTGGGGCAAGGACGGTCAGACCGGCAAGCTCTACATCCTCCAGGCCCGCCCGGAAACGGTCAAGAGTCGTGCCGGGCAGGCGATGGAACGCTTTCGCCTGGAGCAGACCGGAGAAGCCCTTTCGGAAGGTCGCGCCATCGGCCAGCGTATTGGCCAGGGCAAGGCCCGGGTCATCCAGAGCCTGGAGCAGATGCACGATATTGCGGCCGGCGATGTGTTGGTCACCGACATGACCGATCCCGACTGGGAGCCAATCATGAAGCGCGCCTCGGCGATCGTCACCAACCGCGGGGGTCGAACCTGTCATGCCGCCATCATCGCCCGAGAGCTGGGCATTCCGGCCGTCGTGGGTTGTGGTGATGCCACGGATCGTGTTCCCGATAACGAGATGGTCACGGTTTCCTGCGCCGAGGGGGATACCGGGGTGATCTACAAGGGCAAGCTGGAATTCAGCGTGGCCGAGGACACCATGGATGACATGCCCGAAGCGCCGTTGAAGGTCATGATGAACGTGGCCAATGCCGACCGGGCATTCGACTTCGCCCAGATTCCCAACCACGGAATCGGCCTGGCCCGCCTGGAATTCATCATCAATCGCATGATCGGCATTCATCCGCGCGCCCTGCTCGAATACGACACCCAGAGCGATGATGTACGCAGCGAGATTGACCGCCGCATCGCCGGCTATGCCGACCCGGTCAGTTTCTACATCGACAAGCTGGCCGAGGGGATTGCCACCATTGCCGCACCGTTTGGCCCGCATCCGGTGATCGTGCGCATGTCCGACTTCAAGTCCAACGAATATGCCAACCTGATCGGCGGCGAGCCCTACGAACCCGATGAGGAAAATCCCATGATCGGCTGGCGCGGCGCCTCGCGCTATGTCGATGACAAGTTCAAGCCGGCATTCGAACTGGAATGCCGTGCCCTCAAAAAGGTTCGCGAGGACATGGGGCTTGATCATGTCTGGTGCATGATTCCGTTCGTTCGTACCGTCGAAGAGGCTCGCGAAGTGGTCGCCGTGCTGGAGGAATTCGGACTCAAGCGTGGTCACAACGGCCTGAAACTGATCATGATGTGCGAGTTGCCCGGCAATGCCTTGCTGGCCAGTGAATTCCTCGAATATTTCGATGGCTTTTCAATCGGTTCAAACGACATGACCCAGTTGACCCTGGGCCTGGATCGTGACTCGGCGCTGGTCGCCCACCGCTTTGACGAACGTGACGGCGCGGTCAAGGCGTTGCTGGCCATGGCCATCAAGACCTGTCGTGAACAGGGCAAGTACATCGGCATCTGCGGCCAGGGACCATCGGACTATCCCGACCTGGCCCAGTGGTTGATGGATCAGGGGATCGAAAGCATGTCACTCAATCCGGATACCGTGGTGGATACCTGGCGACGCCTGGCCAAGGAGAAAGCGTCGAACTGAATCGATTCACCGGGTTCAAAGCTCGCGTCGGGATTACAAGGACCGTGGGCAGGCGATGAACTGGAGTGTGAAAACCGGATTGCTTTCAGCATTCACCCTGTTGCTGCTGACCCTTTCAGCTCGTGCCGAACAAGCATTGGACGTGCCGCTGAATATTCCCCCGACCTTCCTGGCCGAACTGGCCGGCGAAGCGTTGGGGCTTGATCGCGAGGGTCGCGCCAGTCTGTCGGCCGACAGCTGCAATCGTCTGGATCTCGATAATCTGACCGCAACAACCGATTCCGGTCTGCTGGAACTGGATCTGTCCATGCGCGCCCACTCCGGTGCGCATATCATGGGTCGCTGCACCGGACCACGCCCGATCGACTCCAGGCTGCGGGTAGTCCTGAGCGCCCGGGTGGTCGAAAATGGCCTTGCTGTTCGATTCTTCCCCGAGCGCATGGAGGTCGTCGGCGCCGACGGCCGGCCCGGCCTGCTGACCGGCCCTTCAAGGATACTGGCCGACCACCTGGTCCTGCCCCGGCTGGACACCATGAACATATCCCTGGCCAATGCCCTGGCCGAACTCGACGCCCTGATCGGTGAGTTTCTGCCCGCTCGTTCCGGTCAGCCGCCTCGCCTTGCCGAACGTGGGCGTATCGCAACGATCGACATGCTCGATGAAGGCATGGTCGTGAATCTGGCATTTCGGGTCACTTCGGCGCCGCCTGGTGTGCAGGAACCCGTTCTTGATCCCGAGGAATTGCAACAGTGGCAGCGGATCGAGGACGAACTGGACGGATTCTTTACCGTGATCCTGGTCGAGCTGGCCGGCCAGACCGAAAGCCGGGAAGATGCGCTCGACCTGCTTGCCGTCCTGGTGGATGCACGTTGGCGTATTGCCCGGGCGCTAGCCTCGGACGAAGATCAGGCCGACCCTGTTCGAACCCTGTTCCTTGATACCTGGCAGCAATTGCGCCCGTTGCTGGCCAACGACCCGGTTGGAAACGGCTTCGATCTGCGCCTGGCCGGATTCATCAGCGGCGCCGATGCGCTGGCCGCGCTGGATGAACTGGGTCCGGAATACGGCGTGGACATCAGCCGCGATGGATTGCGCAGACTGGTCCGACTGCTGCTCGAAGACCGGGCGCCTTTGCGGCTGACCCCGCTGCCACTGGGAGTGGACCCGCAAATGCGCGCCCTGTTCGGCTTTGCCGGATTGTCCCCAACCGATAACGATATCGCCGGACATCAAGCGCCTCGCCACGGGGGCTGGCTTTTCCCGCGCGCCTGGGCCGCCACTCCGTCGCCGGGTGAGGCGTTGCGCGGTCTGGTGCCCCGACTGGCATTTCTCGACGATTACCTGTCAATGGTCAATCGCCTGCTCGACTTCAAGGTCGATGCCCGTCTGGGTGGCGGTAGCCGGGTGCCGGAAGCGTTTCTGGATCTGTTCGATCCACTGGTCCGGGCCACCGCCTGGAAGGAAAGCTGCTGGCGTCACTACGTGGGCCCGGTCGATGAGCCGCAAGTGATTCGCTCACCGGTCGGCGCCATCGGCATGATGCAGATCATGGGCAGGGTCTGGCGCGGCCTTTATGACATCGAGCGGCTCGAAGCGGAAGTCGAATACAACGTGGCCGCCGGGATCGAAATTCTCGAACACTACATGGTCGACTATGCCTTGCGCCGGGGTGAACACGAGCATCCCGGCGGTCGCGATAACCTGGTGCGCGCCACCTACGCCGCCTATAACGGCGGGCCTTCACACCTGACTCGCTATCGGCGCGAGGATACCGCCGCCCGGCTGCGAGCCATCGATGAGGCTTTCTGGCGGGATTTCGAGCAGATGCGCTCCGAGCAGTGGCCGGAAGTGTCGGGCTGCTATGCCGTCGGTGACTGAGCGTTACCAGCCAGTCGGCCCATGAACTGGCGGTAATACCTGAGCTCGTCGATGGAATCCCTGATATCCTCGAGCGCTTGATGCGTGGATTCCTTGGTCAATCCCTCGGCAATATCGGGCGCCCAGCGCCGTGCCAGTTCCTTGACCGTGCTGACATCGAGATTGCGATAGTGAAAGAACGCCTCCAGTTGCGGCATCAGGCGGGCCATGAAACGACGGTCCTGGCAGATCGAATTGCCACACATTGGCGAGGCGCCGGCCGGTACATGATCGGTGAGAAACTCCAGGGTCAGCCGTTCGGCTTCTCCCATGTCAATGCGACTGGCCAGGCAACGTGCCACAAGGCCCGATTCGGTATGGGTCTGGGTATTCCATTCGTCCATCGCATCAAGCAAATCAGCCGCCGTGGCAATAGCGATATCGGGTCCCTCGGCCAGCTCATTGAGCTCGCTGTCAGTGACCACGGTTGCAATTTCAATGATGGTATCGCTGGCCGGATCCAATCCGGTCATCTCCAGATCAATCCAGATCAGGTTGTTCTCGTCCATGCCAGTGCCGGAAATGAGTTGAATGCCGGGCACCGACTATACCAGTCCCGCCGTTAGCCATGGCTGACAACTTTCTCGTCATCAAGGCACATTCCAACCGCGGTGTCGCACGTTCGGACAACGGCCGATTGGTCGGTTTTCACTTTCCGCGCAGTCTGCAACGTCCGCTGCCCGGCGACCGGGTCACGCTGGACGACAACGACAAGCTGATCCGGATTCACGACCGTGGCAATGCATTCGGACGCGGCGACCGCCACGGGCGTTTTCGCCCCCTGGCCGCCAACCTGGATCGTCTGGTCGTGATGATTGCACCGCAACCACGGCCCAGTCCCGACTTGCTTCATCGCTACCTGGTGGCAGCTGAAATACAGAAGCTGAGAGTCGTCATCGTGCTCAACAAGGTCGATCTGAAAGTGCCCGACCAGGCGCCATTCAGCGAGCTTGAGGCGCTGGCTTCAATGGGCTACCCGGTGGTCCGTGTGCGCTGCCGACCCGAAATCGAACTGGCCGGGTTGACGGGTCACCTCGAACAGGGAATCAGTCTGCTGGCCGGACAGTCCGGAGTCGGCAAATCCTCATTGCTCAACGTCCTGGTGCCCGACCTGGACGTACAAACCGGTGAGCTGTCCAGGGTCACCGGCAAGGGCACGCACACCACCACGGCCGCCACCTTGCACCAGTTGCCAAGCGGTGGCTGGCTGGTCGATACCCCCGGGGTCTGGGAGTACGGGCTCTGGTCCATGCCGACCGAGGAACTGGCGGCTGGTTTTCCCGAGTTCGCCGAACCGGCCTCACGCTGCCGCTTTCGCAACTGTCGCCACGACCGCGAGCCCGGCTGCGCGGTCCGCGAAGCCTCCGAAAGCGGGCAACTGCCCGCTTTCCGCTACCAGGCCTGGCTACGCCTGCTGGCCGAGCAACAACGTCTGAGCCGCTCCTGAGCTCTGACCTCCGACTTCTGACCTCCGACTTCTGACCTCCGACTTCT
>SLKT01000041.1 GCA_007134485.1 Wenzhouxiangella sp. | reverse complement strand
GGTGGTGGGCGATGCTGGGTTCGAACCAGCGACCCCTGCCGTGTGAAGACAGTGCTCTCCCGCTGAGCTAATCGCCCGCCGTGTGGACGCGATATGATAGTGGGAATTCGACGGCATGGCAAATCGGGTCGGGGCCTGATCTGGAATATCCGATGGTGTTCAGAATTCTTTCCATGATGGCGGTGATCTACCTGGCGCTGGTGCTGGTGATCTTTCTGTTTCAGTCGCGGCTGGTGTTTCTTCCCGATGTGGCCGGGCGGGCGTTGGTCGAGACGCCGGCCGAGGTGGGCCTGGCCTACGAGGATGTCGAGCTCACCACCGAGGATGGAGAAACCCTCCACGGCTGGTGGCTGCCGCACGAGCAGCCCCGCGGAACGCTGCTGTTTCAGCATGGCAATGCCGGCAATATCTCGCACCGGCTCGACAGTCTGGTGATCTTTCATGATCTGGGGCTGAATGTGTTCATTTACGACTATCGCGGTTACGGTCAGAGTACCGGTCGACCCTCGGAGGAGGGGGTGTACCTCGATGCCGATGCCGCCTGGAACTGGCTGGTCGAGGAGCAGGCCATTGATCCGGGCGAGATCATTCTGTTCGGGCGCTCGATGGGCGCAGCGGTTGCGGCTTGGCTGGCAAGACGGGTCGAGGCGGGTGGATTGATTCTGGAGTCCAGTTTCACATCCGTGCCGGATATCGGCGCCGAGGTGTACTGGTGGTTGCCTGTGCGGCTGCTGGCGAGGATTCACTTGCCGACCCTGGAATACACGAAACAGTCGAATGCACCGGTGCTGGTTATCCACAGTCCGGATGACGAGATCATTCCCTTTTCGCATGCGCAAAGGTTGTATGAAGCGGCCCCGGAGCCTCGGTCTCTGCTCGAAATCAGCGGTGACCACAATACCGGCTTTCTGAGATCGCGCATCGTTTACCGCGATGGCCTGGAGCAATTCCTGAATGATGTGCTGTAGCTTTCAGGCTGTAGTTTTCAGAAGTAGCCGCTGAGGCGCGTCCGGTCCGAGTATGAAAGGCGATCAGCGGCTGAATGCGATCTGCAGATCCACCGGCTTGATCATGAATGTTGATGGAAAAAATCATTGGCATTCATGTTGTGTATAGGTGTCGCCGGTACCATTGAACAAATTCAGCCCTCGCCAATCACATTCAAGATGAGAAGAGAAAACGGCATTCTGGTGGCTGCAGCGCTGGCTTTCGCACTGGTCGGGTGTGGCAGCGACCCTGAGCCCGAGACCGGCAGTGGTAGCCCCGAGCGGCGTGCCTTGCCGGTGCAGGCGATCGAAGTGGCGCCGCGTGATCTGTCGCGGCGGGTGCAGGTATCGGCGCCGGTCGAGCCGATGCGCACCATTCGCCTGGCGGCTCGCACCGAGGGAGTGCTCACCGAGGTGCTGGTCGAGGAGGGCGACGAGGTGTCGGCCGGGCAATTGCTGGCCACCATCGATGTGCGCGAGCAACAGGCCGAACTGAATCGAGCACGCGCCCGCCTGGACGAGAAACAGGCCAGTTTCGAGCGCATGGAGCAGCTCAAGGCGCGAGACTACATCGACGCCGCCTCCTACGAAGCGGCTCGCGCTGAGCTGGCGATTGCCGAAAGCGAGCTGGAATTGTGGCAGACCCGCGTCGAGTTCGGCAGCGTGAACGCGTCCATCGACGGTACCGTGGTCGGGCGCTATGTCGAACCGGGCGAGGCGATTTCTCGCCACGAGGCGCTGTTTTCAATCGCAGATCTGTCCAGCCTGGTCGTTCGACTCGGGGTGTCGGAGCTGGATGTGCGACACCTGAGTTTCGGCGACGCGGTGGTGGTCCAGATCGATGCGGTGGCGGATCAGAATCCCTTGGCCGGCATGGTCCGGCGCATTTTTCCGGCAGCCGAACCCGATAGCCGTCTGATCACGGTCGAGGTGGAGGTACCCGACGCCCTTGAACATGGATTGCGACCGGGGTTTCTGGCCCGCGCGCACATGCTGGTGGACCAGCGCGAGGATGTTCTGGCCGTTCCGGCCGGATCGGTGGCTGAATCGCAGGGCGAATATTTTGTCATGGTGATCAACGGAGATGAGCGCCTGGAGCGCCGGGTCATCGAGCCGGGCATTCTGCGCGGGGCCTGGCGCGAGGTGCGAGCGGGGCTGGAGGTTGGCGATCGGGTCGTTTCCGCCAATCCGCTGGAAATGAATGCCGGTGATCGCGTGCGAATCGTCGAGCTGAGCGGGTAGGGGCGTCGACCATGACTGATCATCAGCAGCAACATCAGGACAAGAGCCAACAGGAGCTGGACCCGGCGCGCGGCACTCGCTACTACCGGGGTTTGACGCATTCGGCCATTCGTCGTCCCGTCGGCACCCTCGCCATCGCCTCGGTGGTCTTTGTACTCGGCCTGTTTTTCGTCGATCGGCTGCCCGTCAACCTGCTGCCCGAGGTGGAGTTTCCACTGGTGCGCATCACGGTCAATTATCCCGGCGTCGCGCCCGAGGTGATGGAAGAGCAAGTGACCCGGGTGCTCGAGCGCAACCTGTCCTCGGTCGAGAATCTCAGCCGGATTTCCAGCCGCGCCTCGGAAGGGCGTACCAACGTCAATCTGATTTTCGAGCATGGCACCGACCTGGACATTGCCATGCAGAACGCCGCGCGCATGCTCGAAAGTGCGCGACAGCAATTGCCCTCGGATATTCAGCCACCACGACTGCGCAAATGGGACCCGGGCGAATGGGCGATCTGGCGTGCCGGTTTCTCATCGCCGGTTCGTGCGCCTCGTGAAGTGCGGGACTGGGTCGAGCAGCGCCTGGCCCCGCAGCTGCAGTCCATACCCGGCGTCGCCGCAGTCGAGGCCGCGGGCGGACAGGTCCGTGAAATCGAAGTGGTTCTGGATCAGCAGCGATTGCGATCCTACGGGTTGTCGTTGCGGGATGTGTCCGATCAACTGGCCTCGGAGAACGTCAACGTGGCGGCCGGCAACATCACCTCCGAACGCTTCGATGTGATGGCGCGCACCGACGGGCGATTCACCAGCCCGGAAGAAATCGAGAATATCCTGCTCAGCATTCCCGACAGTCAGCGACGCATCCGCCTGGACGAGGTGGCCGAGGTGCGTGACGGGTTCAGCGAGCAGCGTCTGTTCGTGCGCCTGAATGGCGTGCCCTCGACCCAGTTATCGATCTACAAGCTGCCCGAGGCCAATGTCGTGCAGGTTGTCGATGCAATCAATCAGCGCATGGACCAGTTGGTCGACTCCGGTTTCCTGCCGGCCGATATCGAATTCAACGCCACCCGGGACGGCGCCTATTTCGTGCGTGGCTCGGTTACCGCGGTGGCCACTGCCGCGATCCTCGGGGCGGTGCTGGCCATGCTGGTGGTGCTGGCCTTTCTTGGGTCATTGCGCAAGAGCTTCGTGATCGGCTTGTCGATTCCCCTGGCCATTCTGTTTACCTTTGCCCTGCTCGGGCTGGGTGGCCTGACCCTCAATGTCATCAGCCTGGGCGGCCTGGCGCTGGGGGTGGGACTGCTGCTGGACAATGCCATCGTCATGCTGGAAAACATCTCCCGTCACCAGGACAAGCTGGGCAAGGATTCCGGGGAGGCTGCCCATGACGGGGCCGATGAGGTCATTTCGGCAATCACGGCCGGCACCCTGACCAACCTGGCCGCGGTCGCCCCGTTCCTGCTGATTACCGGCATGGCCGCACTGGTGTTTCGTGAGCTGATTCTGACCATCTCCTTCGCGGTGGTGGCCTCGCTGGCCGTCGCCCTGACCCTGGTGCCGATGCTGGCCGCACAGTTCGGCAAGGTGCGTTTCCGCTCCGGACTGGATCGAAGCTGGCTTTATCGCCGGTTTGATGGCTTCATCGACTGGCTGGTCGATCGCTATCGGGCCCTGCTGGGCGTGGTCCTCAAGTGGCGTTGGGGGGTGGTGGCCGCTTCACTGGCTTTTTTCGTGGCCAGCGTGCTGTTCATGGATGAGCTGGGCAACGAGTTTCTACCCCAGCTCGATGATGGCCAGGTCAATGTGCGCATATCGCTGCCACCGGGCGCGACCCCCGAATCGACTGACCGGGCTTCGCGCATGGTCGAAAACGAGATTCGCGGCATGGACCATGTCGAAAGCGTGTTTGCCATCAGTGGTGGTCATCTCCATGGCGGCGTGGTTTCCGAGCGTCCCGGCACGGCACGCATGGACGTGGTGCTGACGGATGCCGGTGAACGCCCGGACATGCCTGCCGGACTGTGGGTGGCCGAGGCCCAGGAGCGCCTGCGCGATCTCGACATTCCCAATGCCCGGATCTGGGTTCGCCCGCCGCGAATTCCCGGGCTCAATTTCGGATCGTCAGGCACCGACATGGACATCATGATTGTCGGAGAGGACCTGCCCACGCTGCAGGCGCTGGCGCGTGACATGGTCGAGCGCCTGGAGGACATCACCGGCCTGGAAGACCTGGAAATCGCTCGCGAGGACCGCACCCCTCTGCTCAGTGTCAACGTCGATCGCGAACGGGCCGCGGCAATGGGGCTCAATGTTGGTGAAGTGGGGCGGGCGCTGCGCGATGCGGTCACCGGAGCCATTCCGACCCGTTACTCGACCGGAGTCAATGAATACGATGTGCGGGTTCGCCTGCCCCGGGAGGTGACCGGCGATGAGTCGGCGCTCAGCCAGGTGATCGTTTCGGCTCGTGATGGGCGGGTCATCCAGCTCGGTGATGTCGCCAGCTTCGATCTCGGCGATGGCCCGGCCCATATCGAGCGCGAAAACCAGGTGCGGATCCAGCGCGTGACCGGCGATTTCAATACCGAGCTCAACGATGCCGGCAGCATCATGGACGAAATCCGCGACCAGGTGTCTCGCATGACCCTGCCCGAACAGTATGGATTGATCTTTGGTGGTCAATTCGAAACAGTCGAAGAGACCGATCGCGAAATGCTGACCGTGATCGCGCTGGCGCTGTTTCTGGTGTTCGTGGTGCTGACCGTGCAGTATGAGCGCCTGTCCAATCCGCTGGTCATCATGGCGGCTGCCCCACTGAGCCTGATCGGCGTGGTTTTGATGCTTTGGCTGACTCAGACGCCATTGTCGGCTCCGGCATTTCTCGGCGTCATCCTGCTGGTCGGCATCGTTGTCAATAACGCCATCTTGCTGGTTGAATACATCGAGCGTGGACGGCGCAGTGGGCTCGAGATGCCGGTTGCGGTGGTCGAGGCTGGCGGAATTCGACTGCGCCCGATTCTGATGACCACGCTGACCACGGTCGCCGGCATGATGCCGCTGGCCATCGGCATGGGCTCCGGGGCCAACCTGATGCAACCGCTGGCCATCGCCGTGATCGGCGGCTTGTTGACGGCCATGTTGCTGACCCTGTTCCTGATTCCGTGTCTGTACGTGATTGTCCAGAATGCCAGTGACTGGCTGGTCAGGACGCTCACCGGCAAGAGTCGTGACGAAACTAGGGTTGGCGAGGCCGGGAGTACATCCGCGCTGAATTGACGTTGGATCATCGCCGGCTGTCCGGAGAACAGGCGTTCCTGGCTGTGGGTATAATCGGTGGCCACAGCTTCGGACAGGCCGCACCATGAGCATCATTTCCTGGGACGAGTTCGTCAAACAACAAAAAGGCGAATACGAACTGACCCTGAGTCCGGATCACCTTCGACTCGGCGATCATGTGATCGGTATCGATGACGGGGGTCAAGGCATCGACTTTCCCGCTGACGGGCGGCAGGTCGAAACCTTCGAACAGAAGCAATGGTTTCAGCGCCATTGTCGGCGGGTCACCATCGACCTCAAGCGTTGCCTGAATCGTCGCCCCAGCGGCGCCGATGCGGCCATGCCCTCGGCCGGTGCCCTGCCGCCAATCAAGACGGACATGAGCCTGCTGTCCAAGAACACCATGGGCCGGCGCAAGCTGGCCCGGGCATGGGCGGCCTATCGACAGATGAGCTTGGTCTCGCAGTCACTGGTGCTCAGTTTTCACCAGCATGGCCAGGTCGATCTGGAGGGCGCCCGGGAGGCCATCGGTCAGCTTCTTGACGTGCTGCCGAACCACCTGGCTGCTCTGCTGTGGCTGACCCGGATCAGGGAAAAGAGTCGTTATACATTCCAGCATGGCCTGAACGTGGCCATCGTCGGCGCAGCCTTCGCACACGCGGCCGGCTGGGAGCGCAAGATCCAGCAAACGGTCGCCCTTGCCGGTCTGCTGCATGATCTGGGCAAGGTGAGGGTCAGTCTCAAGGTACTGAGCAAGAATGGCCCGCTATCCAGGGCCGAAAGTGATCATGTGCGCCTGCATACCCGCCTCGGACATGAGCTGCTGTCACAGAATGATGGTGTGCCGCTGGCCGTGGCGCGAGCGGTTCTCTATCACCATGAGCGTCCCGATGGAAAGGGATACCCGGAAGGTCTCACGCGCGACGGCATTCCCGATCTTGCCCGCTTGATCGGGATCCTGGACGCCTATGACGCCATGACTTCGATTCGCTTCCATCGGTCCGCACTCAGTCACCAGCAAGCACTGGGGGAAATATGGAAACTGCGCGGGCAACAGTTCGATACGCCGTACGCCGAAGCCTTCTGCCGATTTCTGGGTGTCGCACCGCCAGGCATCCTGGTGCGCCTGCCGGATGACCGGATTGCGGTGGTCATGCAGGCGTCCTCGAAAGGCAACTGGCCAGTGGTTCGTCAATTGCACCGGCGTGGCAAGGGAACACAGTTCGGGGTCGAGATTGACCTGGCGGAACTCTCCAGGAGTCACGAGGGCAAGAAGTTCTCGATCGTGACGCTGCCGGAAGGGTTCGGGCGGACCAGCATGCGTGATTTGACCCGCGAGCTGCCCGCCGTCCTGGCCGAAGCAGAGAAGGAATCGGCAAGCGGAGATACCAGCGAACCGAGCTTCAAAGAACGCCGGCGCCGGCCACGGGTGGATGCGCCCAAGGGGACGAAGATCCTGGTGATCGATGATGCCCTGACCATTCGCAGAACGCTCGAACACATGCTCAGCCAGTGCGGCTACCGGATCAGCGTGGCGGAGGATGCTACAACGGGACTTGAGAAGGCAGCCGAGCAGGGGCCGGATCTGATCATTCTCGATATCGTGTTGCCGGATCTGAGTGGCTTTCGCACCCTGCGCCGATTGCGTCGTGACGCCAGCACCCGTCACATCCCGGTCATCATGATCAGCGGCAACTCGGGCGCAATCGAGAAATTTTTCCTGCAAAGAGTCGGCGCGGATGATTTCATCCAGAAACCCTTCGGGCGCCTTGAAGTATTCAGCGCCATCGAGCGTCTGGTCAGGGCCGGAACGCTGTCCAAGCGGGTGGCTAGTTAGGCGGAAGTTCCAACGGCGGCTGTTGCAGCTGGTCAAGCTGTTCGCGCAACTGCCCGATCAGATTTTCCCAATGGCGTTGTTCGCCAAACCATGGAAAGGCGCGTGGAAAGGCGGGATCGTTCCAGCGCCGCGCCAGCCAGGCCTGGTGGTGGAGCATGCGCAGGGTGCGCAAGGGCTCGATCAGGTGTAGCTGACGGGCATCGAAATCGTGAAACAGCCGGTATTCCTGGAGCAGCCAGCCGAGTTGTTGTTCGCGTTCCTGGCGTTCGCCGGAGATCAGCATCCAGAGATCCTGGATGGCGGGCCCGGTCAGGCAGTCGTCGAGATCAACAAAATGCGCTCGGTCATTGCGCCACAGGATATTGCCGGGATGACAATCGCCATGCAGGCGAATGCGGCGAAATTCTCCGGCCCGTGCCCAGGTCGCCTCGATGGCCTCCAGCAAGTGTTCGCATAGCCCGCTGAATGCGGTTTCGAGATGTCCGGGTAACCACTGATTGTCCAGTAGCCATTGAACCGGTTCGTGTCCCCACAGTCGAACCGAGCAGGTTTGTCGATGCTCGAATGCTGCCGCGGCGCCAATGGCGTGAAGTCGGCCAAGCGCGCTTCCCAGGGCGGTCAGGGTTGGTTTGTGTGAAAGTTCCGGGGCATGTCCCCCCTGGCGCGGAAACACAGCGAAACGGTATCGATCATGGTGAAACAGCGTGTTTCCATTGATGGACACGGGTGCAACCACGGACAGACCGCTGTCTGCCAGTTCCCTGCTGAAGCGATGCTCTTCGGCTATGGCTTCATCGCTCCAGCGGCCCGGCCGGTAGAATTTGACGATGACCGGGTCGCCCGCTTCGAGGCCGACCTGCCAGACCCGGTTCTCGTAGCTGTTGAGTGCGAGCAGGCGCCCGTCACCGAGCATGCCAAGCGCCTCGATGGCGTCCTGGATTCGATCCGGCGTCAGGTCGGAAAAGGGGCGCTCGGAATCGTGATCCGTCATCGGTCGGGGTGGGGGGCGATGGGATTTCTCATTGTTTTGGCGGATTTGCTGTAACGTATCACGAGCACACATGGTTGTCCGCTCAAAAAGAGGCCGTAAAGGCCGGGCGAATTGAATGAAAGGATTATTTCGGGTTGCATTGCCACTTGCGCTGAGCTGGATTGTCCTTAGCTCAACACTCATGGCCGATGAGGATTTGACGGTTGACCGGACCGAGGAAGAGGCGCGCAAGGCCAAGCAGGAAGAGTTGATGGCGTTGTCGTGTCGCGATGATCTAGATCGGCCTGAAAGCTGGCTGGATCGCTCGCATTCCTATCTGAGTCAGCGCTTGTGCGAGCCGGCGGCATGGTTCGATGGTTTTTTCGGTGACCCGCGTTCATTCGAGGAAACCCCGGTCGGGACCTTCGTGCGGGTGCGCAACGCCCTGCAGTGGGACGAGACCGAAGGGTGGGGCGTGGGCCTTCGAGTCCGCGCCAATGTTCTACTCCCCAGGGTGTCCGAGCGGGTTCGCTTGCTGATTACCCGGGACGAGGATGTCAGCGGTGAGTTTCGCGATGGTCCGACCACTGACGATCGTGATGAGCGGACTCGACTGGGGCTGCGCTTCATTGCCAGCGATCAGGCTCGTTCGCAGCTCGATTTCGATGGCACCGTTCGGGTGACCAGCAGCGGGCTGAACCCGCGCATACGTGGTCGCTATCGGTATGTTCAGGGATTGACCCCGAGTACGCTGGGTCGCGCCACCCAGTCGGTGTTCTGGGAACTCGACGAAGGGCTCGGGACCACCTCCAGGCTGGATTGGGAGTGGTTGCCCGATCGTGATCGCCTGGTGCGCTGGACTGGCCAGGGCACCTTTTCAGAGGCTTCGGACGGGGTGGACTGGCGAACGTCGGTGACCGCCTTTCGGCAATTGAACTCGCGTAGCGCGATTCGCAGTGAAGTGGGCGCCTTTGGCTACACGCGTCCCAGTTTCGAGACCGAAGAGCTCTTCGTCGCCTTCCGCTATCGGCGGCAGTTTCTGCGCAATTGGTTGTTTTACGAGCTGCAGCCGGAGTATGCCTGGCCACTCGAGGAAGTCGGCGGCGATCGGCGCGGCGATTGGCGCTTCACGTTTACCCTCGAGGTCCAGTTTGAAAACAAGCGCTCGCGCGAGCAACGATTGCGCGAATACCTGGGCGATGAGGAAGAAGAGATCGAGACCTGGGAAATCGAGGATCCGATTCCAATCGAAGCACCGGGAGACCGCCACCTTGATCCGGTTCTTGAAGATCCTGAAGACGAGGATGACGAGAACGATGAGGACGAAGGCGAAGATTAGGGAGCCCTTAGTCACACTGCGGCTGAATGTGATCTAAATTGATCTCAGGGTGCCCGTGTCGCGACCGGCGATACATTCAGCCCCTGCTGTTCGGCGATCAGCTCAAAGGCGATGTGATACTTGTAGATGTTGCTGACGTACTGAACGGTTTCGCGGCCTATGATTCGAGCGGCGATATGTTCGACATTGTCAAACCAGACATTTGGATCCAGGCCTTCCTGCTCGGCTTGCCGGCGCATCTGGCGAACCCGGCGTGGGCCGGCATTGTAGGACGCCAGGGCGAACAGCAGGCGTTCGTCCTCGCTCATGGGTTCGTCGGCATAGTAACGGTCAATCATCCAGCGCAGGTAGCGCGCGCCGGCATGGATGTTGTTACGCAGCTCGGTGATGTCGCCGACGTCCAGTTCCTCGGCGGTTGAAGGCAGGAGTTGCATGACTCCGACGGCACCGGCCGGAGAACGGGCATCCTGATCCAGCCTGGATTCCTGGTAAGCCTGGGCAATCATCAGCAGCCAGTCGAGCTCATACTGCTCACCGTAGAGACGAAACAGGTCGGCTTTGCGCTGAAATCTCGCCATCTGGGCTTCCCGGCCTTCGTCCATGACCCAGCGGGTATCCTGAAGGTAACGCTCGAAGGTCACATTGCCGAACAGGGTCCCGGTTCGGTGAGTCGTCAGAAATTCATCCAGTCTGGCCTTGAGATCGGTGCTGTCAGGTCGTACGGCGAAGGCAATTTCGGCGCCTTCTCGCAGGGTGATGTCGGGGTGGACGGTGATGTTCGGCAAAACTCGAGCCCAGAAATCTGCAAGATAGTCATCGCTGATGGCATGGTCGACCACGCCGGAGTTGACCATTTCCAGCACATCACCGACCTCGAAGTGGCCGGGCGCCGGTTCCAGCGTCATGAGCGTGCGACCGTCACGCTCGAATTGCCGGTTGAGCTCACTCAGACTTTCGAAAAAACTGCTCTCGGGGCGCACGAAGACGGTCCGACCGGCCAGGTCCTTGATTGAGTCGACCGAATCGGCACGCGGGCCGGACACCAGGACCTCGCGGACATTGCGTGCCAGTGGCTCGGTAAAGGCTAGTTGCTCGGCGCGCGAGTCGGTGATGGTCAGGTTGGCGGCGATAACATCGCCTCGTCCCTCGATCAGCCACGGGATCAACCGGTCGCGGGTGACCGGGATGTAGACGACCTGGACACGCATGTGCCCGCGTCCGAGGTGCTGGTTGAGGTGATTCTCGAAGGCTTCCATGAATGAATGCGAGAGTCCGCGCTGGTTACCGCCTTCATCGAGAAAGAAGAAGGTGCGGCTGTAGGGCACCAGGACGCGCACCTTGCGCCGCTCGATCATGCCATCGAGATCACCGTGCCAGACCTCGACCAGTGGCTCGATGTCGACTGGTTGCGGCGGGGATGGCTCGTCGCGGCTGCAGCCGACGATGACCAATATCGCAAGGATGAGACTCAGCGTTATCTTCATGTTACTTGGCGGCACCTTGAACACCATCAATTGTGAGCGAACGTGCGCAAGGATAGCGCATTCGTGCGAAGGAAGTATTTGACCCGCTCGCCGATGGCATTTAAGGTCATTGCGAACCATATTGAGGGACAGCCATGAGTGACACCAAGTTTGCCCAGCAGGGCATGAGTTTTCGGCAAAGTGTCGAACATATGGTCGATCATGCCATCGAGATCATGGATCTCGATGCCGGGATCGGCGATGCGTTGAAAGTCTGCAAGAGTGTCATCCAGGTCTCGTTCCCGGTCGAAATCGATGGTCACGTCGAGATCTTTACCGGCTGGCGCGCCACCCACAGTGACCACCGGCTGCCTTCAAAAGGGGGTATTCGATATGCGCCCATCGTTGACCAGGACGAAGTCGAGGCATTGGCGGCACTAATGACCTACAAATGTGCCATTGTCGATGTGCCGTTCGGTGGCTCGAAGGGTGGCCTGATCATCGATCCCAAGAAATACGAACGTCATCAACTTGAAGCCATCACCCGGCGTTTTGCGCGCGAGTTGATCGGCAAGGGCTTCATGAGTCCGGCCAAGAACGTGCCGGCGCCGGACATGGGCACCGGTCCGCAGGAAATGGGCTGGATGACCGATACCTATCGCAACCTCTTTCCCGACGACATCAATTACATGGGTGTGGTAACCGGCAAGCCGGTTGAACATGGGGGTGTGCGCGGTCGCAACGAGGCGACCGGTCGCGGTGTGCAGTACGCCTTGCGGGAGTTCTTCCGCCACCAGGATGAAGTCAAGTCAGCCGGGCTGGAGGGCGACCTGGGTGGCAAGCGCGTGGTGGTCCAGGGATTGGGAAATGTCGGCTATCACGCCGCGCACTTCCTGCAGACCGAGGATGACTGCAAGATCATTGCGATCATCGAGCGCGATGGGGCAATCGTGAACCCGGAAGGGCTTGATGTCGACAATGTGGCGCTTTATCTTCGCGAGACCGGCGGGGTCGAAGGGTATGAAGACGCCACCTTCCAGGCCGACGGCTCGAGCATGCTCGAACTCGATTGCGACATTCTCATTCCGGCGGCCATGGAAGGCGTGATCACGCATGAGAACGCCGATAAGATCAAGGCCCGGGTGATCGCCGAGGCAGCCAATGGGCCGGTGACCTACAGCGCCGATCAGAAGCTTCAGCAACGCGGCGTGGTGATCATTCCGGATGCCTATTGCAATGCCGGTGGCGTGATCGTGTCGTACTTTGAATGGATTCGCAACCTCAACCATGTCCGATTCGGTCGAATCGACAAGCGTTTTCATGAAGCCCGCGGCCAGAAGATCATCACGGCAATTGAAATGGCCACCGATACGAAGATTCCAGACTGGTTGAAGGAGAGTATCGCGTGCGGGGCCGATGAATTCGACCTGGTTCGCTCCGGTCTCGATGACAGCATGCGCCTGGGCATGCAGGAGATCATCGAGAAACGCCGCAGCAACGAAAAAATCGAGGATTACCGCATGGCAGCCTATGTCATCGCCATCGAGAAGATCGCCCGGACCTACCGGGACATCGGTTATTAAGAGGCTCCTTAGCTCGCTTCCTTCGCGCCGACCAGCCATTGGTCGATGGCATCGCGGGCACTCTCGTAACCGACCTTGACGATATCCTGATAGGACCGGGTTTCGGTCATGCCGAAGCGCTTGATCGGGGGCCGGATAATCAGGTCGGCCAGTGCCAGTTTACGTCGGTCACGCTCAAGGCGGCCGAGTTCGGCGGCCTTGAGCAGCATGCTGGCGATGCCCGGAGCCCGGTAGCGCTTGATGAATGGCAGCATGCGACCAAGCTGGATGCGCCATCCTGACGGCAGTTCCTTGTAGTCAACCCGATGCGATTCGCTCGATGAAAGATCGACGACGATCACCTTGCTGACCGGCATCTGACGCATTTCATTGATCGGCAGGCTGTTGACTACCGCGCCGTCCACGGTCAGTTGCTGGTCGATCACCGTGGGTGGCAACAAGCCCGGCAGGGAGGCCGATGCACCGGCCGCCAGGGCCAGCGCGCCGCGCCGGTGCAGGTTCTGGCGACCATCGTTGAGATTGGTTGATACGCAGAAATACGGGATAGGCAGGTCTTCGATCAACCCCGGCATGTACTTGCGACAATTGCGCCGCATGCGCTTGCCTGCAAGCAGCGAAACCGCCGGCCAGGTGTAATCGCTGAAGGATTTTCCCTTGACCACGCCACTGTGGACACGGTGATCGACATCATCCGGACCGAGATCGTAGGCAATGCCGCCACCGATGATTGCGCCAATGCTGGATCCGCCGATCCAGTCGACGGGAATGTTGGCATCGTGCAGGGCTCGGCAGATGCCGACATGCGCCAGACCACGGGCCGCGCCACTGCTCAGCACCAGCCCGACCGCACGTCCGGACAGGATGCGCGAGGTCCGCTCCAGGTCGTTGCTGTTACCGTCGCGCACATGCAGGTGGAATTCCGGTTCGTAGCTGTCCAGCCATTCGGCTGTGCCCTGAATGACTTCCGGGCCGCCGGCCGGATGCATCAGGATGAGGCAATTGCGGGCCAGCTTCGAGCCGGGTGTATCGACCAGGCTCTGATGCCAGGATGACGGTTTGCATGAGTCAGCGGTGCGCGCAACCTTGGCGACCATGTCGGACTGGCGCACTGCAAATCGGGTCCATGCGCTGTCGGTTGCCTGGCACCGATAAATGCACATGTCGTACTCGGACTCCTGCTTGTCCAGCCAGGATTTCAGGGTTTCCGGAATGTCCGTGCTGGAGGCGCTGAAATCGGCCAGCGGCGCACCGATCTCGTCGAGCCGGTCGGGATCGACAATCAGCACATTGACATGCGTGCTGATATCGTCGATCAGGTCATCGACCAACTGCTGAATCTCGGGCTGGTTGTTCAGCGGCAGCAGGCACAAATTGCTGATTCGGCGAGTGGGTCCGGCATCGCCGGAGGTGCGTTGCTGCAGGCGCGTGGCAATGCCGCCGGCCAGCGCCCGGGCCGCGGCCGGATAGCGTGTCGACAGTGTTTCGAATGCCGGCTGGTCAATGGTGATCAACTGCGAATCCCGGGAGGCCTGGATTCCGGCAGTGCGCGGCTGGCCGGTCAGCAGTCCGATTTCACCGACGGTTTCACCGGCTCGAACCTCGCCGAGCCAGCGGCCATCCTCGCGGTCGCCATCCGAAGCCCAGACCTGCAGGCGTCCGCGCACCAGCAGAAACAATGAAGTCCCCTCATCACCCTGCCGGAACAACCATTCACCGCTGTTGACCGACACCGGCTTGAACGAGGCCAGGGCTTCCTCGGCCTGCTCCGGATTCAGATTGAGGTGGTGGGCAATCAGCGCTTTGATCTTGTCACTCATATCGACTCTCTATGAGGTGCGTTCTTGTCTGATACTACTCTGATCCAGGGTCTGAAGGGTCTCGAGAATCACCCCGAGGGGGGCGACGAACTCGGAAAACCGCTCTTCATCCTCCGGGGCGAAGGGTTGGCCGTCGCGTCGGTTGAGCAATTGCGCAACGGCGAATACTTCGCCATTACGGTTCTTGATGGGCAATCCGAGGATGGATCGGGTGCGAAAGCCCGATTGGCGATCCACCTCGGGATTGAAGCGTGGGTCGGCATAGGCATCGTCGACCCGGATGACTTCTCCGCCGGCGGCCACCGCCCCGGCAATGCCGGTGCCGATATCGATTCGGATTTCGCCTTCATCGGGCAGGTCCTCGGCAACGCGCAGCACCAATTCATCACCATCCCTGAGAAACAGCGAGGCGCGCTCGGCATCCAGCAGCTCGCCGAGTTTGAGGGTGAATGCGAACAGACCCTGCTCGAGCATGCTGCGAAAGGCACGGTCCCTGGCAAGTGCTGTTGCTTCGAGAAACTGGCGCGATTCCTCGCTGATTTCGCGCAGCATGTCCTCGAATCCGGCCTCATCGAGCTCGGCCACCAACTTGTCCAATGGCTGTTTCTTTCGGTGGTCGGCCAGGGTCTGCATCATGCGCTGGTTGTCGGCGATCACGGCATCGGTGAATGTCGACAGTTTGCCATCTTCCAGATGCACGATCCGGTCGGCAATATCAAGAATGCGGTTGTCGTGGGTGACCAGCAAAATGGTGGTGCCGTGCTGCCGGGCCAGGACCTGCATGCGATCGACCACTTCGCGACCGCTTTGCTTGTCCAGCGAGGCGGTCGGCTCATCGGCCAGCAGAATCGGCGGGTCGGTGACCAGCGCACGGGCGATGGCCACGCGCTGTCGCTGGCCGCCGGACATCTGTTCGGGACGATGTCCCATGCGCTCGCCCAGCCCAACCGCCTCGAGCATTTCGCGCGACTTCTTGCGGGCTTTTCCCGCGCCCAGCTTGTGGTTGACCCGCAAGGCCAGGGCGACATTCTGCTCGGCCGACAGCGAGGCGACCAGGTTGTGTTGCTGGAAAATGAAGCCGATCTGGCGGCGCACGGTCTCGAGCTTGGCCGAGCGAGCCTCTCGCAACTCGTGACCAAGCACCCGGACACTGCCTTCCTGGGCCGAGCGCAAGGCTCCGATCAGGGTCAGCAGGGTGGTCTTGCCCGAGCCGGACGGGCCGGTGACGATGACGATTTCGCCGGCCGGAATCTCGGTGGTGATGTCGAACAGGATCTGCTTGCGCAACGCGCCGCGCCCGAAATGATGACACAGGCCCTCGACCTGGATGGGGTGGCCGGTGTCCATGCTCAGAAAACCTCGGCGGGGTCGAGTCTGCGGACCTTGCGCATGGCCAGCATGCCGGACAGCGCGCACATGGCCAGGGTCAGGCCGAACACGGCGAAGGCGCGTTCGGCGGTGATGTAGAGCGGCAACTGGGTGGCGTCGGCGGTCACGCCGTACAGCCACCAGACCAGTAACAGTCCCGGCAGGTACCCGAGTACGGCCAGGATGGTGGCCTGCTGCAGCACGATGCCGGAGACAAAGCGATTCTTGAAGCCGATGGCGCGCAGGGTGGCGTATTCGTTGAGGTGCTCGGAGACATCGGCAAACAGGATCTGGTAGACGATGATGCCGCCGACGATCAGGCCCATGATCGCGCCAAAGGCGAAGATGTAACCAATTGGTGTGGCCGAGTTCCAGTATTCCAGTTCCCGGTCGACGAACTCGGCCCGGGTCATGACCAGAACGTCGTCGGGCAGACGCTCGTCCAGCCGTGCGCTGACCGTGTCCGGGTCGGCGCCGTCGATCAAACGCATCAGCCCGAGCTGGATGCGGTTGCGCGGACGGTCCGGGAACAGGCGCAGCCAGTTGTCATCGCTGGTCAGGATGGTGCCATCGATGCCGAACGAAGTTCCGAGCTCGAACAATGCGACCACGTCCATGTCGCGATCATTGATTTCGGTTTTCAGGCTGTTTCCGCCATCAAACCATTCGCCGACCGGGCCGAATTCCGGTCGCGAGGCGCGGTCGAAGGCGACCGCATTCTGCTGGGCGAGCTGAATGCGCAAGCGATCGAAATCTGGCAGATCGAAGATGCGATGCTGGGGGTCGAATCCGATGGCGGTGATGCTGCGTCGGTCGTGATTCCAGGGGTTTTTCCATACTGCCGGAAACATGTACAGCGGCATGATCTCGGCAACCTCCGGGTCGCCCAGACCCTGATAGAGCCGTTGCAGGGGAAAGTCCTGGGGTCGGACAATGAATACGCTGTCCGGGCTGAACAGGGCAATGTCGTAGTCGAGCTGGGTGTGAATGCGCACCGAGCTTTCAAACAGCGCGGTGCGAAAACCGAGCTGCATCATGATCAGCAGCACGGCAAAGCTGATGCCGGCAATGGCCACCAGCAGACGCAAGGGCCGGTGCTTGAGTTGAAGCCAACCAAGGGGTGCGCGCAACCTCATCGTGGCTCAGGAATCGATGACCACGGTCACTTGCAGGTGGGTCAGATTCTCGGCTGCCTCGGCATCATCGAGCAGGACTTCGACCTCGACGATGCGCGCATCCTTGCGTGCGGCCGGGTCGGTGTCGGTGACATCCTGTTTTTGCACCTTGGGACGAATCCGTTCAACAGTGCCGGACAACGCATCTCCAAGGGCCGGGCTGCTCACGCTGGCACGTTGGCCAACGCGCACCCGGTGGATGTCGGCTTCATAGACTTCGGCAACGGCCATCATGCGGTCAACCCGTCCCAGCTCCAGGGCGCCACGGGATGTGACCAGTTCGCCCGGCCGGGCCAGGACTTCGAGAATCTTGCCATCGAAGGGGGCCACGATGCGGGTGCGAGCGACTTCCGTGCGGGCCCGTTCAATGGCGGCTTCGGCCACCGGAATTTCCGCCTCCACCGCGCGGGCACGATCCCGACCGCTGGTACAGCGTGCCCGGCTGGCCTTGGCGTTGCCGCGCGCAAGCTCGGTTTCTTCCCGGGAAGTCAGGTTCTGCTCCAGAAGCGCCTCTCGGCGAGTGGCCTCACGTTCACGGACCTCGGCCAGTGTGCATTGCTCATCGGCTTCACTGACGGCGGCTCTCGCCTGGCTGCGAACCAGTTCCAGACGGGCCTTGGCTTCACTCAGGGCCGCGTTCATCATGTCCGCGACATCCGTGATGGCCAGTTCGTCACCGGCCCGCACGTGGTCGCCTTCCTCGACTCGCAATTCGGTGATCAGGGAACCGGTTGCAGCCCCGATCGCGGCCGGCGCACCCAGCCGGATAATGCCGTACTCCGGTTCGATCCGTCCAAGGGCGGCCACACCGCCACGCTGGCTGGTCACCTGGACGGTGGTTGCCCCCGGTGGCGGTTCAATGGCGTTGGACTGGGCATAAGCAGCGTCGGGTGAGCCGATAGCCAGTGCGCTGATCAGGCAGAAAAAAACCGCAATGAAACAGGGTCGGATATGGGTCACGGTCTTGAAATTCTCTCCCTCTGGCAAGACCCGGACAGGCGCCGGTCCCGGGTGACGCTTCGATGTCTGGTTGACCGCGAAGTCTACAGGGTCTTTTCGAGACCTGCCAGTATTCCGAATGACACGATCAACCCGTAGCGGACCCGCCCTTGCATGGTCTTCAATCGATCAGTACGCCGGGATTGAGGACCCCAGCGGGGTCCAGGGTCTGCTTGACAGCCTTGAAAGCATTGGCAAACAGTGGTGGACGCTGTCGATCATAGCCGGGCCGATGATCCCGGCCGACCGCATGGTGGTGGGTAACTGTGCCTCCATGCTGATGGATGGCTTCCATGCTCGCGTGTTTGATTTCGTCCCATTGCTCGACCATGGCGCCGCTGCGGCCCGGTGCAACCACGGTGTAATAGGGCGCCGGGCCGTCGGGATAGACGTGGGTGAAACGACAGCCGACCGCGGCCCCTCCGCATACCCGCCGGGCAGAGTCCTGAACGGCCTCGATGATGGCGGCATGAGTCTGTTCGAATCGATCCCAGGTCACAGCCGTTTCGAAGGTCTCGACGATCATCCCCAGGCGTACCAAGGCATCGCGCAGGTAGGGCGCGCGCAGGAAAGTCGAGCGCCAGTCGGAGGCCGGATCGTCGCCGTCATCTTTCTTCTCGATGACCTGGCCACCCGCTTCCCGGCAAATCTCGGTGGCCCGCCGCATCCAGGCATCGACTGGATGGTCGGCTGATTCAAAGGCCAGGATCAACAAGTGTCGACGGCCATCTCCAATCTCGGTCAGGGCCGCCTCGGTGGCGTCGATCAGTCGGCAATTGCTCGGGTATAGACCGGACTGGGCCAACTGTCGAACGGCTTCGGCGCCGGCCGAAAAGTGCTCGAATTCGATCGTGCAGCCGGCGCGATGCTCGGGCCGGGCCTGCAGGCGCATCCAGGCCGAGAGGAAAAAACCCAGCGTGCCTTCCGATCCCAGCAGCAGTCGATCCGGTGAGGGTCCCGCGCCGGAGCCGGGCAAACGTCGGGTCTCGATCAGGCCGCTCGGGGTCAGCACTCGTACCGACTCGACCAGGTCATCGATATGCGTATAAAGCGTGGCGAAATGACCGCCGGCGCGCGTGGCCAGCCAGCCGCCCAGGGTCGAGAACTCGAATGACTGCGGATAGTGTCGCAACGTCAACCCGTGCGGTTTGAGCAGGCGCTCAAGCGCGGGACCGTAGAGACCGGCCTGCAGGTGCGCGGCGCGCGATTTCGGGTCAACCTCGATCAGGCGATCGAAATGCTGCATGTCTACGCTGACCGCCCCGGTCCAGTCTCCATCAAGGCGCGCTTCTACCCCGCCGACCACGCTGGAACCGCCGCCGTAGGGAATCACGGCAACCCGAGCCGAGCCCGCCCAGTCAAGCAGATCGACCAGGTCCTGCTCGCCGCTCGGTCGGGCAACCCAATCCGGCGCACTGGAAAAATCGCCGCTCAGGGCGCGCGCGATGTCGCGAAAGGCCTTGCCGTAGGTGTGGCCGGCCCGATCGCGGGGCTCCTTTGACATCATGTGCTCAAGGCTGCCAACCGGTTTGGCCCGGCTGGCAGGCAGCTTCAGTTCGCCAATCTGCGGGACAGGCGCGGGTGGATTGACCGGCAATCCGAACTGTTTGTTGAGTCGCTCGCCCAGTGCATCGATCTCATCGCGATTGTAGGCTGCTTCCTCCAGGCCCCAACCCCAGAAACTGCGTTTGCTCACGGTGTTTGTACTCCCTGCTCTCCAGATAGAGAGATGAAGTTAAGCGACCTGTCCTTTCGGTGCAACAAGCGACGGGCAAGCCAAGGGATCCGTGCTTGTATGCCCGGGTTCTGCGGGGTTAAGCTTGTGGGTCCGATTGCGCGCAAGCGCGTGCGCCCCGTCCCGCGAGAAGTGCATGTCCCACGATCAGCGATTGCAACAAGCCCGCCGAGATCAATTACGCGAGCACTTGCTTGCGCCGGTAATGTCTCTGGCCGGATTTTCCGAGATGCTGAGCGAGTGGCTGAAGGCGCGGGCGCTTGACGGCTGGGACAGCGAGCTGGCCAACATCGAGCACTCGATCGAACAGTTGCAGACCTGGGTTGGTGAGCTTGAACAGGCGGTGGTCGACAAGGCGGATACAGAAGCCTCGACCCGCATTCGTCACGACATGCGCAACGCACTGGGTGCAGTCAGCGGTTATGCGGAGCTGATACTCGAAGAGCTCGAGGACGATGACAGCCTGGATGCATCCGGGCGCACCTGTCTGGAGCGCTTGATCCGTGAGTCGCAAAACCTGCTGGCCTCGATGGATCGGGCCACCGGCGCGGCCGGCGCCGGCGAGCACGAAGCCGAGGAGCTGGGCGATCTGGCCGGAATTCTGGAGAGCCTGAGCGCCAGTGCGAGCGAGGATGACGAGGACATCCGAGGTGGACGGATTCTCATCGTTGACGACAATGAGAGTAACCGGGTGTTGCTTGGCCATCGCATCGAACAGCAAGGCCATGTCGCCCGTACTGCCGAGAGTGGCCGAATCGCCCTGGACATGATGGCTGATGAGCCGCCCGACCTGGTGTTGCTCGATCTGATGATGCCGGACATGAATGGTTTCGAAGTGCTCCGGGTCATGCACGAGACCGATGAATTACGCAATATACCGGTGATCGTGGTGACCGGCCTCAACGACCATGAGGGCGCGGTGCGCTGCATCGAGGCCGGCGCCCAGGATTACCTGACCAAGCCGGTCAACCCGGTACTGCTTCAGGCGCGCATGCGGGCCTGTCTGGAGCGCAAGCGCTGGCATGACAAGGAGAACCAGTACAAGCGTGAGCTGGAGCGCAGCTATGCCTTCGTGCGCAAGGTGTTCGGTCGCTACCTGTCCGACGAGGTCGTGGATCGCCTGCTTGATGCCGATGATGGATTGAAGGTCGGTGGCGATTTGCAGAAGGTGACCATCATGATGACCGACCTGCGCGGATTTACCGAGTTGAGCCAGGGGCTGGATCCGGTCGATGTGGTCAGTCTGCTCAACATCTACCTGGAAGAAATGTCATCGGTGATCGTGCGCTACAACGGCACGATCGACGAGATCATCGGCGATGCCCTGCTGGTATTGTTCGGAGCGCCGTTTGCCGCCGAAGATGATGCCCAGCGCGCCATCGCTTGCGCGCTGGACATGCAGTTGGCCATGGTGCGGGTCAACCAGGCCGCGCGGGCAAGAGGCCTGCCAGCCGTCGAGATGGGCATTGGCATCAATACCGGTGATGTGGTAGTTGGAAATATCGGCTCCGAGCTGCGCTCGAAGTATGCGGTCGTGGGCCATCATGTCAACCTGACCGGCCGAATCGAGTCGTTCACCGTCGGCAACCAGGTTCTGGCCTCGGAGTTCACGGTGGCCGAAGTTGGCGATCTGGTCCGGGTTGGTCGACAGTTCGATGTCGACGCCAAGGGGCTGCGCGAGCCGATCACCCTTTTCGAGATCCTCGGGATTGGCGATCCATTCAACCTGGATATTGGCCAGCAAGCAGAGCCGCTTGAAACGCTGGCCTCACCGGTGAAGGTCGAATTCGTCGAACTGGCCGACAAGAAGCTCGATGGGCCAAGGACGTCCGGACGACTGGAAGCGCTGGCCGAAGACCGCGCCGTGCTCGATAGCGATCGACCGCTGGAATTGATGGCCAATCTGCGCCTGAACCTTGAAAGTGGCGGTCCGGTCGCCGAATCCGATTTCTACGCCAAGGTCACCGAATGCACGCAGGAGCACAATGGCGAGCGCTATCAGGTAACATTTACCTCCATGCCGAACGCGGTCCGTGAGCATCTGGCCGCCCGGCGGTCCCAATCTGACATGAACGTCCATGCCGAAGATACTGCTGATCGAAGACAATGAAATGAACCGGGACATGCTGTCCCGGCGCCTGAGCCGCAAGGGGTACGACGTCGATATGGCCGTCGACGGTCAGGAAGGTATCGACAAGGTCAAGGCCAACCGCCCCGAGCTGATCCTGCTGGACATGAGCCTGCCAGTAAAAGACGGCTGGACGGTCGCCCAGGAACTCAAAGCCGATGCCGATCTCGGCGCCATTCCCATCATTGCCCTGACTGCCCACGCCATGGAAGGCGATCGGCAAAAGGCCATGGATGCCGGTTGCGATGATTACGACACCAAGCCCGTCGAGCTGAAGAGACTGCTGGGCAAGATCGAAGCGCTTCTTTGATGTTCAATAGCCTGGTCACACGGATCGGGCTGGTTTCGGCAGTTGTGTTGCTGTTGTTCATGGCAAGCATCCTGGCGTTTCTGCATGCCAATCGCATCAGTGCCGAACTGGTTCAGTCACTTCAGGATGTCAATCAGGCCCAGGCCGAGGCAGGGGAGGTGCGTCAGCAACTCGACTCGGTCAATCGCCAGATGCTGGCCATGGAAGCACTGGCTGATCCGGACAATGAGGTCTGGATATCCGAAAGTGAAAGCGAATCACTGCAGTCCAGCCTGGACAATCTCGAGGCCGGCGCCGGTCGTATTCAAGAAGTGCTCGACGTCCATGAGGTCAATGAACGACCGGATGCACCCCTCGAGCTCCTGTTGCAGGCCTGGCGTGATCAGGTGCGCTGGTTGTCCGGGCCGGTCGAGTCGGAAATCGATATCGACAACGATGAGGAGGCCGCCCGTGAGCAGGCGTTGTTCGAAGGCGGCATGGATGTGGTTGGAGAGAATACTCAGGTCTGGCTGGAACAGGCTCGTGACCAGGTCCGCGAGCAATCCATGCAGTTGCAACTTGTGGCCGCTTCACTGAATGAATCGCTTGATGAGGTCGTTGCCCGAAGTAGTCGATTGATTCAGGGCGTGTTCGTGGTGTCATTGTTGATCGTCATCGGTGCAGGGTATCCGCTGGTTCGTCACATTCGTCGTTCACTCAAGGCATTGACCAAGGGGAGCGTCCAGTGGAGCGCCGGCAAGACCGAATACAGGGTGCCCGAGCTGGGACGTGATGAATTTGGCGAACTGGGACTGCACTTCAATCGCATGGCCGCCCAGATCGAGGAGGTCATGGCCGAGCTGGAACTGGCGAGAGCCCGGGCCGATCATGCCAATCAGTCCAAGTCCGAGTTTCTGGCCAACATGAGCCATGAGTTGCGCACACCCATGAATGCCATCATTGGCTACAGTGAGATGGTGCTCGAGGAGGCCGAGGACGATCCCGAGGCAAGGGCCGAGGAATTCAAGGCCGACATCGGCAAGATTCTGGCCGCCGGCAAGCATTTGCTGGCCCTGATCAACGATATTCTGGATATTTCCAAGATCGAAGCGGGCAAGATGACCCTGTATGTCGAACCGGTTGATGTCGTTGAACTGATCGAAGAGTCCATGACCACGGTGCGGCCGTTGATCGAGAAAAATGACAATCGCCTGGAGTTCCAGCATGACCTGGAAGGTTTCCGGATCGAATCCGATCAGACCAAGTTGCGTCAGATCCTGCTCAACCTGCTCAGCAATGCCGCCAAGTTCACCCACGAAGGCCGGATCACGATTGCAGCGGAATGTCGCCGGGCCGATGACCGGGACCTTCTTGACCTGACCGTTACGGATACCGGAATCGGGATGAATGAAGAGCAGCAGGCGCGCGTATTCGAGGCGTTCACGCAAGCTGATTCATCGACCACCCGGGAGTTTGGCGGGACCGGGCTGGGATTGACGATCTGCAAGCGCTTTGCCGAGCTGATGGAAGGTGACCTGGTTGTCTCCAGTGCCCCCGGCGAAGGAACATCATTCACACTTTCGGTTCCTGTTCGGTCACAAACCGATGCTGACGATGAGCAGGATACGCCGCAGTCGGATGGTCAGGCTGACATGCCAGTCGACAGTCGAGGGCGGGTGCTGGTCATTGATGATGATCCGGCGGCACGGGATATTGCCGGAAGAATCCTGCGTGGTGACGGATACGAGGTGCTGGTCGCCGAGTCGGGTCAGCGCGGGCTGGAACTGGCGAGGCAGTCACGTCCGGACCTGATTGTCCTGGATGTCATGATGCCGGGCCTGGATGGCTGGCAGGTCCTGGAGGCACTGAAGAAGGATTCTGCACTGGCCACCATTCCGGTGATCATGCAGTCCATGCTTGATGAACGTCAGACCGGTCTGGACAAGGGCGCCGATGAGTATCTGACCAAGCCGGTCGATCGCCGCAAGCTGACCGATGCGATACGCTGCTTGTTACCCGAAGCGGAGGCCGGCCGGGTGTTGTTGATCGCAGGGGATAGCGACAGTCGCGAGCAGGCCGACGAGCTGGTCGGTGACATCGAGGCAGAGATCGTTCAGACCGCCGATCTCGACGAGGCCAAGGCGATGATCGGGCGGCAGCCTTTCAGCATGGTGATGATTGGCCAGCATCCGGGCACCGATGAAGTGGCCCGATTCATGCTCGACATTCAAAGAGCCGCGGAGACCCGCGCCATACCGATGCTGCTGCTCAAGCCTGACGGCGTCGAGGATAATCACATCGATCAACTTCGCAGTTACCTGAGCCAGCAATCCCGCGACTAGGCTGCTCCCAGCACCTATCGCTTGGCCAGGTGGCGAGAGATCTCTCGCACCAGTTGTTGGCCCGGCACCTGTGCCTTGCGGATGATCTGCTGGACGCTGCCGCTGAGTCTCTGGATATCCTCGCGGAACAACTCCTTGGCGGTAATGACGATGATGCAGCAGTCATCATCGGGGAATTCGGCGCGCACCGTTCCCAGAAACTCGAAACCGTCCATTTCCGGCATCATCAGGTCGAGTATGACGATGCCCGGTCGAACTGATCGATACTGCTCCAGACCCTTCCAGCCATTGGCTGCCTCGTGCAGGCTCCAGCCTTCGCGTTCAAGCCATGAGCACACCATCTTGCGGGTATCGTCATCATCCTCGATCACCAGGATTTCCCGATCATCGGGTCGACTGACGCGACGCAGTGCCTCGAGCAGATGAGTGCGATCAACCGGCTTGGTCATGTATTCGGCCGCCCCCAGGGCGAATCCCTTGCGTGGTTCATCGACAAAGGTCACCATGATGACCGGAATATCCTTCAATTCCTCGTCATCCTTGAGCCTGGCAAGTACGGTCCAGCCATCCATCTCCGGCATCAATGCATCAAGCGTGATGATGTCCGGGTTTTCGCTACGTGCCCGCTCGATGCCGGACGCGCCGCTGTCGGCAGTGATGACCTGGTAGCCTTCACGAGTGAGCAGTCGGTGCAACAGCATGCGTGAGGATTGATCATCGTCGATGACCAGGATGCTGACATCGTGATCGACCGGACCTTCGGCCAGTAGATTGTCCTCTCTGGACAGCTCCTCGACATCACCCTGTTGTTCGAGGTCTGCCGGGATACGCATGGTGAAGGTCGACCCCCGGCCCTGTTCACTTTCGACCCGGATGGTCCCACCCATCAACTCACAATAGCGCTTGCAGATAGCCAGACCGAGGCCCGTTCCGCCATACTTGCGGGTGGTGGATGCGTCGGCTTGCGTAAACGGATCGAACACCTTGTCGATCTGATCCTGGCTCATGCCGATACCAGTATCCGACACGCTGACTTCGAACCACCACAGGTCGTCTTCCCGGTAGCGATTGAAGGTCAGACGTATGGTGCCCTCGTGGGTGAACTTGGCGGCATTGCTGAGCAGGTTGAGGATGATCTGCTTGACGCGGGTGGCGTCATTGAAAATATCCTCGATCTCGCCGACTTCCTCGATGATCAGGCGGTTGTCATTGGCCTCGATGGCCGGAATGATGCTGGTCGATATCTCGTCGATGAACTTTTCGATGTCGATGGCTTCGGGATAAAGTTCGACCTTGTCGGCTTCGACCTTGGAAAGATCAAGGACATCATTGATCAAGCGTAGCAGGTGTTGGCTGGACTGGCAGATGCGCTCGAGGTCGGGAATGAAATCGACCGCGTTCTGGTCCTGTGCCTCTTCCTTGAGCATTTCGCTGTAGCCGATAATGGCATTCATCGGAGTGCGCAATTCGTGACTCATGTTGGCCAGGAACTGACTCTTGGCCGAATTGGCCTCGTCAGCGGCCCGGCGAGCCTTGTTGATCTCCTCGAACATGCGGGCATTGCGAACAGCGGTGGCAATCAGTTCCACATGCCGACCAATAACCTTGATCTCGCCATGGCCGATATTCATTCTCTCGCGTGTGGTGGCAAACACCAGCACCCCGATGACCTCTTCGAGAATGCTCAATGGATAGACCAGCAGCGACTTGCTCGGTGTGATTTCGTGGATGGTCGCATCGGAAGGCGACATTTTTTCGACCCGGCTGAATACATCCGGTACAAAGGTCGGTTTCTTGCGGTCAACAGTGCGCACGAATATGCTGCCCGATTCATCCAGCGGGATCTGGAAATCACGCAATTTCTCGGTCACCTCTGTGGCATTGGCTCCAATGTAGCGCTCGACCACCAGCGCGCGCTGGTCGTGATCGACAAACAGGATGCTTTCCTGGTCAAACTCGGCGACATTGGTCAGATTGTCGCGAATGGCCGTCATCACCGTCTCGAGATCCAGGGTCGAATTGACGATCCGGGCCACCTGATTCATCGAAGACATCAGATCGGCCTGGGACTTGACCTTGCGACTATGCTCTTCGAGTATACGCTTGGCGGCGATCAGTCTCAGACCGTTGCGATTGGAGACGAAGGACACGTAGAGCAGGAAGACGACGATGGTGCCGGCTCCGAAATAAAGCGGGAATCCCTCGTTGTGGGCAAGAAAATCCACATCCACGTAGGGCCAGGCCAGGGCGCCGACGATGATCATTGGAAGCAATACCCGCAAGGCCAGCATGGGGCCGGCCATCAACAGCCCCGCGGTAATCGACAGGGTAAACAACACCATGGAGGGAACGAAGGCGAATCCGGCCAGCGCCATGCCGGCCGCAGCCAGCATGCCATCGGTGGAAAACGCCAGATAGCCCACCGTTCGCGAATGCCCGCTGAATGCCGCAATCAGATGAATCAGCAGTGGGTAGGTAAAGCCGACTGCGAGTACCGCTGCGTAGATTGCCGGATTTCCGGGTGGCAGTGTCGAGGCGACCAGAATGGCCATTGCGGCGCAAACAAAGACCCGACCGACAAACGGCAACCGCGCAATGGTATGAACACGGCCGAAACGTCCAAGTACCTGGTTGGGCCTTGCGCTGTCCGGCATCGAGCTCATCGGCTGTTCTTATTCATCCATGATCAGGTTGCGTAGTCGGGCGATGGTTTCCTCGGCCTGCTCTTTCTCGGATCGGGCCGTGGCCAGCTCCTGCTCGAGTTGTTCGACCCGGTCGGCTTGTTCACGGGCCTGACGCAGGTCGGCCCGGGTCTGTTCCAGTTCATTCAGGCGCTGGTTGGCGGTATCAACCCGACGTTCGGACTCAAGTAGCCGGGTGGCCGTGGTTCGCAGTACCCAGTCCGCGATGCTTTCCTGTCCATTGGCGGCGGCCAGCTTCTGCTTGGCCTGGTCGATATGCCGCTCGGCCTGGTCGAGGTCGCGCCAGGCCGGCTGTTCATGCAGGCGAATCAGCGCCTTGCCGAGCAGCGCCCGGGCATGGGTGGGCTCATCAGGCGTCGCCCGGTTCATTGCGGACTCGAAGTGCTCGAGTGCTTGATCCGGCCGATCTTGATGAAATGCCTGGAATCCTTCGATCAGCGCAACTGACTGATCGACAACGACCTCCGGTTCGTCGTGATCCGGTTCAAGCAGGGCGCAGGAAGCCAGCGTCAGCGTCATCAACAGGTAGAACAGGTTTCGCATGGAATCTCGGTGAATTTCAGAGCATTGTGGAGTGAGCAATTTAGCACATTCCATTTCGTTTGCCCGGACAAGCCGGCACTTTGTCCAGTGCATGCCAATGCCGTGAATACTTTGGCTCTTCTGAAATGCTTTGGCCGTCACTTCCGCGCCGAACGTAAAAGTTTTGTTTAAGAACAGTGTGTTACGAAATTCAATCGATGGAAATCATGTGGCATTCAGGAAAACTTCAGGAAACTGAAAGCTTTTTGTCAGGCCTTTCGAGGCGCCCTCTTGGAGACTTGTAACCGCTGCGATTTGGCAGCCTTTCAATGCACTCAGGAGGACAAACCCATGTTGAACCATTTGAATCGCGTCATTCATTCAGGAATCTTGATTCTGATCCTTTATCTTGCTCATTCGATCAGTCCATCCGGGGGCGTCATGGCCCAACCCGACCCGGCATTCGGGCTTGATCAGGCCAATGTGCTGGAGGTCGTCACGCGTCATCCACCGCATGGTGATGATCATGCCCATTACGAGTTCGTTTTGTCCGCGCAGGAAATTTCGTCAGGATGGACAACAATCAAATTGCGCAATCAGTCCAGCTCGACTCACTTCGGTTACATGGTCCGGGTTCCCGATGATCAGTCCGATCTGAGTCGCGAAGAGTACATGGATGCGGTCTCGCTGCCATTTCAGGATGCCTGGGATCCATACTTTTCCGGTGATATCGATGTTGCTGGATTCTTTGACCTGCTGCTGCCCGCCTTGCCGGAGTGGTCTGCACTGAATGTTGCCAGTAGTGGACCGGGCTTTACTTCCGGTCATACCACGTCGCGAATGTCAGTCTACCTGGAGCCGGGCACCTATTTCATCGAGTGCTACATGATGGATACTGAAGGTGTCTTTCACACCACTCAGGGAATGGTCGAAAAGCTGGTTGTTACAGATTCACACCACGGCAACGAAGAACCACCTGTGCAGCCGGATGTGGATGTCACCATATCTTCGGCCGGTGGTATCGGGGCGGATACCGCGGGCCTGCAGCCCGGGCCGACCACGTTTGAAGTGATTTTCGAGGACAACATCCTTTACGGCCATGGGCTGGGACACGATGTCCACCTGGTTCGCCTGGACGATGGAACCACCGTAGACGATGTCAATGACTGGATGAATTACCTGGATATCGGCGCCGATGGCTTTTATGCGGATCGTGGCGCCCTGGTGTCAGCCAGTGGTCAACGAGGACCGCAGCAGTTCCTTGGCGGTGTTCAGAGTCTGTTTCCAGTCGAGGAATTGGGTCAGGAGTTTCCGCTGAGCGCTTACTTTCATGTCGACCTGACGCCCGGTCGCTATGCCCTGGTGGCCGAGGTGCCCAATCCGATGCAACCGGACGTGGATAACCCGGAAACAAGCATGCTGCATGAATTCAGTGTAACCCCCTGGGCGAGTGTGAGCGGTGCCTGGATGGATCCCAAGACCGATGGACAAGGCTGGAGCTTCTATGCCACATCGCACGGATTCGTGGCGACTTTCTTCGGCTATTCCGCCGAAGGAGACAACCTCTGGTTGGCTACCGAGAACATGGTCAAGGATCTGGAACTGGGTGAGCCGGTGACCTTCGATCTGTTGCACGGCGCCGATGGAAGCTTTGGAAGCCCCGTCAGCCCCGAAAGCATGGATTTCTGGGGTCAGGCCACCATCACTTTTGAAAGCTGTGATCAGGCCACGGCCGAGATCAGTGGCGTCGACGGGACCGAGTCTCATAACCTGCAAAGAATCGTGGGGCTGATTGGGGTCCCTGAGTGCACCTTCTGACCGGTCATGAACAGGGGGATGCGTATGGTCGACGCCCGGAGAATTTCCGGGCGTCGTTCTTCCTGTTACGATAGGAATTCCTCGATGTCCGGAATATCCTGTGGAACGACTAGGACGCTATCAGATCGAGGGGGAATTGGGGCGCGGTTCAATGTCGATCGTTTACGAGGCCTTTGATCCTCACATTGATCGACGGCTGGCGGTCAAGATCTTGCGCGAGCGCTTTGCGCGCGAGGTCAAGAGCCGCCAGCGATTCCTGCGTGAGGCGCGCTCGGCCGGCGGGCTGAATCATCCGAATATCGTCACGGTGTTCGATGTCGGGCAGTTCGAGGGTCAGCCTTACCTGGTCATGGAACGGCTCCCCGGTCAGAGCCTGGAGGCGTATCTGGAATCAGGAAATCAGCCCACGCCGGCCGAGGTGATCGATATTGGAATCCAGTTGGCCAGCGCACTCAACTATGCGCATCAGCGCGGCGTCATCCACCGCGATGTCAAGCCTTCCAATATTTATATTGACCCGGATTCCGGGTTGGTCAAACTGGTCGATTTCGGCATTGCAGCCATCGAGCAGCGTACCCGTGGTGGAGACAGCGATGAAGGGCTGATTACCGGCACGCCCCGGTATATGGCGCCGGAACAGATTCAGGGTGAATCGTGCGACCGGCGGACTGATCTGTATGGGCTTGGTGTCGTGCTCTACCAGTTGATCGGTGGTCAATTGCCGTATCAAGCCGATTCCATGGAGCATCTGGTGCGCGAAATTCTCCATGGTGATCCGCCTCGATTACGTCCGGTTCATGACTCGACCCCTGTCGAACTGGTCGAGCTGGTTGAGCAACTGATGGCCAAGCGGCCCGAGGCCCGTCACCAGAATGGCGCACTGGTCGTCGAGGAGCTCCAGGAAATCCGCGCCGATCTCGATCGCGGGTTGCTCAAGACGGCCCGCCAGACTTCGGCATCATGGCGTTGGCCGCTGGTTCTGAGCTTGTGCCTGGCGCTGGTTCTGGGGGCGGGTCTGACCTGGGTGTATCAAAGCCAGACCACGGCCATGACCGAGGCCACGTTCGGTTACGGCGATGCCCTGGCCAGCGTGATTGCACGCGAGATCACCGAGGCCATGTTTCTGGAAGATACCGCGGCATTGTCCAACCTGGTGGCCGATTTTTCGGTCAATCCGCAAGTCAAGTTTCTGCATGTCAGCGATCGTGAGGGGGTGGTTCAAGCCAGCACCGATCCCTTCCTGCAGGGAGAGCCTGCGCCGGAGCGTAGCGGACGCTACATTGAACGCACCCAATCAGCGGCCAGGCTGATCACCCTGGATGAGGGCGCGCTGGAGTTTCGCACCCCGGTGCGTATCCAGGCGCAGCGAATCGGCCAGGTGCAACTGGGTCTGGATGGCGATCAGCTCAAGGCGACCGCGCGGACTACCTTGTCAATGCTGGTGATCGTATTCGTCGTCACGGTGCTTGTCGTGGGGGCGGGTTTTGCCTGGATGTCGCGCATGCAGCAACGCTCCCTGCAACGCTTCGGCTGGGGGTTGCAGCGTATTGCCAAGGGTCAGTACGACTTTCGCCTCGAGCCGGGCAGGCAGGATGTCATGCTGCCGCTGATCCGGAGGTTCAACGACATGGCCGTACGGCTTCAGGAGCGTCATGGCCATGAGAAACTGCAGTCCGATCCAGATACGCCGGCCACGAGTTTTGATGCTGAAGACGGCGTGATGGACCGCACCGTTGAAGTCAGCGCGCCAGGCAAACCTCGCGCCAAGATCTTATCGATTGGCGCGGGCAAGCGTGGGCCCGAACCCGAAGATTCTTCATAAGCTTTCCAGCCGATCCAGAATCTCGCGGGCACGCTCCAGGTAAACCCTGGCTGGTTCGAACTCCGGATCGATCTCCAGCACCTGCTTCCAGAGCTCGGCGGCTTGCTCATACTCCTGCCGGCGCCAGACTCGCAATGCCTGCTCGTGATAGTCTTCGACCATATCGGTTTCCAGGCCCTCGAGTACGTGAGCCGCGGCAGCATAATCAGGATCCAGTTCCAGCGCCCGCAAAAGCAAGGCACGTCGTTCGGTCGCGGAGTCGGCCAGGCGCGCCGACTCGTAGGTCTGACGAGCGGCAATCCGCGCCTGCTGACGATTGAATGCCTGTTCAGCACCTGCTGCAGAAACCCATGGCTGAATTCGTTCCAGCCAGTCGGCCGCAACATCCGGTTCACCCTCGGCCAGCGCCCGGGAAGACAGCTTGATCCCGGTCTCGACCAGTGCGTCGAATCCGGATGTGCTCAGATCATCGGCTCGTGCCAGGGCAGCCAGCAGTTCCAGCCCCTGTTCGGGCTCACCGGCATCAATCTTTTCCAGTGCGGTCTGTTCGGAGTCCACTTCCGGTTCCGGATCCGGGCTGGTCGCCGGGGCAGGCACTCGCAAGGAGGTGCCCGGTTGCAGAAGGCGGGGCCTCTGAACCCCGTTCAGGCGCGCTAGGGCGACAAACAGCAGGCTGTCACCGGCATGCTCGGCGGCCATGGCAGATAGGGTATCGCCCGGCTGGACGACCATTTCGATGAATTCAACACCCAGGAAATGTTCGGGTGGGTGATCGAGCTGATCCAGTAATCGCTGGGCGACGGGATGTTGCGGATGTTCGGCCAGATAGCGCTCAAGGGTGTCGCGGGCCGAATCGTTGCGGCCATCCTGGAGTTCGTCGATTGCCTGCGACAACCGTGGAGGTTCCGGTTCCGGCGCTTCAGCTTCGGCCTCAACGGGGGCATCCGGATCAGGTTCATCCGGACGTGGTTCAAGCAGTTGACAACCGGCCAGGAATACCAAGGCAGGGACTGTCAGCAGGGTTCGAAATATCTTGAGCGCAGTGATTTTGACCACCTGAATGGGATCTTGGGTGCCGGTAGAGTCTATCCGAAAATCTCCACATCCTGGCATCAGGCCGCTTGGTTTTGTGCCGGAATTGGTCTTTCTTCGCGACGGAGCCGGTTCCGGTCAGCCCTGATTCAGGGCGCTCAGCAGCAGTGCCTTGGTCGAAAGCCCCGGCATCGGCGTAAACTCCAGGCGCGTACCGAGATAGCGCGCCTGATTGGCCGGATCTGCGATCCAGGCCGAGGTCGCAAGGCGATAGGTGCGACCGGGTTCAGGCTTGATTTCGGAGGCGTAGAGAAAATCGCCGCTTCGAAACTGAATCGAAGTCAATCGATGCTGATTGGTTCCGGCCAGGATGGATTCGAGTGTTTGCGAGTCGATCCGTGCCTCGAAAAGGTTGTTGTCGAAGCGAATGAATTCGTCGAAATGGTGTCGCTTGAGTGATCCGGCGCTCAAGCCAGAGCCGAAGGAGGTGTGATTGAGCACCACGACATCGACGCCACTGCCGTCACGCAAGGCTTCCACTGCCCATAGCGCAGCTTCGGACAGGGGCTGATCATGGCTGACATATCCAACGGTCTCCAGATCCTTGTCGCCCAGGTGCCTGGCCTTGAAACGGTCAATGGCCTTTTCCAGTGGCTCGTCAACTTCATCCAGGTCGTCCAGTTCCACCGTGGTCAGATCGACATCCATGCCGATTTCACCATCGCTGACTCTGGCAACGACCACGCGTTCGCCCTTGAGACCGTTCTGGAAATACTCGATATCGTTGACGGTTTCCCGAATCAACAGGTGGTTGTGGCCGCCGACCATGAAAAGCACTCGGGGATCACCATCGAGATATTCCAGCATTGCGCGATCGGCATGAACTCCGGCGTGGGAGGCGATGACCAGGTGATCGACATTGGCGCTCAGATTATCCAGGTTATCCTCGAGCCAGCCAGCCGCATTGGGCAGCTCAAGCGCTTCACGACACGCCGGCGGGTAGGTGTTCAATGAATTCGTGGCCAGGCCGACAATGCGCACGTTGGTCCCGGCATGTTCGATATCGATCCAGGGCCGGGGCAGTTCGTCCACGCCTTCAACCCCGATATTACCGATGACCTTGATTCCGGCCTGGTGTGCCCGGGCCATGAAATCCTCGGGAGATTGAAAGTCGAACTCATGGTTGCCGATGTTGACGATGACGCGGGCATGTTCATTCATCCGTTCGAGAAAGAGCCAATCAGGCCCACCCTCGGAGCGACTACCGACCACGTTGCCATACTCGAACACATCACCGTTGACCAACACCAGCAGTTGATCACGCTGATGCGATTCGGCAAGATCACTCACCACCCGGGCCAGGCGCGGGTAGTTGTCGTAGGCCGAATGCAAATCGGCAATGTTGACGATCACCAGCATGGTCCCTTCCTGATCAATTCCATCGCCCTTGTCCAAGCATCATAACTCGGATATTCGTGCAATATCCGTGATAAACACGCAAACATGGCTGTTAACGGGTCTCCTGGTCCCGGCCATTGACATTACCGGAAGGCTTGGTTTCCGGATGCTCTTCTTGCCATTTTTCGTACAGGTACTCGAGATTTCGAGTGAACGCCTCGGCCTGGTCCTTTCGGTCCTCGCCCAGAGATTTCAGCAAATCGTGGTGTTCAAGCAGCACGGCTTCGGCTTCTTCAAAATGACCGTTGATCCTCAGGGCACGTGCATACTGACTCAGCACGGAATCCAGCAACGGGTGGCCCGGAGGTAGCGCCTCGTGAGCGTGGTCGATTGTATCTCGGGCCAATTCGAGCGCGGCGTGTTTCTCATTCAATTCCCTGAGCATGGCCACTCGGTTCGAGCGTGCCCGGATGGTGACGGGGTGGTGGTCGCCTACAGATGAAGCGGCGGCTTGCTCGGCGCGCGCCAGGTAGGATTCGGCCTCGGCGAATCGGTCCTGCGAACCGGTCAGAAAACCGATATTGTTCCAGGACTCGATGGTGCGCGGGTGTTCCGGGCCGAGAATGCTCAAACGGCAGTTCAGTGCTTTCCGATAGTAGCGTTCAGCTTGCTTGAAATCGCCCTTTGCCTGGAGAAGAAAGGCCAGATTGTTGAAGGATGTCAGGGTTTCAGGATGGTTGAGACCGAGTCGTTGTGTTCGTTTTTCGAGCGCCTTGCGTGTGAATTCGATGGCGTCTTCGGTTCGGCCCTGGAAGTGCAGGGGGTGGGCGATATTGCTATAGGTAGAGATTCTCTCCTGGCGAGCACGCTCGGAATCATCCAGCCATTCCAGCCGTTGACGGTGCAGAGTTTCGGCTTTCTCATAGCGTCCCAGGTCCGAAAGCGAGGCGGCGAGATTGTTGCTGAGTGACCAGGTTCTCGGATGTTGCCGACCCAGGCTTTCAAGATTCAGCTCGTAGGCCGGGAACAGAAAGTCCAGGGATTCCTCCGGTCGACCCATTTCCCATAGGACACGGCCGAGCGCATTGATAGATTCGATGACCATGGGGTCATCCTCGGCAAGTTGTTCCCGGCGCGCTTCGGCAACCTTTTTCAGAAGTTCATGCGCTTTTTCCAGGTTGCCCTGGTCCTGATGCAAACGTGCGGTCTCGTAAACGCTGTTGATGCGACTGGAGTGACCGGATGGCAGGTGTTCGCGATACAGGCGCATGGCCAACTGCTGGCTTTCCTCGGCCTGTTCCAGAAGTCCCAGTTCCCGCCGCGAGGTGGCCAGGCTTTGCCACAGGCGTGCCTGGATCAGGGGCTCATCCTCGAATCGTTCGACAATGGCGTGTTCAGTGGGTTTGAACAAGTGCTGGTCCAGCAATTCCAGGGTCAGGCCCGTGAAATCAACCACTGGTGTATCGCTGCCCATTTCAAGCTCAGGCCGGACGAGTGCATCGCGCTTGTCCAGGCTTTCGCGCAAGTCCACGGCCATGGCCTCGGCATCGACTTCGGCGAGTTGATCGGATTGAAATCCGGCGATGGTTTCGACCTGCAGCGCATGTTCCTCGGCCCGGTCACGTTCGAATACCGCCTGATGCCTGGCCTGTTCGGCTTGCAGGTAAAGCATGGTCGTGGCGACCAGGCCCGTAACCAGCGCCAGAAATGTGGCCGCGATCCCGCCGACCAATACTGGATTGCGCCGAATGAACCGAGTGGTCCGGTAGCCAGCGCTGGGCGGCAGGGCATGAATCGGTCGATGCTGCTCGAACCTGCCCAGGTCATTGGATAGCTCATCGACTGTTGGATATCGAAGTTCGGGACGGCGGGCACAGGCTTTTTCGGCAATCGCTTGCAGTTCCAGCTGTCGAGATCGTGCCGGTGTCTCGTCCAGTGGCTGGACGAATTGTTCGCGTTCCGGTAGCCGGATACCGACCATGTAGGCCAATAGCGCACCGAGCGACCAGATATCGCTGTGGGTGCCCGGCGCTTCCCCGTCTTTCTGTTCGGGAGACGCGAACTGGGGGGTGAGGCCGGCAACCGGTGAGCCGCTGGCTTCACTGCCCAGCAGTCTGGCGACCCCGAAATCGAGCAACTTCACCCTGGCCTCGGCGCCGATTCGAATATTGGCTGGCTTCAGGTCACCATGGACGACCTGATGTTGATGTGCATGGGCGACTGCCTGACAGACCTGCTGAAATACCATCAGGCGGCGATGCAGGTCCGGATTCTCCGTCTCCAGCCAGGCATGCAGATCCGTGCCCTCGACCCACTCCATGACGACGAAGGGGCCGGCGGATTCATCAAGCCCGGCATCGATCAGGCGGGTCACGGACGGGTGGTTCAAACGCGCCAGAAAGCGGCTCTCTCGGCGCAGGTGTTCACTCAGACCCGCGCCATGCAAGTTCAGCAGCTTGATGGCGACGGTCATCTCGAAGGCGCCGTCTGCCCGCTCGGCCCGGTACACGGTCCCCATGCCGCCCTTGCCGGTGGTAGCGATGATTATCCAGGGGCCCAGTCGGTGACCCGGCGCCAGTTGCTCGGCGGTTTCGGTTCTGGTGAACTCGACTGCATCGGCCGCCAGGTGACTGAAGGATTCATCGAGAAGGCTGATGGTGCGCGAATTGTCCACCAGTTCGCTCAACCAGGCAGACAGTCGCGGCCAGCGCGAATGGCAATCCTTCAGGAAAGCCGCCTGGCGTTGTGAATCCAGCTCCAGGTAGCGGGCCAGCAGCTTGTCCAGTGCCCGGCGGCGGGCATCAGTCAGGCGCGGTTTTCGTGAGCTCATGGCTTGTTGCCCGTTATCGATGTATCAACATTCAGCGCAGGCATGGAGGTTTCAGGTGTTGCCGGGTCCCTCCTGAATTGACCTGCACCGGGAATGATCCCGCATACAGTCTATCAACCTCATTCCTGATTGGCATTGAATGACATGGCGACGCTGTCGGGGTCCGTGGCACCATATGTCTTCAGATCATGAAACACGGGAATGCCCATGCGTTGGAGAATCATGAATGTCTGGTTGCCGATCAATCTGTTCACTGTCTTGTGGCTGGGGGTTGGCCTGAATGTTCTGGCTGACGACAAGGCCACGATTGTCGACATCGCCGAGGCTCATGTCATGCAGGCTCCATACGAGCGACTCGACCCGGAGCCGCTGCAGGAAGCGCTCGGAGATCATCTTGAGAGCGATTCGGAGTCAGTGTTTCTGCCCGGGCATGACCTGGGACCGTTGACCCGCGCGCTGGTGAACATGGAGGCGGTGGAAGGGCGGGTCGAACCGGCACGTTACCGTCTGCGTTACGGTCTGCAGCACTTCGCGCCGGACGATGAAAGCCCGGTCATCGAGGTCAGCACCGTCCAGGTGGATCGTTTCAACCTGGCGCCGGCCCATCGTCAGGAATTGATCCGCACTCACGGAGCGGACCGGGTCCGCCCGGCCGATGAGGCTGACCAGGCTGCGCATGTGTCCTGGCGCATGGCTTCGCGTCCGCTGCGCGGCACCGTAGCCTTGCCGATCGCCATATCTCGAGCCGAAATTCCCGATGCCTTCGCCGAGAGCATGGATTGTCTGGGTGTGTCATGCATGAGCTTGACCTCGGTCATGGATGCAAGCGAAGGCGACTGGCAGAAGGGTGAGTCCCCCGAGCTCGACTTTGAAGCACCCTATACCGTTTCACGCAAGGGTGTACCATCTGTTGCGGCGCTTCTGGAACTGCTGCTGGCCGATGCCGGCGCCTTGCAGCGAAATGATGGGTTCAAGTGGCGCGGATTCGAGTTTCGCGAGGGCGTGGCGCCGGGGGCTGCCTTTGTCGACATCATCATCGAGACCGGCCTGGGCCAGGATCAGGTGATATCCGGTGTGTTACGCGATGACCGCCTGATGGATCACGAAACCCGCACACGCTGGGTTCGCATTCGTGCGGTGGCTACCGCTCCGGAGCAGGCGCCGGTGGTTGAGTTGTCGCGCAAGTTTGTACGCTGGTATTAGAAATTGATGCCTGCTGCTAATCACAAAATAAGCTTGGAGAGTGGGGAGAAGCATCGGGTGGTATCCGACCGATCACGGCCTGACCGGGTGAACGCCTGATTCAAAGATTTCCAGCTTGGTGGCCTCGGGGTCGGTTACGTCTGCGAGGTTTCGGCTCAATCATCAACCAACTCCTACCCGTCAAGCGACGAGTCGCCTTGCCCCCACAATTCGAACCTCATTCCGATTCAACACAATTTCCTTCATGCGATTCCGGCTATTATCTGGGTGAAACGCTTACGCAGCATTCCCGAATCCCACGTTCCAGGACAACTACCCCACAAAAGTGCGATCTGACACGAAAGACATTGCCGTGATCGGCAGCGGAATCTCCGGCCTCGCGGCGGCCTGGATGTGCCGACAAAAAGGCTGGCAGGTCGAGTTGTTCGAGCGTCACTCCGAAATCGGCATGCTGGCCCATGGCCTGGAAGTTCATGGCGGCGTGGTGGACGTGCCGCTGCGGGTGATGAATGCGCGTGACTGGTCGAGTCTGCTGGCGCTGGCCGGTGAGGTCGGTGTCGAGACCTTCACAGTCAGGGTGGACACGACCTGCAATTGGATGGATGGTCGCACCTGGTTCAGAAGCGGCGTCATGCCGCTGACCGGCTGGCCGATTCCGGGTGGCTGGCGCTACTTGGGCAGGGATGCCGCGCGTATGGGCCTGGGGCTGGTGCGCCTGGCCGGGGTGGCGCGTGAATTGAGAGATCGGGAAGACGCACCAACCCTCGGTGAGTTGCTGGAGGAGTCCCCCTTCGATGATCGGTTCTGGCGCGGTCTGATGCTGCCGATTCTCAAGACCATTTGTACCTGCGATGAGGGACATCTGGAAAACTGGCCGGCTCGACCGCTGCTGGAGATGTTGCGTGGCGTTCTTCACTCCGGTGACCTGTTGCGCCTGAAGGGTGGCACTCGGGCGCTTGCGGAAGGCCTGGCCAAGGGAATGAGCATTCATACCGGCTGCAGCGTGACCGAAATCAGACAGGAAGGTGATGGAATCCGGCTGACGACATCAACCGGGGCGGGCGGGACTTATGACCATGTCATCGTCGCCACCCAGGCCAATCAACTGGATTTCCTCGGTGGTTCGGCCTGGGATCAGGAGCGGCAGGTGCTGGCCCATGTGCCCTATGCCGATGGCATGCTCTGGGTTCACGAAGACCTGCGTTTCCTGCCCAAGGAACAGCAAGATTGGGGTGCGCTGAACTTCCTCATGGACGAGGAAATGAACGAATCCATGTTCACCGTCCACGTCAATGCTGTCGAGCCCACGCTATGTGAAGACTTGCCGGTATTGCAGACCTGGAATCCGCTGTTCGAACCGGACCTCGAGCGCGTGCATGCCTGTATCCCCATGCAAAGGGCGGTGGTGAATTCAAAGGTGGAGGAGATTCGGTGTCGACTCCGGCAATGGCATGCGCAACCGGACCGCCGACTGTTCTACTGCGGATCCTGGGCGGGTGAGGGCGTGCCGCTGCTGGACTCCGCCGTGCGTTCTGCCCAATCGGTCGTTGAGGCTATATCAAAGTGAACCCTCGCCTTGAGGCGAGGGGTTATATGCTCTATCCGGAACTCTGAATTCCTATTCCGGCAACAGCACGCTGAATCGTTCGCCGAAAGGAGCATTGATAGCGGCCCGCCAGATCTTCTCACCGTCGCAGAGGACAACAATTGACTCCCCCTGGTTGTCGCCAGTGTGCTGATACATGCGCTCGGCACCTGTATCGTCAAGCTGGATGTTCAACATCGACTTTCCGCTTCCGCCATCGGTAGCCGTGGTGATTCGGCTGACCTGGTCGTGAGTCACGAGCGACTCCGATGCCGGCTGTCCGTCAACTACAGCATGCACTGCCAGGTCAGACGTACAGCGATCAGCATAATCAGTGGTACCGAACGCCAACCCGGCGCACAGAAGAAAAGCGATTCCGATAATGTATTTCATGAGTCATCCCTCGTTTCTGTTGATGATGGCTTGATACATTGAGACGACCGGAAAACATTTCAAGCAATGCAGATCTTGATCCTAGACTTACTAATCACCTCATTAGTAAGGTCAGGGGTTTTCGAAACGATCCCGGAACAGAAAGTCGGGCAGGTTCTGCAGTTCATAGGCTCCCATGTCCAGCCCACCGAGCCGGAGGCGTTCATATCCTTCGCCGCGCTGGTCATGGTTGGGTGGCGCCGGGTTCAGGAATGATCCGGCATTGTAAGCGGGGCTGGTGTTGTCAATCCGATGGGTCCGGGTGGAGCCCCCATTGAATTCGAGTGATTCCAGCATCGGTTCGGTGTTCAATAGATTGTTGCCCTCGTCAACGATGCTGGCATTGCTGGTATCACTGATCAGACTGTGCTCGAGCGTGCAGGGTGCAAAGTCATTGAAGCCGTAAATATCGGGACCGAGGCTGGCCTGGTTCATGCCGATAATGGTGTTGGTTACATTGCAGGATGAGCCCCGGCTGTAGACGCCGCCGCCGCGAAATCCGGTTTCGTTGAAGGCGATAGTGGAGTACTTGAGGTTGCTGTTGACCGAGGCCCTGGTGGGTAGACTGATACCACCGCCGTAAACAGCAGCGAAATTGCCTGATACCGTGCTGTTGATCAGGTTGAACATCGAGTCATCGGTTTGTTGTACGCGTAACCCGCCGCCCTCGACGCTGGAGTGATTGTCGCTGATTTCACTTCGGACAATACTCAGAGTCATGCCGTCACTGGCGCCATCGGCATGGGCAAGGCCACCGCCCAGCAGGTAGGCATCATTGCCGGTCAGGATGCTGTCAGTGACCACGAAGCCCGAATGCTGGCCGGACACGGATACGCCGCCACCGATATGGGCCTGATTGAAGGCAATGGTTGCTTCACTCAGGCTGACAACACTGCCTGCAGAAGCTGTGAATGCTGCGCCACCGCCGCTGTGTTGTGATTCCATGAAGTTTGCCGCGTTTGAGGCAAGGTACAATACGTCGGCTTGCAGCCCGCTGTTGGCCAGGTCGGTGAAAAGACCACCCCCGGACTCCTCGGATGAATTGTAGGTCGCCTCGAGTTCATTGATATGGATATAGGAGGTATCCGTCGTCAGGTGCAATCCGCCACCGTCGGAATCAGCATGATTGCTGGTCAGCGTGTCATTGTCGAGATAGACGTTGACCAGGTAGCCCGTGTTGATCTTCAGGCCGCCACCGAAGTTTTCAGCATGATTGTCAATGAATTCGTTGCCTGACAGGCTGAGGTGTTTCTGCAGGTTCTCTTTCTCGCCGGCATCCATTCGGATAAAGGCGCCGCCACCGTTACCCCCCACCGTATTCGAAATGAAACTGTTGTTGTTCAGAAATATCTGCGTATAAGGCAGGGATCCTTCTTTACTTTCATTCAGGTACAATCCGCCGCCGCGGCCAAAGGCATCGGCGTCATTGTTGCTGAAAGTGTTGTTGGCGATGAAGATCGGCGTATAGCCCGAGTCCAGATAAACGCCACCACCAGCGTCGAAGCCTGAATTGTTGTCGAATTCATTGTCGGTCAGAATGAATCCGTAGCCAATCACCGGCATGGAGGCCATCAGTCCCCCGCCAACACCCCAGGCCGTATTGTCGGAGATCGTGCTGTTGCGAATTACCAGTCTGGACTGTTCCGGGTGCTTGAATCCAACGCCTCCGCCACTACCGAAATAGGTGAAGTTGTCCGTGATTTGCGAATCATGAATGGTGAGCTCGGCAAAGATGAAACTCGATTCGGTTTCATGCCAGACCCCACCGCCGCCGAGATAGGACACGTTGTCATGGATCACCATATCGTTCAGTTCCAGGGTGCGGGCGTGACACAAGATCCCACCTCCGGGGCCACCGCCTGGGCCATACCCCTCCATGTCAAAGCCTCCCCCATTTCGCAGAGTGAGGCCGCTGATGGAGATCTCGCTGTCTTCTTCTACCGCGTACAGGACCGGGCCCGTGCCAAACCCGGCGCCGACCACGGCGAGTTTGTCCGGGCCGGGACCGTTGATAGTGACCGAGGCGCCGATCTGGATGGTCGCGCCCGAGTTATAGATCGCATCACTCGTCGTCAGCTGAATGTCGCCGCTGAGTTCGGAATCAAAGACGATGGTGTCATCGTTGCCGTCGCCGGCGATGCAGCCGGCAATGCTCGAGCCGAAGTTGACCGAGTACACTGCAGCCCTGAGGGTGCAGATATCGTCATTGAAGACACCGTCGGCCAGGCTATCGACGGTGATCGTGGCGGCCTGCAAGGAATTGGCGGACAACGCCAGCCCGACCGCTGCGGTCAGTGGGGCCAGTGTCGCCGGGGCAGAGTTTCTGATCTG
>SLKT01000177.1 GCA_007134485.1 Wenzhouxiangella sp. | reverse complement strand
TTAAGGGTTAAGGGTTAAGGGTTAAGGGTTAAGGTTTAAGGAGTGGTCGGGATCTTGAGCCTAGAGCCTAGAGCCCCTTAAACCTTAAACCTTAAACCTTGAACCCTAACCCATTGGCCCTTTCGCCCATTGGCCCGTAAACCCATTAGCCCATGCCCCCCATTACCCAGGCCATCCAAACCCTCAACCACGGCGGCGTCATCGCCTACCCCACCGAGGCCGTCTACGGGCTGGGGTGCCGGGCCGATGACCAGGCGGCGGTGGAGAAGGTCTGTGCGTTGAAACAACGGCCCGTGGAACAGGGCGTGATCGTACTGATTCGTGATCTGGAGCAACTGGGTGACTGGATTGTTCCCTTGAGCGACGAGCAACGCGAACGCCTGTCCGAAACCTGGCCGGGCCCGGTCACCTGGTTGATCCCGGTTTCCGAGCACTGCCCGAAATGGCTGTGCGGGCGTCACCGCTCACTGGCCGTTCGCCAGTCGGCCCATCCGCTGTGTCACGAGCTCTGCCAAGCTCTGGACACGCCGCTGGTCTCGACCTCTGCCAATCGTTCCGGTGAATCTCCGGCCCTGAGCGCAGCCGAGGCCCGGGCCATGTTTGCCGACCAGGTGGATCTGATCATCGATGCACCGCTAGGCGATGCCGCACGGCCGTCGAGTATTCGCGACCTGTTGTCGGGAAACAGGTTGAGATAACAGGTGGACTTACCCCTGATCCCTGACCCCTTCCGAACATGGCAATCTCTGTGTACCCTATCCAATCCCTGTGACTCATCCATCCTGAACGCCCCGCCCCATGACAAACACCAACCCCATCATCGACCAGGTTTCGGAATACCTGACCGGACTGCAGGACCGCCTGTGCCAGGCCTTCGAGGAAAGTGACGGCCAGGCCCGCTTCCACCAGGACCGCTGGGACCGTCCGGAGGGCGGGGGCGGTCGAACGCGTGTCCTGGAAGGCGGGGCAGTATTCGAGAAAGGGGGCGTGAATTTTTCACATGTTCACGGCGACGCCCTGCCCCCGGCGGCCAGCGCGCGACGACCGGAACTGGCCGGACGCGGCTTTCAGGCGCTGGGCGTCTCGGTGGTCATGCACCCGGTCAATCCCTACGTGCCGACCAGTCACGCCAACGTGCGCTTTTTCATCGCCGAAAAGGACAATGCAGAACCCGTCTGGTGGTTCGGCGGCGGCTTTGATCTGACCCCGTATTATCCGTTCGACAGCGACTGTGAACACTGGCATCGCACCGCCCACGACCTGTGCCAGCCTTTTGGCGACCAGGTCTACGCCGAGCACAAGAAGTGGTGCGATGAGTACTTTTATCTCAAGCACCGAGATGAAACCCGCGGGATTGGCGGATTGTTCTTCGATGACCTCAACGAATGGGGATTCGAGCAAAGCTTTGCCTACATGCGTGCCGTCGGCAACGGCTATCTGGATGCCTATCGGCCGATCGTGGACAAGCGCAAGCACACCGAGTACGGCAAGCGCGAAATCGATTTCCAACGCTACCGGCGCGGACGTTATGTCGAGTTCAACCTGGTCTACGACCGCGGCACCCTGTTCGGGCTGCAGTCCGGCGGGCGCACCGAGTCCATCCTGATGTCACTACCGGCCGTGGCCCATTGGCGCTATGACTGGCAACCCGGCGCCGGCACCGCCGAAGCGCGCCTGGCCGAATACCTGAAACCTCGCGACTGGATCGCTCCCTGAGCCACCGTGATGCAGACCATGCACCTGTCTGAATGGGCCCGAGTGGCCATCGTGGCCGGTGGCCTGGCGTTACTGTCAGGTTGCGCGGTGCTGGATGAGCTGGCCACAAGCGGCGAAGCCAGCAACAACGAAACGCGCATTGCTGCCGGCTTGCGAGAGGCCCTGCAGATCGGCAGCGAGCGGGCCGTCGACCGGGTCGGCCGCGTTGACGGCTACCTGGCCAACGAGATGATCCGCATCGGTCTGCCCGAGTCCATTCGCTCGGCCGCCGATCGCCTGCGCCAGGTGGGTCTGGGACGCCAGGTCGACCAGCTCGAGGTCGCCATGAACCGGGCCGCCGAAACCGCCGCCGAGGAAGCGGTCACCCTGTTTCGAGAGGCGATCTCCGGAATGCGACCTGCCGATGTCATGGCGGTGTTTCGGGGCGGGGACGATGCCGCCACCCGCTATCTTCGGAACCAGTCCGAGACCCGTCTGCGCCAACGTTACCAGCCCATCGTGCGGCGTCATCTTGACCAGGTTCAGGGCCTGGATTACTACCGCGAAATCGCCGAGCGCTGGAACCGTTTGCCGATGGTCGATCCGCTGGAGGTCGACCTGGAAGCCCATGTCACCAACCACGCCCTGGACGGCCTGTTCCTGGTTCTGGCCGAAGAGGAACGCCGCATTCGATCCGACCCGGTGGCCCGAACCACCGAACTCTTGCGCGAAGTCTTCGGTCGCGGTTGACTGTTATTAACCCGGCAGGTATGTAGATCACATTCAGCCGGGTTAACACTTGCGCTTGAAGGCCTTGACCATCTTGTCGACCGCCGGTTTGGCCTGAAAGCGACCTTGAATGGTCGGAGTGATGTGGTCGTGCTTGCGTTGCTGGACAAGATGGGCCAGTTCATGTGCGAGCAGTTCCAGCCCCTCACTGGATGACGGGTTGAATTGACCCGGCGCAAAGTGGATGTGCTCGCCCTTGGCGAATGCCTTGGCGCCAACCGCGTTCGGCAGATGCGAGTTGGGATGACATCGCACGTTGGAAAAATCGTGCCCGAACGCTCTCTCCACCTTGGCCTTGATATGGGCCGGCATGGGCTTTCCTCCGCTTTCACTCATTTCATGCTCCTCCTCGTTGACGCTCGACCTCAATCAGCATACAGACTTATGGGGGCTCTGAACAACCCTTCGCGCGGGCTGGCAGCCCGGCTGAATGCGACCTGCATGCCCAATGGGCAGGATTCGGGTTGCCGCCCGGCATCGGGTTCCCGTAGGCTGGAATTCGTCCGTCGTATCGACCCCGCTCCATGCTCATGAACGACTATCAGCGCATCGAAAAGGCCATCCGGTATCTGGATGAAAACTTTCGTGACCAACCCGGTGTCGACAAAGTCGCCGCGCATGTCGGTGTCTCGGTGTCTCACTTTCATCGTCTTTTTCAGCGTTGGGCCGGGATCACGCCGAAGCGCTTTCTCGAGTATGTGACTGCATCCCATGCACGCCGACTGCTGGCCGAATCCCGACCGGTCATGGAGGCGGCCTGGCAAAGCGGGCTATCCGGCGGCAGCCGGCTGCACGATCTGTTCGTCGGCCTGGAAGGGGTCACGCCGGGACAGATCCAGCGTGGCGGTGATGGCCTGACCCTGCAATGGGGCATTCATGACAGCCCCTTTGGTCCATGCCTGCTGGCTTCGAGCGAGCGAGGGATCAGCGTATTGCGATTCATTGCCGACGATGAATCCGAAACGGCTGTGGCCATGATGCGGCGGCAGTGGCCCAGGGCACGGCTGTCACGGGATCAGGCGCGGACCGCTCCTGCCATGGACCAGGTCGTTGCCGCCCTGGCCGACGGTCAGACCCGGGGGCTGCGCGTTCACGTGCAAGGCACGAATTTCCAGGTTCGGGTGTGGTCCGCCCTGCTGGCCATTCCGCCCGGACGGGTGGTCAGTTACGGACAGGTGGCGGCCGCCATCGGGCGAGCGGAAGCGGTTCGCGCCACCGGCACCGCAGTGGGCGCCAATCCGGTCGCATTGCTGATCCCCTGCCATCGCGTGCTGCGCGCCTCGGGGAATTTCGGGATGTATGCCGGAGGGCCGCAACGAAAACGCGCCATCCTGGCCTGGGAGCGCGCGATCACCGATGTCGCCGGTGAAAATCCTGGCGTCCCCAGTACAGAATGAGTCCCAGACCGAACAACATACCGCCCAGATGCGCAAAATGTGCGATACCCGGCATGGCGCCGGTCATGCCGAAGATCAGGGTCAGCACCCCGTAACCGATGACAAACCACTTGGCTTTCATCGGAATGGGCGGAATCAGCAGCATGATCATGTTGTTGGGATACATCATGCCGAACGCCAGCAGCAGGCCGAACACGGCGCCGGAGGCGCCAATGGTCGGGTACACCTCGCCAGTCAGGGCGGCCACCGTGAGCTGAACCAGCCCGGCGCCGACCATGCAGAAGAAATAGAAGATCAGGAAGCGCCGCGTACCCCAGGCACGCTCGATCGGTACGCCGAACATGTACAGGGCAAACATGTTGAAAAACAGGTGTGCCAGCCCGCCGTGCAGAAATCCATAGCTGATCAATTGCCAGGGCGCAAACGCCACCTCGTATTGCGCCCAGGACGGATCGGCCGCGGTCGCCAGCGGCCACAACGCAAAGACCCGAAGCGCTTCGTTCATATTGGCCATTTGCAGAAAATAGGCCGCCACGGTCACGCCAAGAACGACCCAGGCCGCCGACAGTCCGCCGCGTTGTGGCATGCGGGCGCTCACGGCAAACTCTCCATGGCTTCCTCGACACCATCCCAGCCATCCAGCGGTGGGCGGCGCCCCTGGAATACCTCGCGCAACTGGCGAACGTCCGCTTGGTCGAGTCCGGACTGCCGATCTCCCCACTGTTCGAGCATGAATGCCACGACCTTGGAAATATCCTCATCGGAGACATGCTGCATGGGTGGCATGTAACCGCGATAGGTGCGTCCGGCCACCTCGATTTCACCGCGCAGCCCATAGAGAATGATCATCGCCAATGCCTCATCCGGTAATTCCAGCCACTCGGACCCGGCCAGTGGCGGAAACGACGGGGGTTTGCCTTCTCCGGCATTGCCGTGACACGAGGCACACCAGCGAAGATACGGCTCCTGCCCCGGCGCCAGCTCTTCCGGAATGGAGTCCCCGTTGCCGCATCCGACCATTGAAACGGTCACGACCAGCAATGCCGAAAGCCACGTCCACCGGGTGGTGCGATTACAATGACGGCTAATCTTCAAAGCGTTTTCATCCTCATGTCGATGTGTCGAGTCACCGTTTATGCCGCTTCCAGCCAGGCACTGGACGGCCACTATATCAGCGCCGCCCACCGTCTGGGCCAGGTGCTTGCGCGCGCCGGTTTCGAGATTGTCTACGGCGGTGGCGCGCACGGTCTGATGGGCGCCATGGCCGATGCCGCATTGGCCGAGGGTGGCGAAGTTCACGGGGTGATCCCCGAGTTTCTGACTCACGTCGAGTGCGGTCACCAGAAACTGGCCTCGCTCGAGGTGGTCCCGGACATGCACACCCGCAAGTCCCGAATGCTTGAGCGCAGCGACGCGGTGATCGCCTTGCCCGGCGGCTGCGGGACCTTCGAGGAACTGTTCGAGGCCATGACGCTCAAGCGCCTTGGACAATTTCTCGGACCGATCATTCTGGTCAACACGAATCGATATTATGACACCATGATGCAGATGCTTCGTCACAGCGTGCAAGAGCGTTTCATGAACCGGATCCACCTGCGCATGTGGCGCCTGGTCGATGAACCCGAACAGGTTCCGGACGCCCTGGGGGAAGCGCCGAAATGGTCAGCATCCCGGATCAAGCAGGCAGCCGTGACCGGAGAGGTCTCTTGAGCGAGCGGGCTCGGATTCGCCGAGTCGGTTTTTCGGCCGGACTGCGCTGGTTGCCGGCCGGCGCGGAGTTACTGTTTGCCGGTCTCGGACCCTTGGCCGGGCTGGCCTCACTGTGGCTGCTGATTTCACTGATCGCGGTTGTCATTCCGGTCATCGGACAGTTGTTTCTGGTGCTGTTGACGCCCATGCTGACGGCCGGCGTACTGGTCGGCTACGACCAGGTGCGGCGAGGCCAGGCGCCACCGCCATTCACCCTGTTTGCCGGCTGGAAGGAACCATCCGCGAGATCCGGCTTGCTGGTCATCGGCGCCTGGAGCATCGCCGGCTCGATGCTGGCGGCCGGCGTGTTCATCGGCTGGCTCGGCAGTCAGATATCACCCGAGGAACTCGAAGCCGCCATGGAGTCGCCGGAAACCCTGGTTCAGGCGCTCGAAGGCGTCTCTCTGGGTGGCGGCTTGCTCATGTCCGGATCGATTTTCGCCCTTGTGCTGGCCGCCATTTACTTCGCCATTCCGCTGGTCATGTTCAACCGCTGGCCAACCATGGCCTCGCTGTTGACCAGCATCAAGGCGGTGGTCGTGAACTGGGCGGCCTTTCTGGGATTCGGGCTGGCGTTCATGGCGGTGGCCGCCGGACTGGGCCTGATCCTGGTGCTGATCAGCGTGCTGACAATGGCCCTGGGTCAGTTTGGCGTCATTGCCGGCCAGGTCGTCATCCTGATTGCAACCATGTTCATGCAGATGCTCATGGCCGGAGGGCAATACGTCGCCTTTTGCCAGGTATTCGGATTCGGCGGCGACGATGAATCGCCATCCGACGACAGCCAATTGATGGCCTGAACTACGCCCGGCGGCGAAGCGAAAAACAGGCCAGCCCCAGCATCAACGTCATCAATGCCAGCAGCGCCGGCATGGACAAGGTCGGTACGGGAACCGTGGAGTCGTCTTCGGGATCAATCGGCCCGGGCTCTCCCAGGGTCTGGCAATTGGCATTCGGGAAAATAGCCACTGATTCCACGCCAACCAGGGTTTCGGCCACCTTTTCGGCCTGGCCGGTATGTGGATCGATACGCAGGATTTCACTCGGGAAATCTCCATCGCTGACCGCGCGTCGATCAGTGATCGCCCACAGCACGCCGTCCTCGTCGAAGGCCAGGCCGGCGTTGTTGTAAGGGCTGACCTCGGGACCGAGGGGACCGATCAAATCGGCAGTGGCATTGTCCAGGTCGATCGTGTACAGGCTGCGTTCGCCGGAAGCACCATTGCCGCCGCCCCCGGTGGTGATCCCGAATGCCTGATCTCCAATACTGGCAATATCCGTGATCGGCGCCCCGAGCGAACCGGCCTCGCCGATCAGGGTCAGACGTCCGCTGTCCATGTCGGCACTGTAAAGGGACTGCTGGATATCGGAGACCACAAAAGCGTTACCGTCGCAATCGAAGGTCATGCCGAAATCCATGGGTTGCTGCAGCGACAGGCGCATGTTGTGGCGATTGGCCACACCGCCAACGGGAACGCCCATGCCCGAAACCTGGCTGACTCGAACCAGGGTTTTGGATTCGTCATCGGCGCCGTAGAGCGTACCATCGGGCGCAAACGCCAGGGCTTCGAGGTCCAGGTAGCCGGTCCAGCCGACATACTCGTGTGCGCCACTGGAAAGATTGATTCTCCACAGGGCGTTGACCTGCATGGAATCGGGATGATCCCCTCGGGAATTGACGCCGTAGGCGGTCGGCTGCGCCCATAGCTGGGCACTGACCGAAATCATCACGGTCAGCAAAACACACCAGGACAGTGGCGTGATCCAGCGCATTCTAGATTCTCTTGTTCATCAATCCGACAGGTCCAAGCATATCAGAAAGTGCGAATCACTGACAGCGACCGGACTCAGGGGGTGAAACCATCGAACCGGCCATCACGAGGCGACGGTAGAATATGATCCACACCCTGAAGAAGACACCTCATGTCGTTCGATGAAAAAAAGCTGATTTCGAGTCGCACCGAGGCCACCGAAGTACCTGGCCACGCGCATCCACCCCGTGCGGGCATTCTGATGGTCAATCTGGGTACCCCGGAGGCGCCGACGGCCAAGGCGTTGCGCCCCTATCTGAAGCAGTTTCTGGGCGACCCGCGCGTGGTCGAGGTACCACGCCCGATCTGGTGGCTGATTTTGCATGGCATCATCCTGCCCTTCCGGGCGCCGCGCTCGGCCAAGGCCTATGCAAGTGTCTGGACAGACGAAGGCTCACCATTGCTGGTCAACAATCGCAAGCTTGCGCACAAGCTGCAGTCGCACCTCGACAAGACCATGCCGCGGGTCGACGTGATGCTGGCGATGACCTATGGCCAGCCCTCGATTGACCGGGCCATCGATCGGTTGCGCGAGGCCAACATCCAACGTCTGCTGGTGCTGCCGATGTATCCGCAGTACTCGGCAACAACCACCGCCGCGGTATTTGACAGTGTCACGCGCTCCCTGAGTCGCATGCGCTGGCTGCCGGAAGTGCGTTTCATCAATGACTATCATCATGAACCGGCCTGGCTGGACGCCATGGCCGGCTCGATTCGAGACTTTCAGAACCGGCACGGCCAACCCGACAAGCTGCTGTTTTCCTTCCACGGCATTCCACGCCGCAACCTGATGGCCGGCGATCCGTATTACTGTCAGTGTCAGGCCAGCGCACGCCAGATTGCCGATCGCCTGGATCTTGGGGCAAGCGACTGGCAGGTTTCATTTCAGTCCCGGCTGGGACGGGCCGAGTGGCTCAAGCCATATACCGACAAGACCTTGCAGGGCCTGGCCGCCAAAGGGGTCAAGCGCGTTCAGGTGGTCTGCCCGGGCTTTTCCATCGACTGCCTGGAGACCCTTGAAGAAATCGCCATGGAAAACCGCGATGAGTTCGTCCACGCCGGCGGCGAAAAGCTCGAATACATCCCCTGCCTCAATGACAGCGACGATCACGTCAAACTGCTTGCCGACCTGTGCCGCAAGCACGGCCAGGGCTGGGTGGAGTTTTCCGGCGGCCGGGCCGTCGGCGATGAGCAAATCGACGAACGCCTCAAACGTGTCGAACGAGCCGCCGAGGACCTGGGTCTGGAGTAGATTTCCGATCCATGTCGGGGAAGATTTCCGATGTGGCGGCTGATTTAGGCAGTTATCCTTGAGCTCGGATTCAACTTTTGATTGGGCTGAGCATGGACCAGGCCGCTATCGCCCCGACTTCTTCTGATCCGCTGGACATACTGCAACGGGTATTCGGCTACGAGCGCTTCCGTGGCCGCCAGCGCGAAATCATCGATGCCCTGATTGCCGGTGACAATGCACTGGTGCTGATGCCCACCGGCGGTGGAAAATCGCTGTGCTACCAGATCCCGGCAATGATCCGAAGCGGCACTGCCGTGGTCGTCTCACCGCTGATCGCCCTGATGCGCGACCAGGTGGAAGCGCTCAAGCACCATGGCGTGAACGCGGCCGTGCTCAACTCCAGTCTCGATCCGGCCTCGCGTCGCCAGGTCGAAGAGGATCTGGCCGTCGGTCGGCTTGACCTGATCTACATTGCGCCGGAATCGCTGTTGCGCGAGACCACCCTGCGCATGCTGGACTCGATCAGCCTGTGCCTGTTCGCCATCGACGAGGCGCATTGCGTGTCCCAGTGGGGGCACGATTTCAGGCCGGAGTATCTCAAGCTGGATGTGCTGGCCGAGCGTTTTCCCCGCGTTCCCCGCATCGCCCTGACGGCAACCGCCGACGATCGCACCCGAATCGAGATCGGAAAGCGATTACTGGCCGATGGCGCGCGCACCTTCATCGACAGTTTCGACCGCCCCAATCTTCGCTACCGGGTCGGGCTGAAGAACAATCCCCGCCAGCAATTGCTGGCCTTTGTCCAGAACGAACATCGCGGCCACTCGGGCATTGTCTACTGCTTTTCGCGCAAGCGCGCCGAAGACACGGCCGCCTGGCTGGAGGCCAACGGACTGACCGCCCTGCCCTATCATGCCGGCCTGAACGCCGAGCAACGCCAGCACCACCAGGATCGCTTCATCAGCGAGGACGGCATCATCATCTGCGCGACCGTCGCCTTCGGCATGGGCATCGACAAGCCCGATGTGCGCTTCGTCGCCCACCTGGATCTGCCCAAGAGCATCGAGGCCTATTACCAGGAAACCGGCCGGGCCGGGCGCGACGGCCTGCCGGCCGATGCCTGGATGGTCTACGGCCTGTCCGACATCATGCAGATCCGTCAGTTGCTGGCCCAGTCCAGCGCCGACGACCGCCAGCAACGCCTGGAGCGTGAACGCCTGGAAGCGTTGCTGGCCTACTGCGAGGCGGCCGGTTGCCGACGCCCGGTGCTGCTCAATTATTTCGAGGAACAACATGCCGGCGACTGTGGCCACTGCGACAACTGTCTCGACCCACCCGAAACCTGGGACGCCACCGAGGCGGCGCGCATGGCCTTGTCATGCGTGTATCGCACCGGCCAGCGTTTCGGCGCCACTCATGTCATCGATGTCCTGCTCGGCAAGACCACCGACAAGATCCGCCAATTCGGGCATGATCGCCTGAGCACCTACGGTATCGGCGCCGAGCTGGACAAGAAGACCTGGCACTCCGTCCTGCGCCAGTTGCTCGCCCTGGGTTATCTGCAACCCCATCCGGACGGCCACGGGGGCATGCAACTGGGTGCGGACTGCCGCGCGTTGCTGCGCGGTGAAAAACAACTGGTGCTGCGCCGCGACACCATCCCGGCCACCCGCCAGCGCAAGACCCGGCCCACCGTCGAGGTAGATACCGAATCGCCATCCTGGCAGGCATTGCGCGAGTGGCGCCTGATGACCGCGCGAGAAGAAGAGGTCCCGCCCTACGTCATCTTCCACGACGCCACCCTGGCCGCGATCATCGATGCCTGGCCGGAAACCCTGGAGGAACTGGCCGAGATCAGCGGCGTGGGGCGGCACAAGCTGGACAAGTATGGGGAGGAGGTGTTGACGGTGTTGGCGGGGGTGGAGAAGGCGGGTGATACGGCTAAGGGGTGAAGGGGTTAAGGGGAAAAAGGGCATCAGGAGGGGGCCGGTTTACGGTTTACGGTTTGCGGTTTGCGAGAAAGGCTCGAGGTTCAGGGGGCATGAGTCAGGGGGGAAATCGGTGCTGACTCGGTGGATCAGGGTCCACGGCATCGACCGGATTGTTCGCACCAGCCGACACTTCCATACTTTGCAAATTCGTGTCCGGTTTTTTCGACTTTTTTCGTAGATAGAGTAGATACCGGGGGATGTTTCGCTCGCGAGTTGATTCATAACCTTTACCGAGACCCTTTATGCCGATGGAGGAGTAGTCGAAAAATGCGTAATCTGTATCGAGGACTGACGGTTTGCCTGCTGATGCTGTCTGCGACCGCTCTGGCGCAACAGGATTTGTGGGTTCACGTTAATGGCAATGACTCGGGCAACGACTGCACTTTCGTGGGCACGCCATGCCAGACGGTGAACCATGCGATAGGCCAGTCCAGCAACGGCGACACCATTAACATGGGGAGCGGCGAGTTTACTGAAACAGTCTCGACCGGCAATCGCGTATTAACCTTCAGGGGGCAGAGTGCCGGTCCGGGTGGAACGATATTACAGGCGCACGAGGATGGCTGGGAACAGGCCACCAACCGGGTGCTCACTGTTGGCACCGGCGCCAATATTACAGTCGAAAACCTGTGGATTCGACATGGGAATTCAGACAACTCTGGCGGTGGCATTTTTGTGATTGATTCGGAACTGACGATGATTGATAGCCGGGTAAGCGACAATCGGGCCATTGACTCCCCTGGCGGTGGTTTCTTCCTCATTTCCGGTTCAACACTGACGCTGGAGAACACGGTGGTTCGTGACAACCAGGCAGACAATCGCGGCGGTGGGATTGATTTAGTCGGCAGCAGTGTTGTGACGGTTTCCAAGGGTTCCGAGATTGTCGACAACCAGAGTGGTGATATCGGCGGCGGCATCTTCGCCGGGGGCGGCACAACGCTCACCATCTCCGAAAGCGTCATTTCCGGGAACGAGTCCGGCGACAATGGCGGAGGAATTTCCGCCGGAAACCCGAGCGGAAACGCTCCCAGCGAATTCCAGATCGTTGACAGCGTGATTTCGTCCAATACTTCGGGATCTGACGGAGGCGGCATCTGGAGTCGGGGCGACCTGGAGATCCAGCGCACCGAGATCGCCGACAATGTGGCCGAGGGCTTGGGCGGCGGAATTACAATGGCTTTCAGTAGTCAGGCGCGCATCAACCGCTCGACCATCTGAGGTAACTACGGAAGTGGCCAGGGCGGTGGCATTTATGTGGGCGGTCTGTCCAGTCTTGACCTGATCAACTCCACTGTCAGTGGCAATAACGCCGCCACTGGCGCCGGCATCGGAGTCCACCCAAACGGCAACGGCCCACTAATGCTCGCCAATACCACCATTGCTTACAATGAAGCGCATACCGGCGGAGCCGCCGCCGTCAACTTCCCGGCGGGTAGTGCGCCCGACATTGATGTCAGAAACACGATTATCGCTGATCAGAGAGGCAATACCGTTAACTGTGATAATCATGCCGTATCGGCGGGCAATAATCTGAGCAGTGATTCGACTTGCAATTTCACCGAACCCGGCGATATTACCAACGGCAACGCCGCACTTCTGCCGCTATTTGACAACGATGGCCCGACTCTGACCCACGGTTTGCTGCCCAGCAGTGATGCCATCGAAGCTGGCGACCCGGCCTCTTGTGCCGGGCCGAACGTCACCAATATTGACCAGCGAGGCGTTATAAGGCCGCAAGGGCCGCAGTGCGATATCGGAGCTGTCGAGTACAACGGGCTTGTCTTCCAAATCGCCACCCACTATCTGGATGACGGCACATTGGAAGCACCATACAGCCAGATATTGTCGGCTGTCGGTGGAACGACATTACTTACCTGGGTTGTTAGTTCAGGCCAGTTGCCGGATGGATTTTCACTGGACTTCTCCACCGGCGAAATCAGCGGTGTTCCACAGCTGGTTGGCGAGTTTGAATTCACTGTGAGCGTGAATGACCAATTTAATTCCGCTGAACGTGATTTCAGCATTACGATCGTCGGTGGTGAGATCTTCCAGGATCGCTTTGAAGAGTGAAGTGGATAAAGGGGGTAGCCGGAGAAGTGGCCTGGAAGATCCTGCGCGAACGACCTACCTGACGACCCAATTCAATCCGGAACTGACCTGAACCAGCACTGCCAGGTGTTGGAATCGGTGCTGATTTCGGACTACTGACTACTGACCACCGACTACTGCCCTCCGACCTCCGTCTACCGAACACCACCCCCCAACTCGAACCGATCGGAAAATATCGTCCAATCCATCTCCAGCGCAGCCGGCGCGACCACCAGGTGCTGGCGCAGGTCGTTGCTGCTGATCGACTGGTTCTGGTCGACGTCGATGAACAGAGAGGCATGAACGTCATAGGGGCCTTCGGCGGCATCACTTGGGATGTCGAAGCTGCGTGAGACCGTCGAGCTGCCCGGGGGGAGGCTGATCGGCTGGTCGTTGTCTGGGTCGTCGATGAAGGGTTCGGGGGGTTGGCGCAAGCTGGCGCCGATCAGGACATGCTCGTGGGTTTCGGCAGCCAGGTTGCGGACATCGAGTTCCAGGGTGATGGACGCACCGGGGCCGGCGGTCTCCGGCAGGACTCGGACCGCATCGATGACCAGCACCTGCGAGATGAAGGCGTTGCGCAAGTCCTCACCATCGCCGCCGGCGTTGTAGTAGAGGTCCAATTGCCATTTCCAGTTTCGTGGCGGGCTTTCCAATGTCCAGAAGTGATTGCCCCACTGGCTCATGCCACGGCCATGACCGAAGCAACTTTCGCCGGCGCTGGGCGGGTCGTCCAGGCACGGCCACCCGGTCGATGGCGAACCGGCCTGGCCGTCCTGACAGGCACACTCCCCGGATTCGACATCGCAATCCTGATTGGTACAGCTCAGGGCGCCGACCAGATTGTTATTCTGCGCCGAGTATTCGGAACGAAATACTTCCCCTGAATGAGTCAGCATCAGGCCCGCGGTGGCCGAGACGGCCTGGTTGGTGGAGGCCGCGGTCTTGGGATCATTGACCTGGCAGCAGGCCGATGAACACAGATCGTAAGCATCGTGGGCCGGCGGGTTGAATACATGCCAGGCCCCAAAGCTGCGATAGGCCACGGCCCCGGCGGCCAGCGCATCGTGCGCCCAGGAAGCAATCCATTCGTTGGGTAGGCCGCGGCGGGTGTATTCCTCCAGGCTGAACGTGCAGGCATACGGACAGGAACCGGTGCAGCATGGCTCAGTGCACCCGGCATCGGCAAACCCCACCTTGATGGTATCCGGCGGCTGATCGCCCGGCTCGCCGCGAGGCGCGATCGATTGGCGCGGGCCCGGATCGGCCTCGGGCCAGACCGGGTCATGTCCGAGCTGGCGATGAACGGGCTGCTCCCGGGAGGGGCCACCCAGTTGCACCTGAATCTGCACGCCACCGGAGGCCGCCACGACGTCGCGACTCGTCCATCCCGGGTACCCCGGTGCAGACACTTCGATCTGCAAGACCTCGGGCAGGTCATCGACCACCGGCAAAGCCGCCACATCCATCTCGAAATAGCCGTCCGCTCCACTCAAGGCTTGCGCGCCGTCATGCGCCACGCTGATTCGCGCATCGGCGACGGGTTCGAGACTCTGATGATCAGACACCCAGCCACTGATCCGCAAACGATCCGGTTCGGGCGCGACTGGAATCGCCACGGGATCGACCGGGTTCAGCATCATCGTCCAGCCACGGTGGTCCGGCGCCGGGCGCAACACGGTATGCAAGGTCTCATAGCCCGGGGCCTCGACGCGCATCACCGCCGGCTGATCGATCATCAGCATCGTGCCGCCGTCCACCTGAAAGACTTCGACAAACTCCCCCACCAGCAAGGCATCGACAACCGAGGCCACCGGCGCGACCACTTCATCCACCGCACGCAAGCTGACCTGTCCACTGACCCCCATACCGGTGCGCGCATCACGAAGCTGCAGGTCGGCCGGCTCGGCTGCCGCCACCAGGGCGGAGAAATGCAGGACGATGAAAAGCAGCGCGATTCGCATGGTGGGTGGGAGACGGGGGTCGGAGGTCGGAGGTCGGAGGTCGGAGGTCGGAGGTCTGTAGTCAGTGGTCAGTAGTCGGTGGTCGGTGGTCCGAAATCAGCACCAATCCCGAACCCGTAGACTGACCCCCGACCCCTGAATCCTGACCCCTTGTTCCTTGAGCCTTGCTCCTTGCGCCTTTTCCGGAACCGGAAACCGGAAACCGCCGCTTCAAAACATCCCCGTCTCCAACCGCGCCGCTTCACTCATCATCGACTGATTCCACGGCGGATCGAAGGTCAGGGCCACATTGACCTGGTCAATGGTCGGGATCAGCTTGACCCGGTCACGCACATCGGCCACAAGCACCTCACCCATGCCACAGCCGGGCGCGGTCAGGGTCATGGCAATATCGACATTGCGCTGGCCATTCTCGCCGCGGCTGAGCCTGCATTCGTAGATCAGGCCCAGTTCTACGATGTTGATGGGGATCTCGGGGTCATAGACGGTCTTGAGCTGGGCCCAGATCAGGTCCTCGACATCCTGGTCGGTGGCATCTTCCGGAAGATCCGGCCGCGGCGGGGGCTCGCGACCGATGGCGTCGGCATCATCACCGGCCAGACGAAACAGCCGGCCATCCACGTACAGGGTGAAACTGCCGCCCAGCGACTGGGTGATATAGCCCACCGTGCCGGCCGGCAACTCCACCTCGGCCCCCTCGGGCACCATGATGGCGTGGCAATCGCGCTCGAACTTGACCGGCGTATAGCTGTTGCTGAACATCGTCGCTGCAATACAGGATTGAATTGGTCCTTATTATATCGGGATGGTAGGGGGGTTGTTCAATTCTCGGTCATGACGGGGCGGTTTCCGGTTTCCGGTTTCCGGTTTCCGGGAAAGGCTCAAGGCTCAAGGTTCAAGATTCAAGGCGCAAGGGATCAGGGATCGGGGTCAGGGGCGGATCAGCACTACTTCGAGATCGAGCTTCAGGGACGCCCATTGCCGATCGGCGGTCAGTACCTTCAAACCTTGCTACTGCGCAAGCTTCCTTCATGATGTGCCGACTCGCGGCGTTCCCTGATCAAGGCTTCGGAGGCCAGTTCCTCCTGGTCATCGGGGCGGTAGGCGGCCAGTGATTGCTGGACACGCTCCACGGCCTGCTGCCAGGTTGAGATGCGCAGCTCGCCGTCAACCACGCGAAGATGCAACCGATCACCCGGTCGAATGCCGAGTTGTCGCCTGAGCGAAGCCGGCACGATCAGACGGCCGGACTTGTCGATGCTGGTCGATTCACTCATTCGTGGCGGATTTCCGGGAGATGCCATCATCCCATTATATGGCAGACTTTGCCTTTTTTGCCACGATGGGTCTGGGCAACTGGGGTCAGGGAAGGCAAAGGTTTAAGGTTTAAGGGTTCAGGAGTCAGGGGTCAGAGGACGGGAGACGGAAGACGGAAACTTCGGACTTCGGACTTCGGACT
>SLKT01000106.1 GCA_007134485.1 Wenzhouxiangella sp. | reverse complement strand
GTCGGTTGTCAGTAGCCGGAAACCGGAAACCGAATCCCCTTGTCCCCTTAACCCCTTAACCCATTAGCCCATTAGCCCATTAGCCGTTTCCACCACCCAAATACCGATCCTTCAACTTGACATAGTGCGCCGCGGAGTACCTGAGCATCTCCAGCTCCTTGTCCGTCAGCTCGCGCACCGGCTCGGCGGGGCGGCCGCGGTACAGCCAGCCGGCTTTCAGGTGTTTGCCCGGGCTGACCAGGCTGCCGGCGGCGAGCATGACGTCGGCCTCGACCACCGCGCCGTCCATGACCACCGCACCCATGCCGATCAGGCAACGGTCGCCGATGGTGCACGCGTGCAGGATGGCGGCGTGGCCGACGGTGATGTCCTCCCCCAGCACGAGTGGGAATCCGCCCGGGCTGTACGGGCCATCATGGGTGACATGGCAGATGGTGCCGTCCTGAATATTGGTGCGTGCCCCGACCGTGATGGTGTTGACATCCCCGCGCAACACGGTGCGCGGCCAGATTGATACATCATCGGCCAGCTCGACTTCGCCGATCACGGTTGCATCCGGGTCGATCCACACGCGTTGGCCAAGTCGCGGTGCGGGTCCGAGATCATTTCTTGTATGCGTCATGTTCGATACGTCCCATCGGATTTATACACATTCTCCGCCGCCGGTCGACTAAACAACTCCTTAGAGTGCAATGTCTGCCGGGCATTTTAGAAAATCAAGCTAAACCGTTGAAAAACAAGCAGTAAAATAATTGTCAAAAAATCGACCAATTCGTAGTGCAGGTCATCAGCTACTCGGGTCGCGGGCTTTCTTCACGAACTTTCCCACACGCTTATCCACAAGGGCTGTGGATAAGCTAAAAACCATAACCGACACCGGACCGGTACAATACCGCTTGACTCAAGTGATTGCCATACCATGCGCGCGCACATCGAAGAATTGATCATCCAGGCGATCGGCTATCTCAAGCGCGAGGGGGAGCTGGATAGCGAACTCGAAGTCGAGGTGCGCGCCGAACGCACGCGCGATCGCGAGCATGGTGATTACGCCTGCAATATCGCCATGGTGCTGGCCCGCCCGACCGGTCGCAAGCCGCGCGACCTGGCCGAGCGCATACGCGACCGACTGCCACCTTCGAAACGGGTCGAGAAGGTCGAAATTGCCGGTCCGGGCTTTCTCAATTTTCACGCCAGTCCGCATTACCTGCGCGTGGTGGTGCGCGAAATCCTGGCGGACGGGGATGACTATGGACGTGCCCCGAAAGGCAGTCGCGGTGAGATTCTGGCCGAGTTCGTCAGCGCCAATCCCACTGGCCCGTTGCATGTCGGCCATGGCCGTGGCGCGGCGTACGGGGCCAGTCTGTCGGCCATACTCGAGGCGGCCGGGCACCGGGTGCACCGCGAGTACTACGTCAATGACCACGGCCGGCAGATGGATATCCTGGCGGTTTCGGTGTGGTTGCGCTACCTGGAGCTGGCCGGAGAAGCGCTCAGCTTCCCGACCAATGGCTATCGGGGTGACTACATATTCGATATTGCTCGTGAGGTTCGTGCGCGCCATGGCGATCAGCTACGCCATCCGATGACCACCGTCATGGACGACCTGCCCCCGGATGGTGAAGAGGGCGATCCCGAGCAACACATCGACGCACTGATCGGTCGTGCCCGGGAATTGCTCGGTGAATCCGGTTACGAAGCCTGTTTCAGCGCCGCCCTGGAAACCATGGTGACCGATATTCGCGATGACCTCAAGGACTTCGGCGTGGAGTTCGATCGCTGGTTTTCCGAGCGTGAACTGGAATCTTCCGGCGCATTGAAGCGCGCTATCGAACGGCTCGAGTCCAGCGGCTGGCTGTATACCAAGGATGGTGCGGTCTGGTTCAAGGCATCTGAATTCGGTGACAGCAAGGACCGGGTGGTCATCCGCGAAAACGGCCGGACCACCTACTTCGCTTCGGATGTCGCCTATCTGCTCGACAAGCTCGAGCGGTGTCCGGGTACGTCGCTTTACATATTCGGGGCAGACCATCATGGTTATGTGCCGCGCCTGAAAGCCGCCGCCCAGGGGCTGGGTGAAGATCCGGAGCAACTGGACTTCCAACTTGTCCAGTTCGCGGTCCTGTTTCGAGCCGGCAAGAAGGTCCAGATGTCTACCCGTTCCGGCAGCTTCGTCACCCTGCGCGAGTTGCGCGAGGAAGTCGGCAAGGACGCTGCACGCTATTTCTATATCATGCGATCTCACGAGCAGCACCTGGATTTCGATCTCGATCTGGCCAAGTCCAGCGCCAACGAAAACCCGGTCTACTACATCCAGTATGCTCACGCGCGCATCGCCAGCGTATTTCGCGAGCTCGACCGGCGCGCCCAGCGTCACAACCAGGCCATCGGCGAGGCGGCGATCGACCGGCTGGATTCCGAGCATGAGCAGGCACTGCTGCGCGCGCTGGGTCGCTACCCCGAAGTGATCGAGAATGCCGCCGAGCGGCGCAGTCCCCATGTGCTCGCTCATTACCTTCATGATCTGGCCAGCGGATTTCATTCCTGGTACAACAATAGTCCGTTCCTGGTCGAGGATGATGACTTGCGCAATGCACGCCTGAACCTGGTCGCGGCCATCGGGCAGGTCCTGCGCAATGGCTTGTCGCTGATCGGCGTCAGCGCCCCGGAGAAGATGTAATGGCCAGACGTCAGGCACGCCGCGGTGGCAATCGTTCGGGTCATGGTCTGCTGACCTTTGGAGCCGGCGTGGTATGCGGCCTGGTGCTTGCGACCGCGGCCTGGATGGGTGGCTACATGCCGCAACAGGATGATGCCGGCGCCCAACTACCGTCCGGTCGCGATGAGCCGCCCATTGCCGAGGACCCGGATCCCGGTCGCTCGCGACAGTACGACTTCTTCACCGTCCTGCCCGAAATCGAGGTGGTCGTGCCGCAGCGCGAGATCGAGGAACGCGCCCGCGAGCCGGCCGAAGAGGTCACCGAGGGCCCCTACCTGATTCAGGTCGGGTCGTTTCGTTCCCAGAGCGATGCCGACGGCCTGCGCGCCCAGTTGACTCTGTTGGGCCTGGAGGCCGATGTTCAGACCGTGACCGTCAATGAAACCACCTGGCACCGGGTTCGGGTCGGTCCCTACGACAGTGCCCGCGAGGCCGATTCCGCCCGTCGCAGATTGCAGGAAAACGGTCACGAAGCCATGGTTCTCAGTGGCGGATAAAGCCGCGCTGGTCCTTCCGGGGGGTGGGGCGCGGGGCGCCTATCAAGTGGGTGTACTCAAGGCGATCGGTGAAATCATTCCCGGGCGCGCCAATCCTTTTCCGATCGTCACCGGCATTTCGGCCGGCGCCATCAATGCCGGTGTCGTCGCCAGCAACGCAGATGACTTTGGTCGTGGCATCGAACGGCTCGAAAAGCTGTGGAGTGGCTTGCGCTGTAACCAGGTGTATCGAACCGGATGGTTGCATAACCTGACCACCGGCTTGCACTGGCTGGCCGCCATGACCCTGGGTGGGCTGGGCGTGGCCAACCCGAAATCGCTGTTCGACAATCGACCCCTGGCTGAATTGCTGGAACGTGAATTTCATCCGCAGCGCGTGTCCGAGGCGATCGACGCCAATCACCTGCACGCCCTCACGGTCACCGCATCGGGCTACTCGACCAATCGCGCCGTGACCTTTTTCCAGGCCGGACAAGGTGCGAGCGAATGGCAGGCCTTGCGTCGTATCGGCCGCCGGACCCGCATTGACCATCGCCACCTGCTGGCCAGCTCGGCGTTGCCGTTGATCTTTCCGGCCCAGCGCCTCGAGCATGAATTCTACGGCGATGGCGGCATGCGCCAGACCGCACCGCTCAAGCCGGCGATCCATCTGGGCGCGGACCGCCTTCTGGTCATCGGTACCCGCGATGAATTGCCCGATCCCGAGCCGGCAACCGATACCGCCTATCCGACCCTTGGCGACATCGGCGGCTCACTGCTGGATGTGATCTTCATGGATCATGTCAGCGCCGACCTGGAACGGGTCGAGCGGATCAACCAGTTGCTCGAGCGCCTGCCGGAGGACCATGATTCGGCGCGCAAGCGTCCGGTCAAGACCCTGCTGCTGCGGCCCTCCGAAGACCTGAGAGCCATCGCCGAACGCCATGCCCACCGTATCCCGGCCAGCGTCAAGGCCCTGCTTCGCGGCATTGGCGCCTGGGGCAGCGGTCGCATGGCCGGTTTTCTGCTGTTCGAGGGTGAGTATTGCCGGGAACTGATCGAGCTGGGCTATCGGGACGGCCTGGCGGCAGCCGAATCCATTCAGGAACTTTTCGGGCAGACAGCGGCCGGTCATTTGAGATAGGCTAATTGCTTCAATCAAGAGGGACCAAGCATGATTGACATCATTACCGCCGCCAATTCCTGGCTCAACGGCATCGTCTGGGGCCCGCCGTTCATGATCCTGCTGGTCGGAACCGGACTGTACCTGACCATTCGGCTGGGCTTTTTCCAGTTTCGCCACCTGGGCCATGCCTGGAAGCACAGCTTCGGGCGCATGTTCAAACCCGGCGCTCGTGGCGAACAGGGCGCCATCTCACCCTTTCAGGCGGTCACCTCGGCCATGGCGGCGACCATCGGGGTCGGCAACATCGCCGGCGTGGCCACCGCCATCGTGCTTGGCGGTCCCGGCGCCATCTTCTGGATGTGGATGGTTGCGCTGGTCGGCATGGCCACCAAGATGGCCGAGGCCACTCTCGGACTGAAATACCGCCACATCGAACCCGATGGCCATGTTTCGGGCGGGGTCTTCTACTACATCGAGAAAGGCCTCGGTGAGCGCTGGAAATGGCTGGCCGTGCTGTATGCCTTCCTGGCCGGCCTGGCCGCGTTCGGCATCGGCAACATGGTCCAGTCCAACACCCTGGCCGAATCGGTCGCCAGTGGGTTTGGTGTGCCCAACTGGGTCACCGGCCTGGTTGCGGTGGTACTGGTTGGCCTGGTCACCCTGGGTGGCATCAGCCGCATTGCCGTGACCGCCGAAAAGATCGTGCCGATCATGGCGGTCGCCTATCTGGCCGGATCGCTGGGTATTCTGGCCATTCATGTCACCGACATTCCGGCCGCCTTCGCGATGATATTCCAGCATGCCTTCCAGCCGATGTCGGCAGTCGGTGGCTTCGCCGGCGCCTCGGTGGCCATGGCCATCCGCTTCGGCATCGCGCGCGGCATCTTCTCCAACGAGGCTGGCCTGGGCTCGGCCTCCATCGTCCACGCCCAGGCGCGCAACCAGCCGTTCCGCCAGGGTTTCTGGGGGGTCTGGGAAGTGTTCATCGACACCCTGGTGGTGTGCACCATGACCGCCTTGGTCATCCTTGTCACCGGCGTGCTCGGCACCGTCGATGCCGAGGGCAACGTGGTCACCGGGGCTGTCTTGACCAGCACCGCCTTTTCCACCGGACTGCCCGGGCTGGGCGGCTACATCGTGCTGATCGCGATCATCTTCTTTGCCTACACCACCATGCTGACCTGGAATTTCTACGGCGAGAAAAGCTGGGAATACCTGTTCGGTCGACGGGTGGTGGTGCCTTACCGGGTTGTTTTCCTGGTGTTCGTCTTTCTCGGCGCGGTCGGTGCGCTTGAGTTGATCTGGGACATCGCCGATACCTTCAACGGGCTGATGGCCGCACCCAACCTGGTCGCCCTGATCCTGCTGGCCGGAGTCATGGCGCGCGAAAAACTCGACTACTTCAACCAGCTCCGCGACCGCGCCAAGCAACCACCGGACAGGGAGTAGGTCGGCCTGACACGGCCGACGGACGAGGTCGACCTTACCCCCATCGGTTGGTTTGCGTGTCAGAAACCGAACCGCGCATCGACGCGTATCTCACGGGAGTCGCTTTCGGACTCCTCGACCGTCGGGGATGTCACCCCGACCTACAAAACCACGCCACCCCGAATGTAGGTCGGCCTGACACGGCCGACGGACGAGGTCGACCTTACCCCCATCGGTTGGTTTGCGTGTCAGAACCCGAACCGCGCATCGATACGCATCAACGATCGCGAAAGCGCGGCGCGCGCTTTTCGAACTTGGCCCGCATCGCCTCGCGCTGGTTGGCGCCCATCAGCAAGCGGGCCTGCAGCCTGCGTTCGCGATGCAGTGCGCGCCGCTCCGATATATGCCGCGTATCGCGCAGCAAGGCCTTGGCCGCGGCCACGGCATGGGGTGAGCGCGAGGCAATGGTCTCGGCCAGTTCCATCGCCCTGGCCATGGGATCATCATCGATGGCGGTGAGCAGGTTGAGCTCGAGCGCTTCGGAAGCATCGAACTGACGCCCGGTCAGCGTCAGCTCCATGGCCACATCCACAGGAACCAGATCGCGCAGGGTCACCGATGCCCCCATGTCGGGAATCAGCCCCCATTCGATCTCCATGATCGAGAACCGGCAATCCGGCGTGCTCAGGCGAAAATCGCAGCCCAGCGCCAGTTGCATACCGCCGCCGAAACAGTAACCGTGGGTGATCGCGATGACCGGCACGGGCAGGTCGCGCCAGGCCAGGCACATGCGCTGAAACAGGTTGTCCTTGCGCCACCAGGGCAGGAAGCCGGCCAGAATTCTTCTTGGCTGGCGGGTCACGCTGGCAAAATCCAGCCCGGAGCAAAAGGCCTTGCCCTGACCATGCAGGATCACCGCACGCACCGCCCGCTCGCGCTTGAGTTGCCGGGCGGCGCGCACCAGCGCGTGCATCATGTCCAGGTCAAGTCCGTTGTACTTTTCCGCCCGCTCCAGGGCCACCCGGGCAATATGATCGTGATGTTCGATGGACACACGTTCCGAGATCAGGGTGGATTCAACACTCATTCGAGGCAACCTGTATTCAAGCCTGACAAGCATTCAGCATGCCATGATCGGGCCCTTCGTGGACGGAAAACTGTCCCGGCATTGACCACCGAATGACCCGCGGGCACACTGAGTCGAACTCCAGGGCTTAGTACGGAATGGCAATCACCCGAACCCCCGCCCATCTGGGCTCCGTGTTGATGATGGGGCTGGTCTCGCAGATCGCGCAGGTCGTGATGTTGCGCGAGCTCCTGATGCTGTTTCACGGCAATGAGCTGTCGATCGGCATCATCCTGGCCGCCTGGATGGCCTGGGTGGGCATGGGTAGCGCCATCGGCGCCTGGCTGGCCGGGCGCCACGAGCGGGTGCTGGGGGTGATGGCCATCAATGCCGGACTGTTGCTGCCGGTGCTGATTGTGAGCGTGCTGGCCACCCGTGGTCTGCGAGGCTGGTTCGATGTGGTGCCCGGGGCCTACCTGTCGCTGACCGATATCATGTTGTCCAGTGTGCTGGTGCTGGCGCCGGTGTGTTTGCTGGTCGGCATGCAGTTCGTGCTGCTGGCCAAGTTGTGGCGTCAGCACGATCAGAGCGAAACCACCTCCGGCGCCGGCAAGACCTATATCGGCGAAGCGGTCGGCAACATTGCCGGCGGCGTGGTCTTCTCCCTGGTGCTGGTGCACTGGCTCAATGCCTTTCAGATCGTGGTGATGGTCGGCGCCCTGGTGATCCTGGCCGTGCTGTGGGCGGCACGCTCGAGCACCGAGTTCGGTGACCAGGTGGGCCGATTCGGAAAACGCGCCCTGCTGGCCCTGTTGCTGGTGACCGGCGTGGGCTTTGTCTGGCTGGGGCCACTGGATGAATTCGGTCACCGGCTGCAATGGTCGCAACTGGCCCCCGGCCATGAACTGATCGAGGTGCGTCAGTCCAAGCACGGCAATATCTCGGTGGCCCGCATCGATGATCAGCTCAGTTTCTACCGCAGCGGGCATTTGATGTTTGCCGCCGCCGGCCCCGAAACCCTGCATCGGCACATGGAAGAACAGGATGCGGCGGTGTTCGCCCATTTCGGACTCACCCAGCACCCCGACCCGCGCCGGGTGCTGCTGATCGGCGGCGGCCTGCGCGGCACGCTGGGTGAGATCCTTCAGCACCCGGTCGAGCGGGTCGACTATGTGGAACTCGATGAAGTGTTGACCCGGGCCGCGCGTGATCATCTATCACCGGCCACCCTGGCCGCGCTGGACTCTCCGCGCGTCAACCTGATCCATGGCGATGGTCGTTTGTTCGTCAAGAGCGCTCGCCAGTCCTGGGATGTCATCCTGGTCGATGTGCCCGACCCGGCCACCGCGGTGCTCAATCGCTACTACACCCGCGAGTTCTTTGCCGAGGCCCGCGAACGCCTGGAGCCCGACGGATTGCTGGCCATCGGCGCGGTCTCCACGCCGGGACTCAGGGGCCAGGGCGTGGCCAACCGTAACGCCACCCTGATGCACAGCCTGGAGCGGGAATTCGACCATGTCCTGCCGGTCGGGGATCGCATGCTGGTCTATCTGGCCGGCAAGGCCGGGCGTGCGTTGTCCACCGATCCGCTTGAACTGCAGCAGCGATTTCAGCAGCGCGATGTCCACAGTGATGCGTTCAGGGCCGCCCAGTTCCACCTGTTGCTCGAACCCGGCCAGTTGCAGCGTATCAACTGGGTTTTGCGTCATCATGGCCGCAGTCCCGCGGCACACCTGGAACCACCGCCATCGGCTCCCCTGCGTCCACCACCGGTGGACGAACAGCGCCGGATCCAGGCTGACTGGCCGGCCGTCAACGAGGCGCGCTTCATCAATTCCGACTTCAGACCGATTGCCTATTTCTATTCCCTGCTGTTGTGGGGCGATCTGACCCGCAGCGAGCAGGCCGAGCAACTGGCCGGGCTGATGCGCGTTGAGCCGCATTGGATCGCCTGGCCGGTGGTCGGGGTGCTGTTGCTGATGGTTGTGCTGCGCTTGTTCAGTCGGCAGGCTTTGGCCGCGCCCGAACGCCGCCTGGCTGTCGGCCTGGCGGTGTTCAGCACCGGCATGGCGACCATGGCCATGCAGATTGCCCTGCTGTTTGCCTTCCAGAGCCAGTACGGTTTCGTCTACGAAATGATCGGCCTGATCGTGGCCCTGTTCATGGCCGGGCTGGCCACCGGCACCGCCATTGCCCAGCGCTGGATCACCGATCGCGCCAACCTGACCATCCTGGCCCGGGTGCAGGGTCTGATTACCCTGTTCGCCCTTTCGATTGCACTGCTTTTGCCATTGAGCAGCCAGATGCCCGGGGGTGCAAGCATCTTCGTGTTCTTTGCCTGTCTGACTTTTGTCAGTGGCTTGCTCAACGGTGTGGATTTTCCTTTGGCGACCGAGGCGTTTCGGGCCATCAACCAACGCGCCGAACGATCGGCCGGCCTGGTCTACGGCATCGAACTGGCCGGCGCCTGCATGGGTGCTGCCTTGGCAAGCGCCCTGGTTGCCCCTATCATGGGAATAGTAGCCTGCTGTGTGTTGGCCGCGATGGCCAACGGCACCGCGTGGGCTGCCCTGATGATCGCGCGGAGGTCACATGCAACCTGATCCTGCCCATGTCACTGAGTCCAGTGAGTCCGAATCTCGCCGCCGCCTGCTCAAGGCCGGCGCCTGCGGCATCTGCGCGCTATGCCTGGCCCGGACCGGAGTGTCCCTGGCCCAACCGGTAATGGCCGAAAGCGGTCTCGGACTGGTTCGACCGCGTCCGGCTGCCTGGTTCGAAGACACCGGTACGGGTCAGCTGCGCTGCCAGCTGTGTCCCTGGCAGTGTGAGCTGTCCGATGGCCAGACCGGTCGTTGCAAGGTGCGCCGCAACCATGAGGGGCAGGGCCAGACCCTGGTCCATTCCAACCCGGTACTGGTCCAGGAAGAACCGCTGGAGCGCCTGCCTTTCTTCCATGTCCGGCCGGGCAGCCGAACCCTGGCGGTGTCGACGGCCGGCTGCAACATGCATTGCAAATTCTGCGAGGTCTGGGACATGGCCCTGGTCGACCCGCATGAAGTGCATGCCTATGACATGCCGCCCGAACAGATCATCGAGCAGGCCCGCATGGCCGGGCTGACATCGATCAGCTATGCCTTCGGCGAGCCGGTGGTGTTCTATGAGTACATGGTCGAGGTGGCCCGCAAGGCCAAGGCCGAAGGCATGCTCAATCTGCTGCATACCGCGGCCTTTATCCAGCCCGAGCCGCTGGAGGAACTGGCCGGGCTGATGGATGCGGTCAATGTGGATCTGAAGTCCTTCGATCCGGCTTTCTACCGCGATGTGGTCAGTGGCGACATGCAGCCGGTGCTTGATGCGCTGCTGCGGTTTCGCAAGGCCGGCGTGCATATCGAGATCACCAACGTGTTGATCCCGGGCATGAACGATGATCCGGCTATGATCGAAAAAATGTGTCGCTGGATCCGCGACGAGATTGGCGCGGACACACCGGTGCACTTTGCGCGCTTCTATCCGCTCTACAGGCTCACCAACCTGCCGCAGACCCCGGTTTCGGTGCTTGATCGCGCCCGCCAGATTGCCCGGGATTCAGGCCTCAATCATGTCTACGTGGCCAAGGTCACCGGGCATGAGGGTGAAAACACCTTTTGCCCGGGTTGCGGTCACAAGGCGATTTCACGGCTGGGCTTCATCGTCGACCAGGTTGATATGGTCGACGGCCATTGCAAACACTGTGACCACCACATTCCAGGTCGCTGGAACTAAGGAGCCTCTCGTCTGAGGCTACACACCTAACCGGCCAGTCGACGCCGGTAAAGCTTTTCGGCCGCCAGCGAGCGCTCATCGAGATTGCTCAGGCCTGCCTCGTGCGCCCAGTCCATGGCTTCCAGGAACTCGCCAATCTGCAGACCGCGCGAGATGGCTTCGTGCTCGAAGGCGCGATGTTCGACCCGCCACTGCGGCATGATGTTGACGTAGGTATCCAGGGGCAGATGCTCAGCCACCCAATGCACGAATTCGCGCGTGCCCGCGACACGGTTGGGCATGACCAGGTGGCGCACCATCAAGCCGCGCCGGGCCACGCCGGCTGAATCGGTGACCAGCTTGCCGACCTGGCGGTGCATCTCGATGATGGTTGCCTTGGCTCTTTCGGGGTAGTCCTCGGCGCCTTCCATGAGGTACAGGGCGGACTTCTCGCCGTCCATGAATTTCAGGTCGGGCAGGTAGATATCGACGATGCCGTCAAGCAGCCGGATCATTTCAACCCGCTCATAGCCGCTGGTGTTGTAGCACAGTGGAATGCGCAGACCGCGCCGTGTCGCGATGCGCACGGCACTGACAATATTGGGCAGCACGTGGGTCGGCGTGACCAGGTTGATGTTGTGACAGCCACGCCGCTGCAGGTCGAGCATCATGTCGGCCAGGTCGCGATCGCTGACCTGACGGCCGCGCCCGGCGTGCGCGACCGGCCAGTTCTGACAGAACACACAGCGCAGGTTGCAGTGGGAGAAAAAAATGGTCCCGGAACCGCGTCTGCCCACCAGGGGCAACTCCTCGCCGAAATGCGGGGTGTGGCTGTAGATGCGTACCCGGCTGGAGGCCTCGCACAGTCCCAGCTCGTTGCGATTGCGATTGACCCCGCAACGATGTGGACACAGTGCGCACTGGTGGTACTGCTCGGCAATCTGATCGACCCGCTCGCGCAACAACCCGCTTTCCTCCAGCTTGCGGTAAGCGGGCTCGAAATCATCCGTGCTTGCAGAGGCCTGACCGGAGCGTGCAAGAGCCATCCCGGTACCGGCCAGGGTCGCACCCTTCAGAAACCCCCTTCGATTGACGCTCATGAGCACTACTCCCGGGTGACTTGCCTGTTTGGACATGATCATCCACACCCGGGTTCAGTATGCGCGGGGTTTTGACTGGGCGTCAAGCCGATACAGTGGCCGGGAACGAGGGGTGACCGACCGGGAGGGATGAAATCCCATCGTGCAAGCTCAGGGGCTCTTGATGCGGATCAGCGCCGAGATGTCGCGACCGTTATCACCGGAATCAATCAGTTGTTTGTAGTCGGACAGGGCCTGATCGACCACCGCTGATTCGAATCCGGCCTCCTTGCAAAGCGCCTTGCAGATCTTGAGGTCCTTGAACAGCAGCTTCGGATGAAAGCCGATATCGAACTCGTCGGCCAGCATGCTGCGCCCGCGCTTGTCCAGGAACCAGTTTCCGGCCGCACCCCCGGCCAGCAATTCCAGCATGGGCTCGCGCGGCAGGTCGAGTTTGTCCATCAATGCCAGTGACTCGCAGACCGCCTCGGCGATGCCGGCGACCATCAACTGGTTGACCGCCTTGGCGGCCTGGCCGGCCCCGCTCGGACCGAGGTGATGATGAACACGACAATAGGCATCGAACAATGGTTCGAGGGCATGGAAGTCCTCCCATTCTCCCCCGCCCATGATGGCCAGTGTTCCCTTGACCGCACCCTCGACACCGCCGGTGACCGGTGCATCGACAAAGCCAACCTGTTTATTGCGCAGGCGCCCGGCCAGTTCGCGGGCGGTGGTCGGGCTGACCGTGGAATGGTCGACAATGCGCTGACCGGCTTGCAGGCCGGGCTCGATGGCATCGATGACCGCAAGCAGGTCATGGTCGGCCGACACGCAGATGGCGATGACATCGACAGCTTCGGCAAGCTCGGCCAGCCCGGTTTTGACCCTCACGCCCGAGTGCTGTTCGGCAAACGCGCTCGCCTTTTCAGGGCTGCGATTGTAGACGGCATCCAGGCGCCCGGCGCCGTGCAGGTGTCCGGCCATGGGCCAGCCCATGGCGCCCAGTCCGATCCAGCCGATCTTCATGTCTTGAACTCCGTGGTATCCAGGTAAGTGTAGGCCGACAGGCCTTCGGCCAGCAGCCGTTCGAGGTGGGCAGCTTCGTCCGACTCCAGCCCGGCCGCCGAGACCTTGGCCCGGCAGGCGGTCATCAGCGCGCGCGCATCGTAGCCGACCAGCTCCAGCAGCATGTCGGCGGCATCGCCGGCCCGGGCATTGTCCAGCCGGACCCCCGATTCGTCCAGTTCGATATCGACACTGTCGGTATCGCCAAACAGGTTGTGAATATCGCCCAGTGTTTCCTGGTAGGCGCCGGTCATGAAGATTCCCAACAGGTAGTTTTCCCCCGGCGCGATCGCATGGACCGGCAGGGTCGGCTCGAGCAAGCCGCGCTCGACGTAGTGATCAATGCGCCCGTCCGAATCGCAGGTCAGGTCCTCGAGAACCGCACGTTCGGTTGGCGTTTCATCCAGACGTTTCAGCGGCACGATGGGAAAGACCTGGTCGATCGCCCAGATATCGGGCAGCGACTGGAAAATCGACAGGTTGATGAAGTACTTGGCCGAGAGCTGGTAGCGGATGCGCTCGCTGAGCTCGCGGTGGCGGCGGTGTTCCGGATCCAGGTGAGCCGACAGGCGCTCGAGAATGGCGTGATACATCGGCTCCAGGCGGGCCCGGTCAGCCAGTGAAAGATCACCGTAGAGAAACAGGTTGCGGCCTTCCTCGAGCAAGTGCTCGGCTTCCAGAAACGATTCCTCCGGCTCGCGGTTTTCAGCCAGTTCCAGCACCTCGGCCAGGCCGCGAATGATTGAATGGTCCTGGTCGGACACGCTGCCCTCGTCACGGGCCAGTCGCTCGGTGGCGGTGACATTGGTGACCAGCACGGCATGGTGCGCGGTCAGGGCACGCCCCGATTCGGAGATCAGGTCGGGCATGGGAATGTCATGTTCGCGGCACAACTCGGCAATGCCGCTGACGATGGCGTGGGCGTATTGGCCCAGGGAGTAGTTCATGGAGCAGAAACTGCGCGTGCCGCCGCCCTCATAGTCGACGCCCAGGCCACCGCCAATGTCCAGGTGGCGGATCGAGACCCCCAGCTTGGCCAGCTCGCTCAGGTAGCGCCCGGCTTCACGCACCCCGTGCTGAATATCGCGCAGATTGGATAGCTGCGAGCCCATGTGAAAGTGCAGCAGATCCAGCCAGTCCAGGCAGCCGGCCTGGCGCATGTTGTCGATCAGTTCGAGCATCTGGCTGGCCGCCAGCCCGAATTTGGCGCGCTCGCCGCCGGTGTTCTGCCAGTTGCCCTTGCCCAGCGAGGACAGGCGCATGCGCACGCCAACCAGTGGCTGGATGCCCATCCGTTCGGCCTCGCGTCGAATCAGATCCCATTCACTGGCTTTCTCGATCACGATGATCGGCTTCAGGCCAAGACGAACGCCACTCAGCGCCAGGCGGATGTAGGCGCCATCCTTGTAGCCGTTGCAGATGATGGTCGCCCCGGGCGCGCTGATCGCCAGGGCGGTGATCAGCTCGGGCTTGCTGCCGACTTCCAGTCCCAGACCGTCAACGGCAGAGAGGCTGCGAACCACGCTGGCCTGCTGATTGACCTTGATCGGGTACACCGCGGTATAGCGGCCCTGGTAGTCGAGCTGCTCGATGGCATCACTGAAAGCATCGACGAGTTGCTCGGCTCGCGTCCTGAGAATCTGCGGAAAACGAATCAGCAGCGGCAGCCGCAATCCCTCGCGCCGCGCCTGGTTGACGATCTCGGTCAGGGCGATCTGCTCGCCTTCGCGACGCCGCGGTCGAGCGCACAACTGTCCTTGATCATCGATGTCGAAGTAACCCTCGGACCAGCGATCAATTGCATATCGTCGCCTTGCCTTGGCGATCATCCTGTCGGCCATTTGAATTGCCCGGGTCAAAGAGCCTGATTGTAACGCCCCGGGCTGGTCCAGGCCCATAAGGCGCCATAGTGGGCCAGGTAATGCGGTACCATCCGATCAACTCTAACCAGGGTTCAAACATGTTGCCAAGCGAAGCGCGATGGTTTTCCGAAGTGGCACGGGAAGCGGGAATGGCCGTGTCCTGGTCGATCGAGAGCCACCTCGAACACGCCGAAACCGATTATCAGACCATTGATGTCTACCAGACCACCCACTGGGGCAATTTGATGGTCATCGACGGTTTCGTGATGCTGACTACGCGCGACAATTTTCTCTACCATGAGATGCTGACCCATCCGGCGCTGTTCAGCCATCCGGACCCGAAGCGAGTGCTTATCATCGGCGGCGGGGATTGCGGCACCCTGTCGGAGGTCCTCAAGCACCAATCCGTCGAGCAATGCACCCAGGTCGAAATCGACGAAGAAGTCACCCGCCTTGCCGAAAAGCACTTTCCCGAGCTGTGCCAGCGCAACGACGACCCGCGCGCCGATCTGCGCTTCGATGACGGTCTGGCCTGGATCAAGAATCAGGACCCGCAGAGCCTGGACCTGATCATCGTCGACTCCACCGATCCGATCGGACCGGCCGAGGGCCTGTTCGGACCCGATTTCGTCGCCGACTGTTATCGCGCCCTGGCCGACGGCGGCATCATGGTCCAGCAAAGCGAATCCCCGTTGATTCACCAGCACCTGATTCGCGGCATTCGCGACAACATGGAAAAGGCCGGATTTTCAGACATTCGCACGCTGGGCTTTCCCCAGCCCTGCTATCCCTCGGGCTGGTGGTCGGCCACCCAGGCCTGCCGCAACGGCAAGCTGCACCCGGCCGACCCGGCGCGCTTCGAGGCCAGTGGTTTGGAGACGCGCTACTACAACCCCGAGGTACACCGCGGCGCGCTGGCTACCACCTTGCCTTGACCGGATCCGACAATACCTCACCCAAAAAGCCTACCAATCTCAGCATCAGAGAACATCTGCTGACAGAGGCTCGCAGTCTGAAAATCAACCTCTCGGCCACGCTTGAACAGGCACTGACTGAAAGGATTCTCCAGGAACGACGCAGGCAGTGGTTGCAGGACAACCGCAAAGCCATGGAGACCTGCAATGATCTGGCAGAGGAGCACGGCCTGTTTTCGGACAAGCACAGAATCTTATGAGTCGTGATTACGCTGACTCCGCCTATCCGGCATTCTCCTTGTGGCATACGGCTTCCAGGTTATGACCATCCGGACCGATCACGAAAGCGGCGTAGTAGTTGGCGTGATAGTGAGGTCGCAGACCGGGCGCACCATTGTCCGTGCCACCGGCCTCCAATGCGGCGCGATAAAACGCATCGACCTGCTCGCGTGTTTCAGCAACAAAGGCGATATGCAAAGGTGTCGGAGTCTCCGTAGCCTGAAACAGGCACAGCGAAGCTTCGTTCCTGCCGCATAGCTCGATGCCGTAAGATGGCTCACCCTCGGCACCGGCCTCGACTCCCAGCGGTGCAAGCGTTGTTATGAAAAACGCCTTGGCTGCTGAATAGTCGCTGACGCCAATCTTGACATGATCAAACATTCTCCCTCCCGTCTTGCATGGGTGTGATTACTGGTGTCCTCATTGGTAATATTCGGAGTCCTGATCAACCATCAGTCGGGACGGTATCAGGGCGCCAGCTTGCGCTTCAAGGCCCGCGCCATCGGTTTGGGCATTTTCGGCAGGGATCGGAGCAGCCATGGGAGGATGCGGCGCTTGGTGCG
>SLKT01000051.1 GCA_007134485.1 Wenzhouxiangella sp. | reverse complement strand
CTTCCAGCAACATGCGCAGCATCGGCTCAGGCGTTTGTTCCAGCCAGTCCAGCAACGGCCTGAGCAACGAGTGACGCTGCCCCTGCCAGGCCACGCCCAGGTCCAGCTCGAATGCATCCGGCCGGTCATCATGAGCCATCAGGTCGCCGTACCAGTCGTCCGGCTCGACCAGCTCGAGGCAGAAATCATCGCTGTAGTCAACCTGCCAGCCCTGCTCACGCAATGCCTTGAGCGCCTGCTGAAAGCCGATCCACGCCGATCGGGTCTGGCGGTTGTTGCGGCTGACCCACAGACCACCCTCGCCGGGTCGGTAATCGCGCCCGCCGCCGGAATGCAGTGGGCACAACTGGTGGGTTTCCAGCCTTGCGACACAGGCATCCTCGAATTCGCTGTCGCGCTCGACCATGACCACGGTGAGTTCATCAACAAGGCGCGAGCGTGATTCCTCATCCCACTCGATCTCGACATCGCCGTATAGAAAGCTCAACCGGGCCGCCGGCACGGTCTCGAATCCCTGGCCGCTGCCGACCTCGGCATTGCGCAGTTCCAGTCGCGGCGCCGGTCGGGCCACATCGGCCTGCAGGCATTTCAGCGCGCGTGGTCGCGCCAGGCCCGGCGCCTTGTCTTGCAACAGTTCGATGACCTGTTCGACCTCGTCGGGCGGCACCGGTCCGCGCGCCAGCAATTCGGCCAGCAGCGACTCGTCGGCGGTGCTGGTCAACATCCGGCAGCGCCCGCTGTCCGGATTGACCCGCCACGGCGGCAACAGCGGCAGGTTGAGCGCCTCGCGATCATCCTCGGCCACCATCACCGGGCGCTGGTAACCGCTGGGCAACATCTCCCACTCGACCCGCGCGGGCAACGGTTCGGCCATGGACAGGACGGCCCCGTCGATATCCTGCCAGTGACAGCGGCCGGTTTCGATCATGGCCCGCACCAGGCCGCGCGCATTGTGACCCAGCGGATACCACACCAGATCCTCCAGCGAGGCCATGCGATCGGCCAGATCATGCAGGATGGCCAGATCCTCATCCTGAATGTAGTCGGGCTGGCGGACTTCCTCCAACCTTGAAAGCGCATACGGGGTGACCGACCGGCCGGCCCCGGACCACGACGCGCGGGCCGGGCAGACATTGAGATCGCTGCCATCTTCGGACAGGCGCAACAGATAGACCATTTGCTGGGCCGTGCCGTTTCCGGGCCCGGAAACGGCCGCGGGCGGGGCCTGGCGGCGTTCACCGGCGGCGATCGCAAGCAAGACCGCGCCGACATGCTCGCAGTCACCGCCGAGCGGGCAAGTGCAATCGCCCGAAAGCGCCCCATCTTCGACCGTGACATACACGCTGAACGGCTTGTCGCCGCCATCGTCCACCAGGCCGGAGATCACCAGCATTTCATCCAGCCGCCCGCTGCGGCAATCGGTGACCGCGCCGCGCTCATGAAGCCGGCGAGCACGCACCTGATGCGCGGGCTTCAGCGTGTCCAGCAATTCATTCGGGTCAGTCAACAACTCGTTCATGGATGAAAACGGGCGACAAAACCCATCCATGATAACGCGGCTTGCACCCCGAGCCGCGGTCCATTCAGGGAACCGGTGTGAAGATCGCAACGTCCAATGTATGATTTAATCCATTGTCGATATTTGTGGTGTGACTTCATGAAACACAGCGGCCTGCCCCGACTCGCCTTTTCCATCGTCAATCGAACCCTCGCGCTGCTATTGATCCTGGCCGTGGCCATGTCCTTTGCCTGGGCCGAGTCGTTCGATATCGAAAGCTTCGAACAGATCGACCCCGAAAAGCTTCGCCAGGCCGAGGACCGCATGGACGAATACCTCGAACCCGGCACGGCACGGCTGCTGCGCCAGCCACGCAATGCCGCCGAGCGCTACGTGGTCGCGCGCCAGACCCGACTGGCCGAGCAGTTCGCCGAAACCCCGCAATGGCGGCGCCAGGCAGATGGCACCGAAACCCTGCAGTCATTCTGGCCGGCGGCCCGGGCCACCCGGGTGGCCATCGATGAGCACGGCCGGGTCCAGTTGAAGTGCGTGTCAGCCATCGAACGCCTGGGTCGGCCGCTGCCCGACTTTCGACGTCCCCAAACCGCGCCCCCGGCCGGGATGGTCAAATGAACAGTCCAGTGAGCACACGCACGTACCTGGCGATGGCGGCCGCACTGGGGTTTGCCCTGTTCAGCCTGCCGGTCAAGGCCGATGTCATCTCGATCAATTACCAGGACCGCTTCGGATTCGGCTTTCGTGACAACTCGCCGGTCGCACCGGCGCCCGGCAACGAGGCCACCACCCTGGGTGCACAGCGCCGGGCCGTGCTGGAACGGGCGGTTGACATTCTGGCCAGCCGGCTCGACAGCAACACCACCATCCGCGTCAATGTACGATTCGATGATCTCGGCTGCGGCGACCGGACGATCCTGGGTCAGGCCGGCAGCCTGGGGCTGGCTCGCAATTTCAGCAATGCGCCGGAGACCGAAGTCAACTTCCCCTACTCGCTGGCCGCCGCCCTGCGCGGCAACATCTTTTCCGATTCCAGCGCCGAAATGCAGGCGGCCTTCAACTTCCGCATTGACCAGGGCAATTGCTCGGACAACATTACCGGGTTCTGGTACGGACTGGACCCGGAGGTTCCCCCGGCCTTCGAGACCGCCTCCTTTCTCGAACTGGCGCTGCACGAGCTCGGCCACGGCCTGGGTTTCCAGGCGCTGATCGACCGCGACAATTTCCAGTTTCTGTTCGATCGCCCCGATCGCATGTCCCGGTTCGTGTACTCGCAGAACCTCGACCGCAGTTGGCGCACCATGACCGCGCCCCAGCGCCAGGCCAGCTCGACCTCGGGCAGCAGCCTGGTGTTTACCGGCGAACAGACCAACCTGCGTGCTGCCGAACGCCTGCTGCCGCCCGGCAGGATCACCCTGGAAGGCGGCGATCTCGGCATGTTCCTGGCGTTTCTGCAAAGCACTCAGCCACGGGTGCCGCTGGAAGGACTGAGCGCACCCATGGTGCTGGCCAATGGACCGGGCCCGGGGCCCGGGCCGGGCGATCCCTGGCATCGCACCCTGGCCTGCGAACCGCTGAGTAATGCCGACGAGGTCGCCGGCAGCATCGTCTTGGTCAAGCGTGGGGAATGTCCGTTCGCGGAGAAGTGGCAGAACGCCCACGATGCCGGCGCCGTGGCGATTGTCGTGGCCGACAACGTCGGGCCGGATGACGAAACCAACATTGGCCGTGACAGCGCCATGGCGCTGGATCGCAGGCTGCCGATTCCGATCTGGGCGGTCAGCCGGTCTCACGGCAACCAGATCCGCTCCAGCCTGCCACTGGGCGAAGCGACAATGGGCTACAACAACGATGCCCCGGCACGCGGCACCAACGACGGCCTGGTCAACCTCCAGGCCTCGAGCGACACCGAAGGCAGCAATGTCTCGCATTTTTCCAACACCATGTTCCCGCGCTCGGTCATGAACCCCAGCATCACCAACAGCGCGTTCGACGGCGGCATCGATTTCCTTCCCGAGTTTCTCCAGGATCTGGGCTGGATGAGCGAACAGGCCAAGCTGGCCCATTACAGCGGCAATTGGTTCAATCCCGACCGCGACGGCGAAGGTTGCCAATTGACCCTGGACCAGGATCAGTCCCTGCCCATCCTGACCTGTTACTTCTACCGCGATGGCGAGCAGGCCTGGATCATCGGTGACGGTCAACACCTGGGCGATCGATTCGAATTCGACCCGATCTACATCACCTCCGGCGCCGATTTCGGCAGCGGCTTTTCGGCCGATGATGTCGTGGTCAGCGAATGGGGCGCGGTCCGAATCGACCTGATCGACTGCAACAACGCGCGCTTCACAATGTCGCCGTTCGACGAGGACCTGCCCGAATTCAGCACCCACAAGACCCGCATCATGCCGGTCGATTGCAATATCCGCTCGGTCAACCAGCCCGAACGCCTGCTCAGCGGCAACTACTTCGACCCAGAGCGCGATGGCGAGGGGCTGCAACTGGCGCTGGAATCCGACCCGGATATCTGGGCGCTGTCGTTCTATACCTACCTTAACGGCAAGCAGGCCTGGCTGATCGGCTCCGGCGAACGTGAAGGCGACCGCATTCACTTCGATCAGATGAGCATCACCAGCGGCGCCCAGTTCGGTCCCGACTTCGACTCCAACGATGTCCAGGTCACCACCTTCGGCGCCATCACCCTGGATTTCTCCGATTGCAACAACCTGGAAGTCACCATCGATTCGGTGTTGCCAGAATTCGAATCCAGCCAGCGCGACATGACCCGCATCGCGCCGCGGGAGTGCAATTGACGGTGGGGTTTATGTTGCCCTGACCCCTGAATCCTGAATTGACACGCGAACCATCCGGTGGGGGTGGGTTGGTTTGTTCGTTGGTTTGTTTGTTGGTTTGTTGGTTGGGTTGGTTTAAGCATTTCGGTGGGGGTGGGTTGGACGTTGACCGTCGGCCGTGTCAGGCCGACCTACAGTTGCGGAGGATAATTTGAAACGTGGATCGCCCAATCTGTCGCGTCGTCGGCTACTGGCCGGGCTGGGGCTGGCCCTGCCTGCATTG
>SLKT01000204.1 GCA_007134485.1 Wenzhouxiangella sp. | reverse complement strand
TTCCGTCTTCCGTCTTCCGTCTTCCGTCTTCCGTCTTCCGTCTTCCGTCTTCCGTCTTCCGTCTTCCGTCTTCCGTCTTCCGTCTTCCGTCTTCCGTCATTCCAGCTCGTCGAGAATCTCATCAATCTTCTCCACCGTCAGATTCTCGTGATAATGCCCGTCCACGATCATCATCGGGGCGCCGGTGCAGGCGGCCACGCATTCTTCCTCGATCTTGAGAAAGATGCGGCCATCGTCGGTGCTTTGGCCCATCTTGATGCCGAGCTTGTTCTCGACATGCTCGACGACCTTGTCGGCGCCGCACAGCATGCAAGAGATATTGGTGCAGATCGAAATCGAGTGCCTGCCGACCGGTTCGGTCTCGATCATCGAATAAAAGGTCGCAACCTCGTAGACCCAGACCGGCGGTACATCCAGGTAATCGGAGACGGCATCCATCAGCTCCGTGGTGACCCAGCCACCGTTTTGGTGCTGAGCGGCCACCAGAGCCTGGATGATGGCCGAGCGGCGGCCTTCCAGCCCTTCCGGGAACTTGGTCAACCAGTGATCAATGGTCTTGCGGGTCGACTCCTCAAGCAGCTCCGCTTTGCCCTCGACAGCACGGTCCGTGGCCTGAATACTCATCGGTCAACATCTCCGAATACGATGTCCTGGGTGGCGATCAGCGCTGCGATATCGGCCAGCATGTGTCCGCGCGACATTTCGTCCAGGGCCGACAGATGCACGAATGCGGCCGTTCGCAAATGGACCCGGAACGGCTTGTTGGCGCCATCAGAGACCAGGTAACAGCCGAACTCGCCCTTGGGGTGTTCGATGGCGGCATAAGTTTCGCCCTCGGGCACGCAGTAGCCTTCGGTGAACAATTTGAAGTGATGAATGAGCGCTTCCATGTCATCCTTCATTTCGGTGCGGGTCGGCGGGGCGACCTTGAAGTTCTGCAGCATGACCGGGCCGGGATTTTCGCGCAACCAGGCAATGCACTGGCGAATGATCTTGGCTGATTCGCGCATCTCTTCAACGCGCACCAGGTAACGGTCGTAACAGTCACCATTGGTGCCGACCGGAATGTCAAAATCCAGATCGCGATACTTGGCGTAGGGTTGTTTCTTTCGCAAGTCCCATTCAATTCCGCTGCCGCGCAGCATGGGGCCGACAAAGCCCAGGTTCAGCGCTCGCTCCGGGCTGACCGCACCGATGCCAACGGTCCGCTGCTTCCAGATGCGGTTGTCGGTCAGCAGCGTTTCATAGTCATCGACGCGGTGGAAGAAATCTTCGGTGTAGGCGTCGAGGTAGTCCAGCAAGCTGCCCTCGCGCCAGCGGTTCATGTGCTTGAGGTCCTTGCCCTTGCGCCAGCGCGATTCGGCCAGCTTGGGCATCTGGCCCGGAAGATCGCGATAGACGCCGCCCGGCCGATAATAGGTCGGGTGCATGCGCGCACCGGAAACCGCCTCGTAGGCATCGAGCAACCCCTCGCGCTCACGGAAACAGTACAGAAAAACCGTCATTGCGCCGAGATCAAGCGCATTGGAGGCCAGCCACATCAGGTGGTTGAGCAGACGGGTGATCTCGTCGTACATGGTGCGGATATACAGTGCGCGCTCGGGCGGCTCCAGGCCGAGCAACTGCTCGATAGCCATGACATAGGCATGCTCGTTGCACATCATGGACATGTAATCGAGACGATCCATGTAGCCGATCGACTGATTGAACGGCTTGGACTCGGCCAGTTTTTCGGTGGCCCGGTGCAACAGGCCGATATGCGGATCGGCACGCTCGACGGTCTCGCCGTTGAGCTCGAGAATCAGGCGCAGCACGCCGTGGGCGGCCGGATGCTGCGGACCGAAATTCATGGTGAAATTGCGAATCTCGCTCATGAGGCTTGCCCATCCAGTTTTTCGTCGACGTAACGGCTGTCGCGGCGGACCACGCGGGGCACAAGCACGCGCGGCTCGATCTCGACCGGTTCGTAGATCACCCGACCCTTGTCCTCGTCATAGCGGACCGTGACATTGCCGATCAGCGGGAAGTCCTTGCGGAAGGGATGGCCGATGAAACCGTAATCGGTCATGATGCGGCGCAGATCGGGGTGGCCCTCGAAGACAATGCCGTACAGGTCGAAGGTCTCGCGCTCATACCAGTTGACCGAGTTCCAGACATCGATCACCGACGGCAGGACCGGCAGTTCGTCGTGGGGGGCGTAAACCCGGACGCGCAGGCGATGGTTGTGCTTCAGGGACAGAAGCTGTATGACCGCGGCGAAGCGATTGGGAATCTCCTCGGCCTCGGGCCGCTCCTCCCAGGAGAACCGGCCCGGTCCCAGCGCATCCACACCCCGGGAAAAACCCTGGCCGGTGGCCTCAGCGGTTTCCCACTCATCATCGCCGTAGCCCAGGTAATCAATACCGCACAGATCGATCAACTGCTCGAAATGCAACTGCGGCTCGTCACGCAACTGGTGAGCGGCGTCCAGCCAGTGTTCGGCGGCAATGACGGCGGTCAGCTGGCCACGGTGTTCGCTCAGCGAGGCCACCTTTTCGCCAAGCACATCATCGAGGGCCTGAACCAGCACCTCGTTCTTGCGACTGAATTCACTCATGAGCGGGCGATCGTGTTGGTGCGACGAATCTTCTTTTGCAACTGCAAAATGCCGTAGACCAGCGATTCGGCGGTCGGCGGACAGCCCGGTACATAGATATCGACCGGCACAATGCGGTCACAGCCGCGAGTCACTGCATAGGAATAGTGATAGTAGCCGCCACCGTTGGCGCATGACCCCATGGAAATCACCCATTTCGGATCGGCCATCTGGTCATAGACCTTGCGCAGCGCCGGGGCCATCTTGTTGCAAAGGGTGCCGGCCACGATCATCACATCCGACTGGCGCGGACTGGGCCGGAAAATCATGCCGAAGCGGTCAATGTCATAGCGCGAGGCGGCCGAATGCATCATCTCGATGGCGCAGCATGCCAGGCCGAAGGTCACCGGCCACATCGAGCCGGTACGCGCCCAGTTGATCAGGGCATCGACACTGGTGGTCGCGAAACCGCGCTCGATCAGCGGGTTGTCGGCATCCGGGCGCAGGATGTCATCGACTTCGCCGTCGACCAGCGGGTTGTGGAGAATTTCACTTACTCCCATTCCAGCGCTCCTTTCTTCCATTCGTAGATGAACCCTATCACCAGGATCATCAAGAACACGCCCATGGCGATCAGGCCGGTCATGCCGATCTGATCCAGCACCACGGCCCACGGGAAAAGGAATGCGATCTCGAGATCGAAGATGATGAACAGGATCGCCACCAGATAGAACCGCACGTCGAACTTCATGCGCGAATCCTCGAAGGCCTCAAAGCCGCACTCGTAAGGCGAGAGCTTTTCGCTGGTCGGGTTGCGAGGCCCGAGGATGCCGCCGACAAGCAATAACACGGCGCCCATACCCAGACCCACGGTTAGAAAGATCAGGATTGGCAGATATTCGGCTAGCATGCGTTGGTCATCCGTTCCTGGCGATCATTGCTTGTTGCGGGGAAAGTGATCGGAGTCAACTCAGTATCGCATGTCCTCCGAAACGTTTCCCGATTTTTAATGGTGCCGAAGGCCGGACTCGAACCGGCACGGCTTGCGCCACTGCCCCCTCAAGACAGCGTGTCTACCAATTCCACCACTTCGGCAATGTCAAAATTCTGGTTCTATCAGATTCCGGCCAATCCGAGCTCAGTCCTGCGGGGGCTCGGGCATGAACTCGTCCTCCTCCTCCAACTCCTCCGGCACAACCTCCTCGGGAGCGACCTCTTCGGCTTCGGCACCTTCCGGAACGAAGATGAATTCTTCGCCTTCCTCAATCTGCTCAGCGGTCGGAATGGTCTGGACCTGCCCAACCACTCCCAGGTCATCCGGAGAGGGACCGGTACCCGCCGAACGCGCCACGATGACCGCCATTGAAAGGCTAATGGCAAAAAACGCCACACCCAGCCAGCTGGTGGTCTTGGTCAGAAAACTGGCTGAACCGCGCGAACCGAACACCGTGCCCGAGGCGCCGGCTCCAAAGGCCGCGCCCATGGTGGCGCCGGGACCTCGCTGGACCAGTACGATGGCGATCAACGATGCGGCCAGCACCACATGAAATACGATCAGGACTGTATAAAGCATTGTCTGTCAGAAAACTCTTCGTCAATTCTTTCCAAAACGCCCACCGCCCGTTCCCGTCGGGACGGTGTGACCGGTTGCTCAATTGCTGTCACGCCGGGTTTTTGACTCAGGCTGCTCGGTAAATCGCCATGAAAGATTCGGCGGTCAGGGACGCGCCGCCGATCAGGCCACCATCGATGTCCTCGCAGGCAAAAAGCTCAGTGGCATTGTCAGCCTTGACGCTGCCACCGTATAAAATCCGAACCCGGCCGCCTATTGTAGCACTCCCGGCGGCAAGCTGTCCCCTGATTGCGGCATGAACAACCTGGGCTTGGTCAGGGGTGGCGGTTTGACCGGTACCGATCGCCCAGACCGGTTCGTATGCAACCAGTGCGCGTGCAAATGCGGCAATACCTGCCTGGTCAATCACCGCCTGTATCTGGCGTGAAACCACTGCTTCGGTCTGCCCGGCCTCGCGCTCTTCCAGGGTTTCACCGACGCAAAGAATCGGTTGCAGACCCGACGCCTGGGCGGCGACAAACTTAGCGGCCACCAGCTCATCACCCTCGCCGTGCAGGCTGCGCCGCTCGGAGTGACCGACCAGCACATAGCTGCACCCGCAATCAGCCAGCATGGAACCGGCCACCTCGCCGGTGTAGGCACCTGACTCATGAGCGCTCAAGTCCTGCCCGCCCATCAGCACCGGTGTGGACTCGGTCAGCGAGTGGACCAGTGACAGGTACGGAGACGGCGGCAAGACCATGACCTCGGCATCGCGGTCGGCATCCAGTTGCGCCAGGATCCCGGCGACCAGTTCCCGGACCATGGGTTTGCTGGCGTTCATCTTCCAGTTCCCTGCAATCAGCTTGGTTCGCATGCGGACAGAACTCCCCTTGATGGGCTCAAACCGGGTAGGATAAGACTCCACTCAATCGCGCGCAAGACAATCACATGTCAACCCGACCCCTGGCACTGGTCACAGGCGCCTCGGCTGGCATCGGCGCCGAATTCGCCCACCAGCTTGCCGAAGCCGGCTATGACCTCGCCATCACCGCACGGCGCCGTGAGCGTCTGGAAATGCTGGCTGAAAAACTCGATCAGTCCCACGGCACCGAGTGCCAAATCATCGTGGCCGACCTGGCCGATCCTGCGGCCCCGGCCGCCATCTGCGCCGAGCTCGAATCGGGGGACCGTCCGGTCGAGTTGCTGATCAACAATGCCGGCTATGCCATCGCCGGCGTTTACCACCAGACCGAGTGGGAAGACCAGGCCCGCTTTCTGCAAGTCATGGTCACGGCGGTCGCCGAGCTCAGCCACCGCCTGCTGCCGGGCATGCGCGACCTGGGCCGTGGAGGCATCATCAATGTCGCCTCGCTGGCCGGCATCGTGCCCGGATCATCAGGCCATACCCTGTATGCCGCCTCCAAGGCCTTCATGATCAGTTTCTCCGAATCCCTGGCCATGGAAAATGCCCATACGGGCGTGTGCATACAAGCCGTGTGTCCGGGCTTCACCTATTCGGAGTTCCACGATGTGGTCGGCACTCGCGATATTGTCTCGCGACTGCCGAACTACATGTGGATGAACGCCGACGAGGTCGTCCGCACCAGCCTGAATCGCTTTGGCCAGCCCGGCGCCCCGGTCATGCTGGTGCCGGGCCGCTGGAACCGCTTCCTGGCCATGCTCACCCGCAAACTGCCCTACCGCATGGCCTTCAACCTGGTCAAAAAACGCAGCTCCGAGTTCCGACACCAGTAGCTCCTTAAGGAACCTCTGAACAACTCTGCGCGGAGCGCGTTTCAGAGGTTCCTTAACGCCTGAGGGTATCGATGCGTTGCAATCGGCCGTTGACGAATTCCAGTTGGCGGGCATGCTGGCGAGGGCCGAAATCGTAGGTCCAGCGCTCGCGCTGCTGGCCCGAGCCGTAGGGGCCAGCGAAACCGTACGGACCGGGCACGGACAGGTCGTAACGGTGGTCGGGCTCTCCGCACCGAGCGTATATTTCGGCCATTGTATTGCCCGCATTTTCAAGCTCGTGCCAGGTGCAGCTGCGCGAACCCGGCCTCCAGCGAACGCCATAGCCGAGGGTCTCAGTGCGAGTCAGGCGACCATCGGAAAACACCAGTCGACGCATCAGGCGGCGGTCACCGAAATTCAGAGTCCAGACCTCGACCCGCTCCCAGCCGATCGGCCGACCATCGGGATCGCGCGCCAGGGGGACATCATAGTGCTCGCGCCAGAAAGGCTCTGGGCAGGCCCGACCGACCTGAAATATCGGATCGCCCACCTGGACAATGCGTCCATTGCAGTAAAAGCTGCGCGCCTCGACACTTAACACCACGCCCAGTGCCAGCAGCAATAACGCCATGACGTGAATTCTGCCCATGACTACACTGTACCTGAATCACTTGAATCAACTCTGAACGAAATGCTTTCACAACATCATGGCGGGGCACCATTCATCATTACGACCCTTCAAACAATGCCCTGTTGGCTCACCTAATTTCCTTTCAGGAGACCAAAGCATGCTCAAGCACATCACCACCATGGCCCTGATTGCCGGGCTCGCCTTGCCGGCCCTGGCCGACGACCACGACGAAGATGACACCGATCACGGCAGTATCGAGCACTACCTGATCGATACCCGCGGCGCCCACGCCTTCATCCAGTTCAAGATTTCCCACCTCGGATTTTCCTGGCTATATGGGCGCTTCAACGACTTCGAGGGTCAGTTCAATTTCGACCCGGAAGATCCCTCCAATTCCAGCGTGGAAGTCACCATTGCCACCGCCAGCGTCGACTCCAACCATGAGCGGCGCGACAATCACCTGCGCAACGAGGACTTCCTGACCGTGGAGGAGTATCCCGAGGCGCGTTTCGTCAGCACCGGCTTTCGCCATATCGAGGGTGACCGCTACGAGATGACCGGGGAATTGACCCTGATGGGACACACCCATGAACTGTCGATCGACGTCGAACACGTGGGTGCCGGGACCGACCCCTGGGGCGGCTACCGCCGCGGGTTCACCGGCACCACCTCATTCGCCCTGGCGGATTTCGGGATTGATTATGATCTCGGGCCGGAAGCGGAGGTGGTCGAGATCATTCTGGATGTCGAGGGTATTCGGCAGTGATTGGAACAGTTGGGTAGAGGGAGAGAGGGATAGAGGGAAACGGTCTCTTGGCCACTGCCTTTCCCTCTTTCCTCTCTCACCCTCTTTCCCTCTCCCCGCGACCACGACGTGGTCGCTTCATTGCCCAGCCACCACCATCCGATCCACCAGCAGCGAGCCCACCCGAATACTCCGGCGCTGATCAATATCGCTTCCGGCCCCACGCAGGTTGCCAAGCATGTCGCGCAGGTGGCCGGCGATGGTGATTTCCTCGGCCGGCCAGGCGATTTCGCCGTTTTCAACCCAGAGCCCGGCCGCGCCGCGCGAGTAATCGCCGGTGACCAGGTTAACGCCCTGGCCCATGACCTCGGTGATCAGCAACCCGGTATCCATTTCCGCCATCAGTTGTTCCGGCGAACGCGACGGGCCGGCCAGGGTCAGGTTACGCACGCCTCCGGCATTGGCCGTGGTCGTGAGTCCGAGGCGACGGGCCGAGTAGTTACTCAGTACGTAGCGCAGCAGTTTGCCGTCGGCTACCAGGGCCGACTCGCGGGTGGCCACCCCGTCGCCGTCGTAGCAGGCCGAGGCGGGCCCTCCAGGCAGGCGCGGTTGCTCGATCAGCGTTGCCCACTCCGGCAAGACCACATCGCCCACTGAATCCAGCAAGTAGCTGGAGCGTCGATACAGGTTGCCGCCGGACACCGCGCCGACCATATGTCCAATCAGGCCACGCGCGACCTCCGGAGCAAACAATACCGGAACGGGACCGGTCGGAACACGTCTGGCGCCGAGCCGCCTGAGTACGCGACGCGCAGCACCGGTACCGGTCTCCTCCGGTCGAGCCAGTGCCTCGAATCGACGCGAACTGTCCCAGTCATAGTCACGCTGCATGCCGCTGTCATCGCGGGCGATCAATACACAGCTTTGCGAATGGCGCGTGCCACGACTGGACCCGATGAATCCGTGACTGTTGGCATAAACCCCGATACCGGCTTCGGTCGATACGCTGGCGCCTTCGGAGTTGCCGATCCGCTCATCGGCATCACGACCGGCCTGCTCCATGATCAACGCCCGATCAATCAGATCCTGGATTCCCAGATCCGCCGGATGCCACAAATCCAGATCGGGAAACTCGCGCGCCATCCACTCGGGATTGGCCAGACCACAGGCCTTGTCCGGCTGGGTGTGACGGGCGATCGCCAGGGCACGATCCACGCATTCATCGATGACATCGGGGCGAAGATCTCCGGTCGAGGCCGAGCCCGAGCAATGATTCCGATACACGGTCACCCGTACGCCGCGATCGCGGGCCTCCTCCAGCACCTCGATCTCACCCAGTCGCACCCCGACCTCGCGGGCCAGACTGGAGGATATGCCCACCTCGGCCTGATCGGCGCCACCCTGCCGGGCACGGTCCAGAATACGCTGGGCAATGCCGATCAGCAGCTCGGTTTCGCGATCCGGGTTGTCGATGATCGCAGTTATGCCGGAGGCCTGCACTTGTCCCATCAGGCCGTACCTCCGACCGTCAGACCATCAATGCGCAGGGTCGGCTGACCGACGCCTACGGGCACGCTCTGACCTTCCTTCCCGCACACGCCAACACCGCTGTCGAGCTCGAGGTCATTGCCCACCATGCCGACCCGGGTCAGCACATCCGGGCCGTTTCCGATCAGGGTCGCGCCCTTGATGGCGCCCCCCAGCTTGCCATTCCTGATGCGATAGGCCTCGGATGCGGCAAACACGAATTTACCCGAGGTGATATCGACCTGGCCACCGTTGAAATTGACTGCATAGATGCCGTCTTCGACCGAGGCAATGATTTCGCCGGGATCATGCTTGCCGGGTAACATGTAAGTGTTGGTCATGCGCGGCATGGGCAGGTGGGCGAACGATTCCCGGCGACCATTACCGGTGGGCTGAACACCCATCAGCCGGGCATTGAGCTTGTCCTGCATGTAGCCAACCAGGCGACCGTTCTCGATCAGCGTGGTGCAGCCGGACGGTGTGCCTTCATCGTCGATGTTGAGCGATCCGCGACGCTGCTCGAGCGTACCATCGTCGACAATCGTACATTCCTCGGTGGCCACCCGTTCACCGATGCGATCGGAAAACGCGGAAATACCCTTGCGGTTGAAATCGCCTTCCAGGCCGTGCCCGATGGCCTCATGCAGCAATACCCCCGGCCAGCCGGGACCGAGCACGACGGTCATGTGGCCGGCCGGTGCGGCCTCGGCCGTCAGGTTGATCGCGCCCTGGCGAACTGCCTGACTGGCAAAGGTCTGCCAGGTTTCCGGATCCATCAGATCTTCGAGCGCAAAGCGTCCGCCACCACCGGAAAAACCCTGTTCGCGTCGATCACCTTCTTCCATCAACACGCGGATATCCAGACGTACCAATGGTCGAACGTCACCCGTCAACACGCCATCGGTGGAGGCCACGACAATCGCCTCGTGGCTGGCCGAGAGGTTGACGCTGACCTGACTGACCCGCTGGTCGAGCGAACGCACGTAGGCGTCGATCGTGCGCAGCAGCTCGACCCGATCCGAGGGTTGCCCCTGGCCCGTCGGGTCCTGTTCTCCATAGCGCTGGCGCGCCAGCGCCGATTGCTGAACACGAACCTGACCGGTTTTTCCGGAGCGAGTGATCGCACGCGCACTATCGGCTGCATCAAGCAGCGCCGGCAGACTGATGGAATCGGCATAGGCAAACCCGGTTCCGGCGCCGGCAATGGCTCGAACCCCGACCCCTTGATCGACATCCCAGTTGCCCTGTCGAACACTGCCGTCTTCCAGCATCCAGCCCTCGCGCACCCGGCGCTGAAAATACAGGTCTCCCAGATCGATGCCCTGCCCGGCCAGGCGTCCCATGGCCAGTTCGATTTCCGACTGCCCCAGCCCGGAGGCATCCAGCAGTTGTGCGCGCGCAATTTCAAACATGATTTTGGTCCAATCCAGGTTGCAAGGCACGCGAGCGCGTGCGGTCAAAAGAGGATATTCGGTCGGCCCGGGGTTGATTCAATCATCTTCCTGCTCGATCTCTCGCGCATCGATGATTTCTTCTTCGCCGTCTTCGGCCTCGACCCGGGCTTCGATCAGGTCGATCTTGGGGTCATCCCAACTACCGGTGACCGCATAACGTGCTTCCGCCAGACCACTCAATGGCCGATCAAGGATCTGGCGCAACACCAATCCGGCAGCGGCTCCGGCCGGCCCTCCGGCGAGGACGCCGATAATCGGCAACGTGGCGCCCAATCCAGGTTCAACCACGACCTGCTGGTCGTAACGGCGCGCAGCCATGTCCGTATCTCCGGTGATGGTGATCACGGCAGCGGGCGACTCGATGACAAGCCCATCGGTGCGAGCGAACCCGGCCGCCAGGTCAAAACGGCCCTCGATTCGATCGAATTTCAGCCCGGCGCCGAATACATCTCGGAAATCCAGCATCAGGCGTCTCGGAATGGCCTGGAAACTGGCCAGCCCGAGGAGCCGTCCGGCGCCGGGCCGCGCCTCGGGGATGGAACCATCGGAAACCTGAAGATCCAGTGCTCCACTGAGTCGTTGCAAGGTGAAATCCTGGGGTGCGCCCGGCCAGCGCAAGTCGACATCAATCTGGGCGCGGCTGGCCTGGATACCCGAGTCATAACCGGCCGAACCGAGCAGATCACTGAGCGATTCGGTCGTCAAGCGCCCCTGAAACTCGCTGTGAATGCGATCCTCACTCTCGACCCAGCGCCCGCGCCCGGTCAGACGCGCATCCGGCCCGGAGACATCCACGTACTCGATTTCCATGCCCTCGGCGATGGCGTGCGACTCCAGTCGGGCGCGCCCCAGATCGAGAGTTCCCCAGCGCAAATCTTCGACCAGCAAATGCAATGGCGGACGGTTGCGAGGACTTTGACCGGACGTCTGAGGGGGCAGCGGCTGGAGGTCGATATCCGGATCCTCTTCCGGATCAACCGCTTCAAGATGCAGGCGGGACAGATCGGCCACCAAGACCCTGCCCGAGTCCAGTGGAATCGGCACGGTCACCTGCCCTTCGAGCCGATCCCCCTCCAGTCCAATGATCCAGGTGTCACTTGTGCGCTCCAGGTCGACACTGATATCCGGCAACTCCAGGCCAAATGCCTGCAGCAATCCCAGCTCCAATTTTCCCTTCACCGGCAGCTCAAGGCCGTCTCCGGTCCCGTCGACGTCCTGGAACATTTCAAACCAATCGCTCAGGGCCAGCTCTTCGATCCGCCCCCGGGCTTCAATCCCGAGTTGGTCGGGCAACTCGTCCCGATCCTGCTGCAGTCCCAGCGCAACGCTCCAGCCATCGCCCCTATCTCGGGCCATGAGGTCGATCAGTGGATCAACCCTCAGCTTTAGCGATGTGGCCTCTGGAGCAGCACGAACCTCAAACCGTGTCGGCCAGGTATCAGCGGAGCGTTTTCGAAGCGGCGCGGGCAAATTGATCGATAACCCTTCCAGGTCGCTTTCGAGTTCATGACGCAATAATCCGTCGTCATCGGCTCGCAGGTCGTAATGAAACCGCGAGCGCCCATCCAGAAACCGCTCGGCAATCGACAACGGCGACTGATCGGGAAACAGGCGCGCCGGATTGGCGTTGGCCTCGACTTGCAGCCAACCCGGTCGGGCCAGCGCCGCGCTGACCGAGAATTCTTCGGGATCTTCCTCGTGACCGGCCGTCACCGTGGCCGGGCCAATCTGGTCTCGGTCGAAATCGACTCGTCCACTCAAATTCACAAACTCCAGTGGAATGACCGGCAGCATCAACTGATTGTGCTCAAGCAAAGCGTGGCCCCCGATCCACCAGCCCTCCATGTCGCGAAACGGCAGCTTGATGCGCGTGCTGACCGATGCCGGACCGGACCAGCGCATGGGTTCAAGAATGGCCTCCCAGTCGGCCTCCGGGATGGAACCGAGCAGTTCGGCGACATCCGCCGACTCAACCGATTCCGCCTCAAGATCGAGCACCATCTCCGGCTCGGTCAACTCGGCAATCGACAGCGAGGACGCGCTGACCGGCACCGCGCCCAGCCTGCCGGAATCGACTCGGCCAGCGAGCGATGAACCGATAAACTCAGCCCGCCCCTCGAGGTCTCTCGCCTCCGGCCAGCCCGGCCAATAGTCGATTCGGGCGCCGGAGAAATCGATACTGGCCTGGAAATCACCGTCCTGGAGTTCCCGCGCTTTCTTGCCGGCACGCATGTGCAACACGACAACGCCTTGACCGTACTCAACCCACTTGAGTGAGTCGTCCAGCCATTGCATGGCGTTTTCGGGAATGTAGCGCGGCGGCAGGTAAGGCCTGGGGTCGACTTGACTGACCCGTCGGGCGTCGATAGTGAAATCAAGGAACGGTCGCTCAGGGCCACGATAGATCCAGCCATCAGCCAATCCATGGGTAAATTCGTTCTCGATCTCCAGCGCCCGGAACTCGATACTGTCGGGAGACAGCAACAGCTCACCATCGACCGTGTCCAATGACACCGACTCTCGCAACAGCGCCGGCCAATCAAGTGTTGGCTGTCCCCCGGGACGCAACAGGGCACGGTCACCGGCCAACGCCATGTCGACATCAAGCCCCGCCACGCTCGGCAGCGGATCCGGCAAGCTCACGTTCAATCCGCCGAGCGTTCCCGTCAAGTGATACAGGCCGCTTCGGGACTGCCAACCGGCCTCGAGTTCACTGATACGACCGCCAAGTTGCGATGGAAAGTAAGGCAGCCAGCCCAGTGGTTCTTTCAACAAGTCATGCAAGGCCCCAAGATCCAGTTCATCGATGGCCAGCGCCCAGGCTGGGCCATCACGGGCCAAAGCCACGCCCGAGGCCAGGACATCGTCATTGCCATCAGACGACTGCAGGTGGAGTAACTCGATCTGGCTGCGCCGTTGCTGACGGGACAACAGCCACCTGGAACTTAGGACTTTGCCATCAGCGCCGATATTCGACACATCCAGGTCCAGATCGATTCGTGCGCCGTCCCCAGCGGCCCACTCCCCCCAAGCCTCCAGATTCAATTCAACCCCATCGGCCAACCGCTCATCGCCCATCCATGCAGCCAGCTCAAGGCGCTCGGCCACCGCATGCGCCTCGAGCCGCTCCCAGTGATCGGACGGGTGCGACAGCAGCACATCGATACGAATTTCGCCAGCCTCGCGATCAAGCGGCTCCACATGCCCCTGAACAAAGGTCTGGTCCCCGCGTCGACGAATCTCACCCTCGACCAGACGCGCCGAAAACTCCGGCAACTCCCTCGGTTTGACCTGAAGCCGGGCCTGGCGGATAAGCAAATCTCCGGCCAGCATTTGCTCACGCATGGGCCGCTCGGCCACCTGCGCACCACCTTCAAGGCGTATTCCCCATTGACCGTCGGCATCCTCGGCCAAAACCAGATCCAGCCCGAGTACGATCAGGCGCACCGGATTGCGCTGGGCGCTGATGAAGTCGGGAAGATGGATTTCCAGTCGGGCTTCGTCGATTTCCAGGACCGGTTCATCGGCATCTCCCAGGCGCAGGCCGAAAAGTTTCAACTGAGGCGTCAAGCGCGGCCAGTCGGCCTGCACACGGTCGATGTGAACATCCTGATCGACCCGTTCGGAGATACGCTCGGCCAGCCACGGACGGAGGTGATCCGCATAGGGAATCAGCGCTCGACCAATGCCGACCACAACGGCAGTCAGAATGATCAGGACCGCCGCTGTGGTCAGAAGCAGCGCACCAACCTGGCGCAGCCAGTAGCGCAGGCGAGATGACTTGCCGATCCCGGTCAAAGCAGTACGACGTCGTACTGTTCCTGGCCGTAGTGATCTTCGGGCTGGAACTGTATGCTGGTGCCCAACTGCTCGGTCAACTCGGCGATCGAGCGATGATGGTCCTCGAGGATGCGATTGACCACCGGCGGGGCGGCCATGACACGCAGCTGACCGGTTTCGAACTGGCGAACGGCGCGCAGGATTTCGCGAAAGATCTCGGCGCAAACCGTTTCCACGTTCTTGATCCGCCCCTTGCCGTTGCAAGACGGGCACGGTTCGCACAAACGGTGCTCGAGACTTTCGGTGGTTCGCTTGCGGGTCATCTCGACCAGCCCCAGCGACGAGATTTCCGAAACGGACGTGCGGGCATGATCACGCGCCAGTGCCCGCTGCAGGGTCCTGAGCACCTGGCGCTTGTGATCGGAGTCGGTCATGTCGATGAAGTCGATGATGATGATGCCACCAAGGTTGCGCAATCGAAGCTGACGGGCAATGGCCTGTGCCGCTTCAAGATTGGTCTTGTAGATGGTCTCTTCAAGGTTGCGAAAGCCAACATAGCCGCCGGTATTGACATCGACCGTGGTCATGGCCTCGGTCTGATCGATGGTCAGATGACCCCCTGACTTGAGGGGCACGTTGCGGTTGAGTGCCCGGGTGATTTCGTCCTCGACGCCGTAAAGGTCGAAAAGCGGTCCCGAGCCGCTGTAATACTCAAGCCGATCAACCCAGTCCGGGAAGAAGTCACCGGCAAATTTCTGCGCCCGCCTCCAGACCCCGAGGTCATCGATTCGTACCTTGTCGACACCGGCATGCATCTGGTCACGCAACGCGCGGTAGGGCAATGACAAGTCCTCGTAGATGCACTGACCGGGTCGGGCCGTCTGCATGTCAGTCTCGATCCGTTGCCACAGACGGCGCAGGAACTCGAGATCCTTGGCCAGCGCTTCCTTGTCGATGCCCTCGGCATTGGTGCGCAGAATGTAGCCCGCCCTGGCCTCCGAATTGGTCAGGCTGGAAAGCAGATCACGCAAACGCTGACGCTCTTCCTCGATCTCGATACGAACTGAAACCCCGATACTGTCGACCTTGGGCAATAGCACCAGATAGCGCGATGGCACGCTTAGCTGGGTGGTCAGCCGGGCGCCCTTGCTGCCGAGTGGGTCCTTGATGACCTGAACCACCAGATCCTGCCCCTGCTCGATCAGGCCCGAAATGGGCGGCACGGGCTCCGGGTCACCATTGGCATCGAGCTCAGGCCGACGCGGTGCGATGTCACTGGCATGCAGAAATGCGGTTCGATCCAGGCCAATATTGACAAAAGCTGCCTGCATGCCCGGAAGAATTCGCTCGACCCGGCCCATGTAGATGTTGCCGACAAAACTGACATCGTCGACACGCTCGACGTACAGCTCATGCAGCATGCCGTTCTCGACAAGGGCCACACGACTCTCGGTCAGGGTTACGTTGATCAGAATTTCGTCGCTCAAATCGGGCCACTCCGCCGCACAGGCGGCCACTCAGGCAATTGCTTGTCGGGGCCGATAGTGTACCGCGTGCGCATACTCAGGCAATCAGCCCGGCGGCTCGCAGCAGCTCACCAGTCTCATACAGCGGCAGACCAACCACTCCTGAATAGCTGCCATCGATCCGGCGTATCCGAGTGCCGGCCTGATTCTGGATCCCGTACGCCCCGGCCTTGTCCATGGGATCACCGCTTTCAATATAGGCGTCAATCCAGTCGCGCGACAATTCGCCGAACTCGACCCGGGTGACGTTGAGCGCCTGCAACTCGGCACCTTCGGGTCCGACCAGGGCCATTGCCGACATCACCTCATGAGCCCTTCCCGACAACGCCCTCAGCATGGCGGCGGCATGGCCGGAATCGACCGGCTTGCCCAGGGATTCATTCTCGAGGACCACGGCGGTGTCCGATCCCAGCACCCAGGCATCGGAATGTACTTGCGCGACGGCTCGTGCCTTGTCCAGGGCCACCCGTCCGACGTGCTCACGCGCCGATTCGTCCTCCAGGCGCCGCTCATCGATATCGGCCGGCTGCACGACAAATTTCAGCCCGAACATGGCCAGTAGCTCGCTGCGGCGGGGCGAGGCCGAAGCCAGGATCAGTTGTCTGGAATTACTCACGGGGCATTGCGCGGTTCATCAGGCTCAATGGCCGATGGTACCCGGTTTGGGTGTGAAGGGAAGACGGAAGGCGTGAGACGGTGGTCGGTGGTCAGTGGTCAGTAGTCGGTTGGGGAGGATTCACGGGGCAGGGTCCGATAACGGTTTACGGAAAAGGCTCAAGGCTCAAGGCCCAAGGTTCAAGGCGCAAGGAAAACACGACAACCGCCGGTCTCCGTCTTCCCTCTTCCGTCT